>QZIZ01000026.1 GCA_003599195.1 Deltaproteobacteria bacterium | reverse complement strand
TGATCCGCATGTCCAACCCCTCGGCGGAACAGATGGTGCGCCAGGACGTGGCCATCGCCCTGGGGCTGGCCATCGACATGGCGGCGCTTCGGGGCACCGGCACGGACGATCAGCCTTTAGGCATCGCTAACACCCCGGGCATCAACAACGTGATCCTGGGAGACAACGGGGGCCTGGCCGACTTCGACACCTTCACGGACATGGAATACGAGCTCAGCGTGGACAATGCGCTCCGGGGGAAACTCGGCTTCGTGTTCCATCCGGCTATCCGCAGGCGGCTCAAAAAGCTCAAGATCGCCCAGTTCAGCGGCGACCTCTCCGGCGAGTACATCCTGGCGCCCTTCAGCGACGCCCAGCTGGAAGCCTACCTGGGGTACCGCTTCGGTATGACCACCCAGGTCCCTGTGAACCTGGTGAAGGGGACCGCCACCAACTGCACCGAGCTCTTCTTCGCCAACTGGGCGGAACTCCTGATCGGCCAGTGGGCGGGGTTCCAGATCCTGGCCTCGGACCAGGCGGGCACCGCGTTCGCGGCCAACCAGACCTGGATCCGGATCATCGCTGACGTGGACATCGGGCTGAGGCACACCGAGAGTTTCTGCCTGTGCAGCGACGCCAAGATCGCCTAACTGCCGGGGAGCCGGTAGGACTGGCTCCCCTTCAACATACAGGAGTCGACAATGCAATATCGGGTTAGAGACGCATATGTGGTCCACCTGGGGAAGGGAAACGTCGTGAAGGGCGGGGAAGTGTTCGAACCCACCCCCAAGGTCTTGGAGGAGCAGGGTTGGAAGATCGAGCCGGTTAACGGCGAGCCGCAGCCGGGGAAAAACGATAAGCCTGATCCCGCCGCCAAGCCCGAAACCAAGGAAGTCCCGGAGCCTCCGAAAGACCGGGCCATGAAGAAGGACGAAGCCCAGACCAAGTGAGCCTGTCATGGACCTGACTACCCTGGCCAACGTCAAGGCCCTGCTGCAGGGCGATACCCCCTTGGGGTCGGAAGCGGATGATCTGCTTAGCTGGCTGATCACCGCGGTTTCCAAGCGGGCCGAGACTTTGTGCAACCGGGAGTTCGAGAAAAAGGAACGGGTTGAATTCCACGATGGCGGCGGTCGGTATCTTTACCCTCGGGCCCTGCCAGTGGCGGGGATTGCCTCCATCATCTGCTCCGACACCTGGAACTGGGCGGCTGGGTCGCAGTTGAGCGAAAGCAGCTACGCTTTTGAGGCGGCCACCGGCATGGTGCTCTACCGGGGCGGGGAATGGCCTTACGGGGAAGGGGCCGTCCGGGTGACCTACACCGGGGGCTTCGATCCCTTCCTGGAGGAAGGGGCCGAGCCGCCTGCAGGATACACCCCTATCCCAGAGGACCTGCAGCAGGCGGTGTGCACCCAGGTGGCCTACGAGTATCGCCGGAGGAACGACCCGGGGCTCCAGGCCGTAGCCTTCCCGGACGGCTCCGTCCAAAAGATGGACGTGGGCGAATTTCTTTCTTCGGTTAAGAACACCCTGCTCCGCTACCGCAGGAGGCCCGGCTGATGGCCAAAGACCCCATCAAGAGCCTGGAAGTTCTGGAGAAGAACCTGGTGAAGCAGGTGGCGGGGGTGTTGAACAAGACCCTGGCGCAGGTGGTGCGCAAACTCCAGACCCAGCACCTGACCGGGGGCACCACGGATAACTCCCTGGCCAAGCGCTCCGGCACTTTAAGCCGGGAGATCGTCCCCACTCCGGCCCAGGTAGACGCGGCCACGCCGAATTTGATCACCGCGGCGGTAAACGCGGGGGTGAAGTATGCCGGGGTGCATTTCGGGCCCCGGGGCACCGCGGTGACCATCACCCCCAAGATCAAGCAGTTTCTGGCCATCCCCACGGACTTCGCTAAGACCCCGGCTGGGGTGGCCAAGGGCGGGCCGCTGGACCCCATCTGGGGCCCGACCTTCATCAATAAAGGCGTCATCTTCGGCTACCACGGGGGACAGCGTGGGACCACCGAAGGGGTGCGCCAGCGAGCCGCCGCTGGGCAGACGGTGAAGAAGGGGGAGATCATTCCTCTCTTCATCCTGAAGAAATCGGTAGTGGTCAAGCGCCGCATCGACCCCCACATCGATTTGATCCTCTGGGCCAAGCCCCGGTTCCTGGCGGCCCTGAAGAAAGAGGCGTTGAAGGTTGGTTAATGGCGGACACCATCAAGACCCAGGTTTTGCGGACCCTGGAGACCATGCTCCAGGCCATTCCCGAATTGGGGTCGGTGCACCGCCGCCCGCCCCTGAACGTGGACTTGGAGAAGGTGAAGACCCCGGCCCTGTTCTTCTGGGACGAGGAGGAACGGAAGCCCCGGAACCGGCTGATGCTGGGGGTGATGCGGCTCACCATGGCGGTGTTTATCAGACTAACGCCAGGAAATGACCATGGTTTCACCGCCTTCTCGGACCTGGCCGACACCATCGCCGGGAGGGTCCACGAGATTATGGCTCGTCCCGCAGCCCTGGCAGGAAAAGCGGTGAACATCCAGGAACTGACCACCAGGAAGGCTTTGGCCAACGAGCTTTTCGGGGAATTGGTCCTAATCTATCAAGTTACCTACGCGCATTCCTCCGGGAATGCCTTCAGCACCAGTTATTAAGGAGGGTGACAAAATATGCTGCCTCCCAGCACCGAAAACCTCACCATCCCCGGGGGCATCAAGCTCTTTTTCGATGCCGGCACCGGCGAGCGGGACCTGGGGAACATCGTGGACCTGGATCTCGACCCCAAGACCGAGGAGTTGAAACACTACACCAACCGCTCGGGCAAGCGCCGGGTGGATAAGGTCTTCCCAATTGAAGAAGAGCTGACCATGAAGTTCAAGCTGGACGAGCCGGTGGCGGAGAACCTGGCGGCCTATTTCAAGGGCGGGCCCACCGAACTGATGGGGGCCGGGACCGGCCAGGTGACGGACCAGAAGGTGACGCTCGTCAGCCTGATCCTTTCTTCCCTGGGCAAATACGGTCTCTCCGCGGTGACCGTACGCCAGTTCCTGGACAAATGTTTCCGCTTCGATGGCGCCGCTTATCAGGATCTCTCGGTGGAGGCCGACACCGAGGCCGGGACGCCTTTCGATGCCCTCCAGGACGCGGACGATGTCCTCTATCTGGGCAAAAACACACCCTTCCAGGAAGTCTACACAGACCTGGCGGTGAACGGGGCTTATACCGGCCTCACCTGGGAGTATTGGAACGGCAGCGCCTGGCAGACCCTGGCGGTCTCCGGGGCCGGCGCTAACCTGGACGCCGATGGCCCCATCACCTTCACCCCCCCTGTTGACTGGGTCAAGACCACGGTGAACGCCTACACCGGCTACTTCATCCGGGTCAAGGCCACCGCGGTCACCACCGCGGCCACGGTGAACTGCTTCCGGCAAAACCTGGTTCAAAACGTGGACTACATCCTGGATCCTGGGCGGGCAGGCGTTGACGGCCGCCTGGTGGGCCGTGTCGGCCGCCTGGCCGCTGGCAATATCGCCGATGGGGAAGAAGTGATGGTGAGCTTCACTTACACCACCTGGACCGCTCTCCGCTTCCCCATCGCGGCCGGGAACTTTGTGGAAGGCGCGGCCAGGCTGGAGTGCCACCCTGCGGAAGGCCGGGGCCTGCGTTTCGATATCGAGATTCCTAAGTGCCAGCTCAAGCCCAACGGGGCCCTGACCCTGGACGACAAGAAGACCCTGGAAGTCCCCATGACCCTGGAGGTCCTGGACAACTACAGCGCCACGCCGGACTACCCTTACGGCCGGGTGGTGATGCTGAACGAAGTTTAATCTTTTAAGGAGGCTATGTGGACGGAAACGATCAGGAAACCAAGATGCCCATCGTTGAGGAAAACGAGGTGGCCGCGCTCTTCGCCGAAGACAAGATCGGCGCCTATACCATCAAACCCTGGACTCTGAAGCAGTTCCAGGCGGTCTACCCGGCCTTGAAGGTCATCGTCGCCAAGCTCCTGGAACAGGGCTTGACCGTGGAGAACCTGGACACCTTTTTTCTGGAGCGGGGTCTGGAGGCCATGGAAACGGTGCTCCCGGAGTTGCCTCTGTTGATTGCTGCCACCTTAAGGCTCGACCTTAAGGAAGCGGAAGAGATGGATTGGGGCCTGGCCGCGGTGGTGGGCATGAAAATTTTGCTCCAGAACACCGGTCCCCTAAAAAACTTATCAAGCCTGGTGGCGGGGAGGATGCCCGGCGCCAGGACCGCCACCCCTTAAGCTTAACCCTGGCCCTGGAAGAGTTGATTAGCCGGGGCCATTCTTTAAACGAACTTCTGGACGGCTACCCGGTGGGGCTCCTGAAAAACCTCCATCGGGCAGCCCGGGAGAACAAGCGGCGAACGATGATCGAAGCTACCCTGGGGTTTTCCGTGGCCGTGTGTAACGCCCTGGACCTGGCCCTGGCCGGGGGCAAGGGCCGGGTCCTGGAAACCTGGCTCAAGGCAATGGAAGAAGGTGAAAAGAGTGAATCTTCCCGGTCTGGAAAACGCCTCATGAGTTCTCGGGCCCTGCAATGGTTCAGGAATTTGCCGGTAAGCAAACGAGACCAAGCTAAATGAGCGAAGAACTGGGAGTCCTGGTCGCCAAGCTCCAGGCGGACGTCACTGACCTCAAGAAGGGTCTGATTGACGGCCGCAACGACCTCAAGTCCTTCAAGGGCATGGCCCAGGAGGTGGGGGCTCAGGTGAAGCGCGCCCTGACCTTTGCGGGCGTAGCCGTGGGCCTTTACGAGATCTTAGGAAGGCTGAAGGAATTCTCCCGGGAAGCGGCCATGATCGGGGCCCGGACGGAATCTTTATCGGTGGCCATGTACCAGGTGGGGAAAAACGCCGGGGTCTCGGCCGCAACACTCGATTTCTACGTGGACCAGCTCAAAAAAGCCGGGATCACCACCCAGGAGGCCATGCTGGGGGCCACCAAGTTCATGTCCGCGGGCCTCGATTTATCGAAGCTCGCCGAGCTGGCCACCCGGGCCCGGGACATCGCTGTGGTCGCCAACGTCAATACTTCCGAGGCCTTCAGCCGCATCATCCAGGGAGTGATCAGCGGCGAGCAGGAGACCCTTAAGCGGCTCCTGATCAATGTCGGCAACATCGATGACCTGATGAAGAAATGGTCTGAGACCATGGGGGTGAATAAAGAGCAGATCGGCGCGGTGACCAAGGCCAATTTGCTCTTAAACGAGGTCCTGGAAAAGACCACCAGGTTCGCCGGGGCCGCGGCCGCGGCCGATGAAACCGTGGGCAAAAAATTGGCCAGCCTGGCCCGGTACGCGGAGGAAGCCAAGAACGCCCTGTGGCCCATCTTTCAGCCGGCCTTCCTGGCCTGGGTCCAGGAAATGACCAGGGGCTACAAGGACTTGGAAACCTGGGCCAAGGCCAACAAGGACCGGTTGGCGGAGTGGGGGAGAACCGGGGCCGAATGGGTGAGGTGGCTGGCCACCGGCATTAGGGATATCGGGGCCTTCATTGCCGAAAACAAGGAGCTTTTAAAAAGACTGGCAGAACTTTATATCGCTTCCAAGGCGGCCGGCTGGTTCATGGTGCTCGGGGGGTCGCTTAAGAAAACCGCAGCGGAGGTGGGAATTTTGGCCGCCCTCTTGGGGAGGCTCAAGACCCTGGTGGGTGGCCCCTGGCGGCTGGCCATTACCATAACTCTCATTGGCTTTTATGAAGCCTGGAAAAAAATTCAGGAGTTACGAAAACAGGCTCCCGATTGGCGGGCGGATAAAGGGCTCGCCCAGAATATTCAGGAGAGCCGGGACCGGGACCGGATGTCCGGGGAGATGGACACGGCCAACCTGAACCTGACAGATGAAGCCCGTCGCCGGGGCCTGACCGTGAAGAAGTACCAGGAGCTGCTCAAAGAGGACCAGAAATGGGCCATTGAAGGTCGCTACCGGAAATTCACCGCGCCTTCCCGGATGCCTCCGGTACTCCCCGAGTACGAAACGCCGGAGGAGCGGGCGGCCCGGGAAGCCAAAGAGGCCAAAGAAAGGGCGGAGAAAGAGCAATATATCGGCAAGCCCAAGGACAAGGGCGGAAAGAGTGCCCAAGAAGAAGACCTCTTCGGCGCTTACCTCAAAGTCCTGGACCAGCAGCGCCAGGCGGAAGTGCAGGCGGCCCAGGATTCCCTGGAGCTGTTGAAATCCACCAATGAGAAGAAAAAGGCGGAGTTGGAAAAGGCCCTCGCCGAGGGCCTCATTGACGGCCAGACCTATTACGCCAGGCTCCAGGACCTGCAAAAGGAAGAGACCGATGCGGCCCTGGGGCTAATCGAAAAGAGGAAGGCCGCTCAAATCCAGGCCCACCGGGACTCACTGGCGGACATCAACCGCCAGGAGATCAGTCCGGAAATGGCCGGGTACTTGCGCCAGCAGGAAGAGGCCAAGCACCGGATGGTGATGGCGCAGTTGGCGGCGGAAGCGGCCCGGGTGAAGCTCGAAGGGGAAAAGAAGGTCACGGAAGAGCTGAAAAGGCAAGTTGAGGTCCAGCAGCAGTACAAACGCCAGGCTGAGGATTTGAGTATCGAGACCGGGGTGCTCCTGGGGGCCATTTCCCAGCAAGAGGCGGCATTACAAAAGCTTTACCTGGACTGGCAACGGACCAAGCAGGAGGCGCTCAAGGCCGGAGCATCCCCGGAATTCTTCCAGGTCCTGGAAGCGAACTATCAGGCGAAAAAGGCGGATACCCAATTCGGCGGTTATGCATCCGCCATCACCCAGGGGGTCAGCTCCCTGGTAGACGCCTTGATGGAGGGCGGCCAGAACCTGAAGCAGGCGGCCCACAACATCTTCAAGAGTATTTTTACCGAAGCTATGAAACCGGGCCTGGAGCAGCTTAAAGGCTTGTTGGTTTCAGGCTTCAAGAACCTGTTCGGCGAGGTGGGGACCGCCGTCAGCAGCGCCATCATGGGGGTTATCGGCTTGATCGGGATGCTCCTCACCAGCGGCGGGGGCTCGTCTTCCTGGTCTCCTTCCGGGGTGACTTCCGGGGTCACCGCGCACGAGGCGGTGCGGGGGATTATTGCCGGGGAGACCTCCATCCCCATCGCCGAGATAGGGGCAAGCCTCCAAGACGCCCTGGTACCCACCAATGGAATCCTGGAGCAAATTGAAGAAAATACCCGGGGCATCAAGGGACTTGCTTTGAAGGTGACCATCCCCGGCCTGGAAGAAGCCCTGGAGAAGGCTTTCTCCGGCTACCTGGAAAGATATTTTGAAAACCTGCTGCAAATGGGAGGGGCATGATGCAGATCCTGGCCCCTTTCTCTCCCCATATCAAAGGTGGCGGAGTGATCACGGTGATCGCCGATACCCCGGAGCAGGCTCTTTTCTGGGAGTTGGTTTCTTACGACCCGGGGACCGGCGAAGGCCCGCCTCTGGGATCATTGCGCTGGCCGGTCACCAGGGCCGATAAAGCAGGGCTGTCGGTTAATATCTACCTGGCCCCGATTGATCCGGGGCTTGCCGGGAAGATCGACCGGGTAAAGGTGAGGGCGGCCTGATGATGGAGCAGATTTATGCCAGCACGAAGGTGGTGAGTTTTTCCTCCGGGGTGCAGCCGGGGGGGTTTTGTTATCTCGCCTCCTGGGACGCCTTTTTTCTCCTCAATTTCACCAGGGTGGACAAGGTCTTCCGGGACGGGACCCAGGTGAACATCGGCAATCCCGTTTCCTACTGGTCCCTGGGGAACCGCCAGGGGGGGCGGCATTTCTGGTTTCCTTATACCACCTCTCCCCTTGATTGCTACGCCGCGGATGAAATCACCGGCCAGCCCAGTTTGGCGGAGGTCCTCAATCCGGCCTGGAAGATTCCGTTCGGGACCTGGCGGGCCGGAGATTACCTGGACGAAGTGGCCGGGCTCTTTTTGCACAACAATTACAACGGGCTGATCAAAATCTTCCGGCTGGCTGACGGCCTGCAGACCGGGCAAATTCAGGTGCCGGGCGGCCCTTCATACGATTCCCTGGCTTATGTCAGCCCGGGGAAGGCCATGGCTTTCCATAAGACAAGCGGCAAGGTGGCCCTGGTGGATTACCTTATCCCGGCCCTGGTCTGGCAAAGTAGGGTGGAGCCTTTCACGGCTGCGGCCTTTGACTGCCGGCACAACCTGGTGGTGGTCCTGGGTGCAGATGGGAAGCTCCGGATTTATTTGATTACTCCTGTCCCGGCTGTCCTGTCGGCCCCGGCCTTCAGCCCGGAGGGCAACCCTTACTGGCTTTCAGGGAAGAAAGTGAGGACCCAACTCACCGGCGACATGGGTGAGCCCTGCCCGGACTACTGGATTCATTGGCAGTTGCTGGGAACCCCGCCCCGGGGGAGCCTTTGGAAAGACAAGAGCAAGACCGACGCCCAGGGCGTGGCGGAAAATTTTTATTTTGGCCCGACTGACACCACCGGGGAAGAAACTGTCAAGGTGCAGGTAATCGTCTGATGGCGCTTTATCCCATTTCCGTAAAAGCCCCCTGCCTGACCTACCACCTTTGGGATGGGGTGGCTCCCTTTATCCATTACAACGATTACCTGGTGACACCTCCCCGGGTTTATGACGAGTCCCTCAATTCTCTGGGACATTTCTTCTATGATCCGGGGACCGATAAACTGGTGGGTTTCGCCACTTTCAGTATCTACCATTGGCCCGGCTGGGCCGTCTACCGTTATGAATGGGATCCGGTCACCGGGGCCTTCCTGGGGAGGTCCCCGGCCAGTATCTTTGCCATGGCCTGGGCCAATCATGCCGGGCCCGGCAGCTACGGCGCCATCTATACCACCTGGCGGAGCTGCTATGCCATTTCGGAGGTCAAATCGAGCACTCTGACCCATGCTTCCGGCATGTGGGAAATCAACCCCTGGACCTGGAATCCCCAAAGGATTTTCAATTTTGCGGTGGTAAACCGGGAAAACAAGATTATTGCTGGGGTGGGCTCCTGGTACCTGGAGACCTGGGATATCTCGGGGACGCCGTTTTTAAAAGGCCAGCTGCGGCTGCCGCAACCCCTGGGGTACCTGGCTTACGAAGACCGGAAGCACTGCTGGGCCATCACCAAAAACGGCTTGATCGCCAAGGCCAATTATCAAATCCCCCGCTGGGAGATGCTCTCCTCCGTCCAGGACCCGTCGCCCGATGCCGTCAATTACCTGTGCGCCTTTGACACCAAACGGAAGCGCCTGGCGGTCTTCCGGCAGCGGCCGGACGCAGAAGACGGCGCCTGCCAGTGCCAGCTGGAATTTTATTATCCCTTGTACCGGGTGGCCGGGCTCACCGAGCCGGTGCCGGTCTCCCGGCTCCGGACCGGGGACCTGGTAAGGTTCGTGGCCCATTTGTACGGGGATACCGGGGAAGGGGTGGCCAGCTACCTGCTCCACGGGGAACTGTTGGAACCGGCCACCGGGCAGTTGCTTACGCCCATGTCCGGCGCGGAACTATGCGGCGGGGCCACCTTCCGGTACCGGGCCCCGGGGCCTGGCAGCGACACCTTGAAAATTAGCGCCGTCATCACCGATGGGGAGGGAGCGTAAATGGCAGAGCTCACGGCCCAGACGACTTTTACCATCCAGGAGCCGCCCGAGGTCTACCAGGAAACGGTGGATTTGGTCCTGCTCCCGGAAAACGCCGGGTCCCTGGCCTTAAGGGAGTTGCGGTATCCCGGGGATACCCTCCCTCCTTTGATCTATGGCCAGAACCCGGACAAGTGGGAAAACTTTGATACCGCGCCCTTGACGGCCCGGCCGATTCTTAAAGGCGAGATGACCCTGGCCGATTACAGCCTGGCCCGCTGGCCGGGGTATCTCAAGGACCGGCCTGTCCGGGAGATCTGGTCCGGCTCGGACAAGCAAAGCCGCATGGAAGCTTATTTCTTCCGGCGCCTGTGGGAATACTTCGCCAACCCTCCAGTAACCGGCTACATCACCTGGACCCCCAAGGACCGGATCAACAGAGCGTACAACATCGAAATCGAAAGCTTGAGCGCAGGCGGCCAGGACACGGTCAGCCTGGATTACCTGGCCATCCGGGAGGGACTGATCACCGGCGAAGTGGTCTTCACCTTTCGGATCATTGGGGAGGCTTGAGTGCGGCCGCTAACTGAGACCCTGGAAGAGGCGCTGAGCAGCGGCAAGAGGCGGCCCGCTTACAAAATCTACGCCTTCGATCCCTCTCTTGATTCCCTTGGGGAGATCGTCCGGGGGGAGTATGCCCAGGTGCCTTACGACCTCACCCCCTTTTGCGAAAACATCAGCTGGACCCCAGCCAAGCTCTCTTTCACCCTGGGGGACCCGGAAGGGCTGTTCCATCCCGACAGCGGCACGGAAAGAGCTTATCTCCGAGACGGCGCCATCATCCGGCTGAAAGAAGGGGACGGGAGGGTGGCGGCAGACCTCTGGCCCTGGACCTTCACCGGGCTGATTAGGGGGCAGATCGGCTGGCAAAAGGTCCGGAAGTCTCAAGGCTTGGTGGCTAAGGTGACGGCCTACAGCCGGGAAAATTCCCAGAGCTTGAAACGCCGCAAGATCACCAGCAAGGAATATACGGTGGGGACGGAATTGGGGGTTTTTCTGTACGACATCGCCAAAGATTTCCTGGGGCTTGACCCCAAAGAAATCCGCATCCCTCCGGTCCTGGGCTTGCAGCTGCGCCATAAGGTCAACCAGATCGCCCAGATGTCTCCCTGGGACGCGGTGTGCACCATCCTGGAGACGGTGGGCAAGGTCCCCTATTTCGACGGCGACGGCCGGCTCACCTGCATCGACAAAAATATGCACCGGCTCCCGGACCGGGTGCTTCCGGATTATATCCGCATCCACGACTACCAGATCCCGGAGAGGAGCCAGGACACCATCAACAAGATCAAGGTGGTCTTTCTGGACGCCGCTCTGGAACGGGTGGACGGCCCCTACCAGAAGCTGGGCCAGGCCCAGGTGACCACCGGGTTCTTCTCCATGCACGAAAAACTGGAGTGCTGGTGGAGCGAAGACCGCAAGCAGCGGGCCTCCGGCACCTCCATGAAGGTGCTCAAGTCGGTGAATTCCGGGATTCTCCCCGTGGGCACGGAACGCTATGAAGAAAAGGATGAATTTCATGGCGAGATCCACGTGGACATCGCCGTCTGGGTGCCGATTTTGGCCACGGTGATGCTCCTGGAATATATAGCCGCGGCCGCTATTCCCGACCAGACCAGCGGCGGCCAGCCGGTGCAGGTGGCTCCCATGAGCGGCACCGGCATTACTCTCCCCTTCGGTTTCACCATCTCCTGGGGCCGGCTGCTCCAGGCCCAGGCCATGGGCGCCATTATGCTCATCATGATGTCCTTGGGGAGCGCCCAATATGAAATCTGGGGCACCCCCTATGACTACGCCTATCTGGAAAAGGAAAGCGTGGCCATCGAGGAGGGGCTGGAGTACTGGGAGGAAAACGAAAGGGTCATCAAAAACGATTTTCTGGGGAGCTATGAACAGGCAGACAGCCTGGCCATCCTGGAGCATATCTGGGAAAAGTCCAACGCCTACCCCCGGAAGCTCCTTATTGACGACGACCTGGCGCTGGAAATCGGGGACATCCTGGTTTTGCCGGACGGCCGGAAATTTATGATCTCCGGCATGAGTAAGGCCGTGCGCCGGGGGGAAGTGCCCATCCTGAATTTGGAGGGCTTCAAGGTGATGACCCCGTGAGCATAAGAAAAATCATCGATTGGGCCATCCTCAAGGCGGAAGGGGAGAAAGTGGGGATGATCGCCAGCCCTTTTTACCAGTTCTATGCGGACGGCGAATCCTGGATGTGGGCCTGCGACGTGGACATCGGCGAGCCGGAAGTACTGCGCAACGTCCCGGTGGCCTGCAACAACCGGGAGATCATCTACGCCGAGCAGGGCAAGGCCGTGGCCCTTAGGCGCATGAACCACGGCCGCTGGTGCATCGCCGGACTCGCCAAGACCAGCCGGGGCCTGGGCCATGTGATTTATCTGAGCTACACGGAAGACATGGTTCGGGTCGTGGGCGAAGACTGGACCGGCAAGATCGTCCGCCCTTTCACCTACGGGGAATTGGGAACCTTAGGGCCCGGGACCGGTTACGGCGCCCTGCCTTACGGGGTCCAGGGCCGCTTTACCCCGGGCGGGGCCTTATTAGAGATCCTGGAGAACTGAAGATGGCCAATCAGGTAAGCCTCTTTCTGGAATGGGTCTTTGGCATGACGGATTATATCGAGCGTCATCAGGCCAACTACGCACTCATCGAGACCACCCTGAACCAGATCCTGGGCCAGCTCACCGGGCAATCAGGCGGCCTGGCCGTGCCTTACGGCCTTCAGGAGATCTATGACCGCAAAGGTATCATCGGCCGGGATTCCTATGATTTTGCCGAAGGCCAGCTCACCGGACCGGATTACAATTTTCAGGTGGGGGCCGGGGCCTACTGGGGTGATGGCGCCTTTTACCGCAAAACCGCGGCCTCCACCCTCTCCATGGCGGGCAAAGACACCGGCACCTATTACCTCAATCTTGACGCTGCCGGGAACCCCCTGGTCTCCTCCGCCGCCGATGTCACCACCACCCGGCAATTTTCATGGGATGCCGCCACTCATACCGTTTCCACCAAAGCCCTCTACCCCGGGGTGAATATCCTGTTTGACGGTGATGATTATGCCGACCTGCTCACTTCCGCGGCCAAGGGCAAGAACTTCACCCGGGTGGCCGACCGCCTGGAGGAACTGGAGCAGGGCCAGGATATCTTTGGCGGTTATTATGCCCAGGACCTTCCCCATAGCGGCCTGAATTTTAAGTTCAAGGCCGGCCAGGTCCGAAATGATTCCGTCATCACCGACACCCCGGCAGGCCAAGTTACTTTGGCGGCTTCCCAAACCAATTATGTGGAAGTCGACCCGGCCACCGGCACGGTAAGCGCCAATCAGGCAGGCTTTACTTCCGGGCGCATCCCCCTTTACCAGGTGACTGCCGATGGGGCCGGGATTACCGGGGTTACCGACAAGCGCACCCCGGCCATCGCCGGGACCGGGGGCGGGGGCGGCGGCCATACCCAGGGCACGGATACCGGGACCACGGCCCCCACCTTTACCATTGACCACGATGCCGCAGGCAACCCCACCGGACGGGCCGGGCTGGAAGTGGAAAATGGGGACAATCCCAATGCCGCTCTCAAGTTCAACCGGGACACCGGCAAATGGGAATATACCGAAGACGGCGGGGCCTCCTGGAAGGAACTGGGGGACGTTACCCTGGATTTGGGGTCCCAGGAATTAACCAAATACGTCCCCTTTGAAGACCCGCCCCTGGTCCTGGAAGAATTGGGCAGGGGGCCTTCCATCGATTACGAAGACCTGGATTTATCTCCCTGGATCAGCGCCCCCCTGGGAGTGGCGGCGGCTATCCTCCGGGTCCAGTATTGGGATACCGGGTCTGGGGATGGGGGGCTATTCAAAAAGAAGGGGAGCCCGGCTTCTCCGGCCCTGGCCTTTACCGTGGCCGAGGGCCAATACCGGCTGTTGAACATCGTCCTGCCCCTGGATGAGAATAATGAGTGCCAGTATTTCCTCAACGCTTCCGGCGCGGATACCGCCTATATCCGGGTCTTTCTCATCGGTTACCTGGAAAAGGTTACTGGCGTGGGGACCCAGGATATTTCCAAGACCTGGCCGGACCTGGCATTGGGCGCCGGGACCACTGTTGACTTCAATCTCACCGGTTTTATCAATCGGGGCCTGGCCCATTACCTGAAAATCCGGGAAACCGGGGGAACGGCCACAGGGATTTATGATTTGCACCTTTATGGCCGGGATACCTTCCTGGACGCGGATTTGCTTTACAAGGCGGAAGGGATCGACCCGGCGGCCGATTTCGAAGATTGGCTGCCCTTCTGGCTCCAGGATAAGGATTTCTCCCGGGAACTACATGCCCGCATTATCAATCATGATGGGGTAAATGCGGGTACTTATGAAATGACTTTGGCCGCGGAGCAATTTGCTTAAGGAGCTAAATCATGGGCCGGCTGTTCATCGACGGTTTTGAAAGCGGTTCTCTGGATCTGTGGGAAGTGGTTAAATACGGGGCCTATAGTACGCCGTTAGTTATAGATTCCTTGAAATATAGCGGCAATTATGCCTTGCAAATACGGGTCAACAACTATGACGGTTATGTTCAAAAAAACATTTCGAACATTTCCACTATTTATTTCATGCACAGATTGATGGCTGTTAGCGGCAGTCATAATGCCACGGTTTTCAGTGTATTAGATAGCGGCACCAGTCAGCTTTGTCTCGTACTTAATGCGGATAGAACCTTAACTTTGAGAAGAGGAAATTTTTTAGGGACTGTTTTAGCTACCACGGCCTCCATTGCCACCGCTGACGAATGGATCATGATCGAAGGCAGGCTGGTGATTGACCCCACTAACGGTATTGCCCAGATCAAGATCAACGGGGTGATGGAAATCGATTTTGCCGGCAATACCCGGGGAGGATCAACGAACAACATCAATCAAGTGGCCCTCGGCCTCCGGTATGGTGGAGCTTCTTCCAATTCTGCCGGCTTAATTTTTGACGACTTGGTTCTGGATGATTCCGAGTGGATCGGAGACTCCCGGATTCAAGCCCTTGTCCCCGTGGGGGCTGGAAACTCCACTCAATGGACTCCCACTGCCGGGGAGAACTGGGAGTGCGTCAATGAAGTCCCTCCCAGCAACGATGACCAGGTGGGAACCAATGCCAATGACCGGCTCGACCTATACAGCGCCGGCAATCTCGTGGGATCGGTGAATGCCGTTAAGTGCGTGCAATTGCAGGTCAGATGCAATAAAGAAGGCGCGCCTACGCCCCAGAATATCAAGCTGGCCTGCAGGACCCACAGCAATAATTATGAGAGCGCTTCCTTGCCCATACCCACGATTTCCCAGTCGAAATCTAAGATTTGGCAAAACAACCCCAACACCGGGGCCAACTGGACCGTGCAGGAAGTTAACGACCTGGAGATCGGCATTAAATCTGCCGCTTAAGGAAAAATGGCCAACGACTTCTCAACCGATCCCCGCTGCAAGGCGCTGTGGAAATTAGACGGCGACCTGACCGATGGCCATGGCGGTAATCATCTTACCGGCTATGGCAGCCCTGCCATTGCTTTTGATGATGTGGACCAGCAGGAAGGGTCGCATTGTGGAGACTTTGAAAAGGATAACGGCAATTATGCCGGCATCCCGGATGCCGTTTTGGATCCCGGATTCCCCTTAAAGAACGGCGACGCTAATAACTCAAAAACGACGGGTAACCCCCTGATCAGCCTGACAGGTAAAAGGTTAGGAACGCATAAATCAAATTATCAGGATAATCTCCTGGCCTAACAATTGG
>QZIZ01000124.1 GCA_003599195.1 Deltaproteobacteria bacterium | reverse complement strand
CCCAAGGACTGGACCACTTCCCGGGATGGCGGACCCCGCAAGATCGTGAGAGAGGATTTACGGATATGAGCGCCGAGACCCCCAGCAAACTCCAGAAGATGATCAACGCCGGCCACCTGGCCGTCACCTCCGAAGTAGGTCCGCCCCGGAGCGCCGACGGCGCAATAATCGAGCACAAGGCGAAGATGATCAAGGACTATGTGGACGCCATCAACGTCACCGACAACCAGACCTCGGTCTGCCGCCTCTGTAGCCTGGCCGCGTGCATCCGCATCAAGCAGATGGGCCTGGAGCCGGTCTTGCAGATGGTGACCCGGGACCGCAACCGCATCGCCATGCAGAGCGATATCCTGGGGGCCGCGTCCTTCGGGATCAACAATATTCTCTGTCTCACCGGCGACCACCAGCACTTCGGGGACCACTCCAGTTGCGCCAACGTCTTCGACCTGGACTCCACCCAGTTGGCCATGTGCGTGCGCATGATGCGGGATGAGGGCAAGCTCCTGGGCGGGTTTGAGTTCCAGGTGCGGCCCCAGATGTACATCGGCGCCGCGGCCAACCCCTTTGCCGGCCCCAATGTGGCTTTAAGGGTCTCCCGGCTGGCCAAGAAAGTGGCCGCGGGGGTGCAGTTCGTCCAGACCCAGTGCATTTACAACATGGATACTTTCAAGACTTTCATGAAGATGATGGTGGATCGGGGTCTCCATGAGAAAGTGGCCATCCTGGCGGGGATCACCCCCATGAAAAACGTGGGCATGGCCAAATACATGAAAAACCGCGTGCCGGGGATCGACGTCCCGGACGCCATTGTCCAGCGCATGGGCGGCGTGCCCAAGGAGAAGCAGGCCGAAGAAGGCATCAACCTGGCGGTGGAGCAGATCGAAGAGCTGAAGGAGGTGGAAGGGATCCGGGGCTTCCATATCATGGCTATTGAGTGGGAAGAAAAGGTCCCGGAAATTGTGCAAAGGACCGGCTTATATCCCCGGCCGCAACTGCCCGATTAGGCCGGGCGTCAATGGCAGGGATGCCTGAAAACATTAAATAAACAACCTATTTCATGAGCCTTGTAATTTCCAATTTCGTGCTCATAATGGGAATAGGCCAAGCGAAAGGAGAGGTCTCATGTCTGCCAAATACGTGTTGATTGTGGATGATGACCCCGATCTGGTGGAAACCGTTTCCATGATCCTGGAAAACAAGGGGTATGAGGTGGGGAAGGCCTATGACGGCATCGAAGGCGAGGCCGCCATTAAGCAGCGCCGTCCCGACGCCTTGGTGCTGGACGTGATGATGCCCCGGAAAAACGGCTACCAGCTCTGCAAGGAATTGAAAGCCGACCAGGCCACCCGGGGCATTCCCGTGGTGCTGCTCACCGCGGTGGGAGAAGCGGTGCCCACGACTACTTACAGCCACGCGGAAGGGATGGCGGTGGAAGCGGAGGATTTCATCCCCAAACCCGTGGACGCGGCCACCCTGGTGCAGGCCGTGGAGAGATTACTCTAACTTAAGTGTTTAACGCAACCCAGCATGTACCTGACAAACTTTGGAAAAAAGCGACAGGATCAGAATCGGAGGCCTTAAAATCCTGGAGGAGGGCGCCTGTGTGGTGTCCTCCTCCCCCATGGGGGCGACCTGTTTAAGCGCGGACATTTGCGCACCCCTGGCCCAAAAAAAAATAAACCTTACCTTTTTTACCCATCTTTCGGGCGACAGCCAGGTTATTTGCACGGCCAGCGAGATGGGGGTGGCGGTTTTCACCCTGGTAAAGAGCCGCGCCTACCCCGGCAGTGAGCTGCATTTGCAGCCGAGCACTGCCGTGATTTCGGTTTATCCCCACGACAAACGCCCGGAAATCCTGGGCGCGTTTATCCGCAGTCTGGCCCGGGCCCGGGTGATCCTGCAAGGCCTCGCCTATTCGCCTTCCGCCATCTCGGTGGTGTTGCCGTCCCGCAGGGTGAAAGCGGTGGTGCGGCAGCTCTTCGAGCATTTTCACTTTCCCGCGTTCGCCTCTCCCGAAGAATTTTTTGACGCCCAACCCCCGCCCAAAGAATTGGTGCAACAGGTGGTGGCCACTTATCAAGAAAAAGTCATTAAGGTATATTGGATTTTGCCCCAGCCCGATCTGGACCTCTGGGGGGCCAAAATCTCTTCCCGGGCCATCCTGGAGGAATTTGCCGAGGCCCTCATAGACTTTGGGGAACTGGGGTTGAAGGTCCCTTTTCTGGTGGCTAACCCGGGAGCGGGGGGCAAGGACTTCCTGTTATCCTTCAGCACCTTCAGGCCGGGGTCTCCGGGGGACCAGGGCCCGGAGGTGCAGCGCATTTTGCAGGCGCACCTTCCAGAGGTCCGGCCCATGCGCCTCACCCCGGTGGCCGGGGTATTTCTCCACGGCCCCCATTTTGGCGATCGCTTCGGAGTGGCCGCAACTTTTTTGCAGGCCCTGGCCCGGGCCAAGGTGTCGCTGTTGGCCTTGAGCTGCACCGTGTCTTCCATCTCCGGCATCCTCAAACAGCAGGAATTGGGAGCTGCGGTGCAGGTACTGGAAGAAACCTTTGAGGCGCCTCGTTCCCAGCCCGGCCCCCGGGCCGGGGGGACAAGCGCCCGTTGAGAGATGCCGGAGAACAGCCGCGATGAAATCAGGCCGGATACTTAAGCCCCCAAAGTCAAGCCGCCCAGGCCGGGGAAAGGAGGGGTTGCCCGTGGACGAGACTTTTTCCGCCTCACTGGCCGACTTCCCTGACGCGGTGTTGATGGCGCATGGGGAAAAGGTGGTTTTTCTAAATCACGCGGCCCAAAAGCTATTCGGCGCCTCTTTGAGCCTGGGGGACCCTTGCCCCATCTGCCGCCTGGTGGCCAAAAGAGAAGGGAAAGAGGCGGAGCAGGGGGAATTCTGCCCAGGGGCAGGGATAACCCTGAACAATGTCCCCCTCTTTTTCAAAGAAGTGGGGCCCACGGCCGAGACTTTGAAGATCACTGTCACCGCCAGCCCCATCCGGAAGGACGGGGACCGGCCCTACGGCTGCTTTGCGGTGCTCCGGGAATTGCCCCTGGATCTCCTCGCCAACCGCGCCATGCAGCTTCAACGGGCCACCCTCACAAGCATCCTGGACAACTTCCCCATGCCCTTTTTTATGGTGAATCCGGACCTGGTGCTGACCCACGTTAATGAGCAGATGGAAAAGCTCACCGGCTACAGCCGGGACGAAGTGGTGGGTAAGCTGACCTGCGGCGAGGTCCTGAACACCGTGCAGTGCGGCACCTGCGACTGCATTCTCAAGCAGGTGATGGACTCCCAAAAACCCGTTTACGGGGTGCAGCGGGCAGTGCGGGACCGGCAGGGCCGGGAGGTTCAGGTGACGGTGTCCGCGTCCATTATCGTTGATCAATTCGGCAAGGTAATCGGCGGATTTGAGGCCATTCAGGACATCACTCCCATTGTCGAGGTCCAGCGGAAAATAGACCTGCTCACGGAACTGACCCGGGAAGGCATCCTGATGGTGGACGAGAACCTGAAAGTCTTGTTCGCCAACTCCAAGATGGCGAACATCGTCGAGACGCCCCGGGAAGAACTTATCGGCAAGGACCTGGGGGAGGTGCTCACGGGCCAACATCGGCGCTCCGCCCAGGAATTGGCGAAATTGGTGGAGCAGGGCTACCAGTGGGATTTGCAATTCTGCAATACCATGGACCCCCTCAAGTCCTCCCCGACTAAAGAACAGCGGGTCTTCGAGACCTCCATGGCCGCGTCCCGCATCGGCACCAGCACCTTGATCTGCATCTACCTCCGGGATTTGAGTTACCGGGTCAAGATCGGCCGGGAGCTGTATAAAACCAATACCTTTCTCCAAAATATCATTCAATGCTCCGTGGACGGCATCGTGGTGGTGGATCCCAAAGGGGTGCCTATCATCTTCAATGAAGGAGCGGAACGCATTCTCGGCTTCAAAGCCGAGGAGATTATCGGCAACCGGGAAAACTTCTTCAAGTTCTACCGCTCCGAAGTGGCCACGGAAGTGATGCGGCGCCTGCGCAGCCATGAATACGGCCCCCCGGACCGGCTGGGCAATATGCAGGTGACGTTCATCAACAAGCAGGGTGAGGAAGTGCCGGTGAATTTTTCCGCGGCCATCATCCGGGAAGGGGCTAAAGAGATCGCCAGCGTCGGCATTTTTTCCGATTTGCGGGAACATTTGAAAATGCGCAAGGAGCTGGAAAACAGCCAGGCGCAACTGCTGCAGGCGGAAAAAATCGCCGGATTGGGCCGGCTGGCCGCGGGGGTGGCCCATGAGATCAACAATCCCCTGGCCGGAATCCTCATCTATGCCGAGATTCTCAAGCGGGACCTGGAAGCAAATACCCAGGTCCGGGACAATGTGGAGGTGATCATCGAACAGACGGTGCGCTGCCAGCAGATCGTCAACCGCTTGCTGGAGTTCAGCCGCCAGTCTCTAGGCCAGAGGATGCTGTTTGACTTAAACGAGGTCATCAGCCGGTGTGTGGACCTCATCAGCCATCAGCCCTTGTTCCACAATATCGAGATCAACTGCGGCCTGGATCCGGAACTGCCCCAGATTATCGGCGACCCCGGACAGCTGCAGCAGGTTTTCACCAATTTGCTGCTCAACGCCGCGGACGCCATGAACGGCCAGGGCAAGGTCAGCATCAGCAGCTTTCCTAAGCCCGGAGGCGACGGCGTGGTCCTGACCTTCACGGACACGGGTCCGGGCATTATGCCGGCGATTAGAGGCAAAATCTTCGAGCCTTTTTTTACCACCAAACCTCCGGGCAAGGGCACCGGCCTGGGGCTGTCCATCGTTTACGGCGTCCTGCGGCGGCATGGAGGCGCCATCGAGGTGGAAAGCGCGCCTCTAGGAGGCGCCACCTTTACCATCACCCTCCCCCTGGACACTCCGGAGCATCGGGAGATGCCTTTTGAGATGGAGCCTGGGTCTTAAGAAAAATCTCTCTCTCAGGCTCTTAATTGAGGAAATCGGCCCATGGAAGAACAGGCCACCATACTGGTGGTGGATGACGAGAAGGTGATCCGGGACGGCTGCACTCTCCTGCTGCAGCCCGAAGGCTACCGGGTGGTCACCGCGGCCAATGGCCGGGAAGCCCTGGACCTGATGGGGGAACAGCCGGTGAACGTCGTGCTCTGCGACCTGAAGATGCCGGTGATGGGGGCCCTGGAGGTCTTGAAGGAGGCCGGCGCCCTCTATCCGGAGGTGCCCATCATCATCATCACCGGCCACGGCACCGTGGCCGACGCCGTGGAGTGTATGAAGCAAGGGGCCTACGACTTCGTCACCAAACCTTTCCGGGTGGACCATCTGACGCTGGCGGTGAAGCGGGCCCTGGAAAAACAGCTTCTGGAACGCCGGACCCGGCGTCTTCAAGAGGAACAGGCCAAAAACCTCTATACCCTGGCCATGGAGCAGAGCCGATTGCTCACCATCGTCAACTGCATGGCCGACGGGGTGCTGGTGACCAACCGCAACCGGGAGGTGGTGCTCTGCAATCCCACTTTCACGCAGCTCATGGGCCTTTCGGGGCCTTTGCCCCGGCCCGGCCCCCTGGAGGCTTACCTGGACGAGGAACCTTTCCGGAAAACCATTGAGGACCTGTGCGCCACGGCCGAAACCGGGCTGGCCAAATGCCTCTCCCAGGAAATCTGCCGGGGGCGGGTGCATCTGAGGGCCATGTCCGCCCCGGTTTTCGGGCCGGACGAGAAGGTGTTGGGCACGGTCACCGTGTTCCATGATATTACGGTATTCAAGGAATTGGACGCCATGAAGAACGATTTTGTGCACATGGTGTCCCACGAACTGCGCTCGCCGATGACGGCCATTAAGTTGCAGCATGAGGTAATCCTGGACGGCCTGGCCGGGGAGGTGACCCAGAAACAGCGGGAACTCCTGAGCCGGGCCCAGGCCAAGATCCAGGGGCTGCTGGAGCTGATCAACGAGTCCCTGGACATCGCCAAAATCGAGGCCGGCCACCGGCAATTGGAACTGCTGCCCCTGAATCTGGGGGAGGTGCTTCAGGAAGTGGCGCATCTCCTGGAGGCCAAGGCCGCGGACCAGAAAGTCGTGCTGCATCTGGCCGTGCCTCCGGATCTGCCGCCGGTCCGGGCCGACCGCCGCAGCATGGAGGAAGTGTTCGTCAACCTGGTGAGCAACGCCATCAATTATTCCCCCGGCGGCGGCGAAGTCACCATTGCCGGGCTCTCCCACGGAGACTACGTGGAAGTGCGGATCAGCGACACCGGCATCGGCATTGAGCCGGAGGAGATCCCCAAAATCTTTGACAAGTTTTACCGGGTGAAAAATCCCAAAGCCCGGCAGATCATCGGCACCGGCTTGGGCCTGGCCATTGTCAAAGGCATCGTGGAGGCCCACCGGGGCGCGGTGGAAGTGGAGTCCCGATTGGGGGAGGGCAGCACTTTTCGGGTTTTACTTCCCAGATAAGTTGGTGTTATGATATGCTGTAAATATTTTATCTTACCGAAATATTTAAAAATGTAGAGCAGGCAAAGGCGAATGCGGTGAGCAGGACACGGGGTGAGATCAGCCGGCAGATCCTGGTGGTGGACGACGAAGCCACGATTCGCACCGGCATCAGCCAGGTGTTGGAGAGGCAGGGCATGAAGGTAGCCGCGGCCGCAACCGGCGGGGAGGCCCTGGAGATCCTGGCCGCCCGGCCCCTGGGCATCGTGCTCCTGGATATCAAATTGCCGGACCTGGACGGGGTGGATATCTTGAAACAAATCCGCCTGGAATATCCGGACATCGAAGTGATCATGATAACCGGCTATCCCACCATCCAGGGCGCGGTGGAGTGCATCCGGCACGGGGCCATGGATTACCTGGTGAAGCCCTTCCGGCTGGACGAACTGGAAGTCCTCATCGCCAAGGCCCAGGACCTGCTGACCAAAAAATTCGCCCCTCCTTCCCTGGAAGAAGGCCGGACCCAGGGAATCGATTTCATTGTGGGCCAAAGCCCGGCCATGCAGAAGGTCTTCGCCAAGATCCGCCGGGCCGCGCCCAGCGACAGCACCGTGCTGCTCACCGGGGAGTCCGGCACCGGCAAGGAACTGGCGGCCCGGGCCATCCACAACCTCAGCCCCCGCAAGGACAAGGAGTTTGTGCCGGTGGACTGCTCGGCCCTGGTGGAGACCCTGCTGGAGAGCGAACTCTTCGGCCACGTCAAAGGATCTTTTACCGGCGCGCATCAGACCAAACACGGGCTGTTCGAACTGGCCAACCAGGGCACCTTTTTCTTTGATGAAATCACCAACCTCAGCCTCAACATCCAGGCCAAGCTGCTCAGGGTGATCCAGGAACGGGAGTTCATGAAAGTGGGGAGCCAGAAGCGCATCAAACTGGACATCCGCATCATCGCCTCCTCCAACCGCAGCCTGGAAGAGGCCATCAAGGCTGGCGCCTTTCGGGAAGACCTCTACTACCGCCTCAGCGTCATTCCCATCCATCTGCCGCCCTTGAGGGAGCGCAACGGGGACATCCCCCTGCTGGTGGCCCATTTTCTGCGGAAATACCGGCAGCGGGGCGACCGGGAGATCAGCGGCGTCGCCAACGCGGCCATGAAGATGCTCACCGCCTACTCCTGGCCGGGGAATGTCCGGGAACTGGAGCACACCATCGAGCGCATCGTCATCCTGGAAGACGGGGATCTGATTCAGCCGGAGCACCTGCCCAGCTTTATCTCCCAGAGGCAGAGCGAATTCCAGGTCTTCTCCGACGGGGAGTACACCCTGGAGGAACTGGAAAAGCGCTATATTCAGATGGTCCTGAGGCGCACCAAGGGCCGGCGCCAGGAAGCGGCCCGCATCCTGGGCATCAACCGCAAGACCCTGGGCCACAAGATCGAAAAATACCAGATCAGGGTCCATTAAGCATTCGCCTTAGCCATTTCCTCCCCCAGCCGCCCCTTTTTTCTTGAAAAAATATTGAAATCGCAGTTGACAGACCGGGAATAAATAGCTATTGTATATGAAAACGATATAGAATAAGATAGTATAGTACTCGGCGGCAGCCGGGAGGTGAATATGCGATTCGTTGATCATATGAAAGCCGATGCCACCGCGGACCTGGTTTTCCGGGTTTGCCCCATGCATCTGCTGGAGCCCGTGGATTTGATTAAAGACCTGAAAACGGGCCAGGTCCTGGAAATCCTCACCGATTACGACGGCGCGCTGGAAGATATTCCGGCTTGGTGCGCCAAGAACGGTCAGGAGTTCCTGGGCGTCGGGGAAGACGAAGACGAGGATTACTATAAGCTTTATATCCGTAAGCTGCATTAAGGATAAGACATGAAACGGGTTTATTTGGATCACGCCGCGGCCGCTCCGGTGCGCCGCGAAGTGTTGGAGGCGATGCTCCCTTACTTTCGGGAGCGTTTCGGGAATCCTTCCGCAGTGTACGACCTGGGGTCCGAGATTAAAGATACCCTGGAGGAACAGCGGGAGAAGGTGGCCCGGCTCATCAATGCCCGGCGGGACGAAGTGGTATTCACTTCCTCGGGCGCGGAAGCCAATAATCTGGCCGTTAAAGGCGCGGCCCTGGCGAACCTGAAGAAGGGGAACCACGTCATCGTCTCGGCCATCGAGCATCATTCGGTGCTCAACGCCGCCAGGTACCTGGAAAAGTTCCATGATTTCGAGGTGACCTTCCTGCCGGTGGATAAATTCGGCTTGGTGGATCCGGAACGGCTGCGGCAATCTCTGTCTCCGGCCACGCTGTTGGTTTCCGTCCAGCACGGCAGCAACGAGATCGGCACCATCCAGAATATCCGGGAATTGGCGGCACTGTGCCGGGCTCAAGGGGTGCTTTTCCACACCGATGCGGTGGCCACCGCGGGCCAGGTCCCGGTGGACGTGCAGGAACTGCAAGTAGATTTGCTGACCCTAAACGGGCCGGCCCTGGGGGCGCCCAAAGGGACGGGGGCCTTGTACTTCCGCCAAAAACTGCGCCTGGTGCCCCAGATTCACGGCGGCATCCAGGAAAACGGCAGGCGGGGAGGTACGGAGAACGTGCCTGCCATTGTCGGCCTGGGGAAAGCCGCGGATCTGGCCCGGGAGGAATTGCCGACCAGGGCAAAATATCTTTCCCGGTTGCGGGACCTGTTGGCTGCGGGGGTCCAGAAACGCGTGCCCGGGGTGGTCTACACCGGCCATCCCGCCCAGCGGCTGCCGGGGCTTGCCAGTTTTTGCGTGGAGGGCATCGAGGGCGAGGCCCTGCTCTTCATGTTGAGCGCCCAGGGGATTTACGCCAATACGGGTTCAGCCTGCGCTTCCAAGGCCTTGAAGACCTCGCCGGTGTTAGGGGCGTTGGGTATCCCCGCGGAGCTGGCTCAAGGGTCCGTGGTCTTCACTTTTGATGCCGACAACTCGGACGAAGATGTAAACTATGTTTTATACCACTTTCCCCTGGCCGTAGGCCGGTTGCGCTCCTTTTCCCCGGTATGGCGGAAAAGAACGGCTAAAGCTGTGGGGGAATGAAGAGGACATGATGAAACTTTCTACCAGAAGCAGATACGGCACCAGGCTGATGCTGGACATGGCCGAACATTATGATAGCGGCCCCATTCACTTAATGAAGATTGCCCAACGCCAGGGAATTTCGGTGAAATACCTGGAACAGATCATCATCCCCCTGAAGAAGGCTCAATATATCAAGAGCTTGCGGGGTCCGAAAGGCGGGCACGTCCTGGCCAAACCCCCGGAGGAAATCACCGTAGGGGAAATTGTGGCCGTGCTGGAAGAGGGCGACTCTCTGGTGGAGTGCTCCCAAAACGCCGAAGTGTGCGAGCGCTCCTCCGCCTGCCCCACCCGTAAGGTCTGGCAGGAGGCGGCGGCAGCCATGTTTGCCAAACTGGAGTCCGTCACCCTGGCCGATTTGGTTAACAAAACCCAGGCCCCGCAAGGGGAAGGAGTTTAATTATGTATAGCGAGATCGTGATGGATCATTTTGCCCATCCCAGGAACGCCGGGGTCATCGAGGATGCGGACGGCATCGGGGAAGTGGGCAACCCCATGTGCGGGGATATGATGACTTTTTATATCAAGGTCAAGGATGACCATCTGGAGGATGTGAAGTTCCAGACCTTCGGCTGCGTGGCCGCGATTGCGGTCTCGAGCATGGTGAGCGAGATGGCCAAGGGGAAAAGTCTGGAAGAAGCCCAGCAGGTAATCACCAACAAATCTGTGGCCGAAACCCTGGGCGGCTTGCCCAAGAACAAGATGCACTGCTCCAACCTGGGGGCCGAGGCCCTGACCCTGGCTATCAAGAATTACCAGGAAAAACAAAACAAGAACGCGGCCTAAAGAAAGGATACAGCATGAATCCGCCCCTCCCTCAAGAGAAAACCGATGGCCCCATGCCGGAGAAAACCGATGCGCCGATGACGATCAAACCGGGAGAAAGGGACCGCTCCCTGGCCGCCGAGGTGAGAAGCCGGAGCGGAACGAACTTCAACTGCTGTTTCCAGTGCCGCTCCTGCGGCAATGGCTGTCCTTTTATTCAAGCCATGGATCACCCCCCCAACGTCCTCCTGCGCATGGTGCAATACGGCATGGATCGGGAGGTCCTGGAATCGGAAACCATTTGGGTCTGTGCGGGCTGCCATACCTGCTCCAGCCAGTGCCCCATGGCCATCGACCTGGCCGGGGTGATGAACACCTTGCGCATCATGGCTATGGAGAGAGGAGCGGCCGTGGCCAAACCCAATATCCTTAAATTTCACGAGGAGGTGCTGGGTTCTCTCAAGCGCTACGGCCGGGCCCACAAACTGGGGATCATGTGGCGTTACAAACTCAAGACCCGCCGCTGGTTCAGCGACATGGACACCGGGCTGAAAATGCTGGCGAAACGGAAATTGGAACTGAGGCCTTCCCGGGTGAAGGCCATTAAAGAGATCGAAGATCTCTTCCAGCACTATTGGAGAAAAGGCAAATGAGCGGCCGCCTAGAACTTGATTTTTCCTACTTCCCCGGCTGTTCCATGGCCACCACCGCCGCGGAAAGCAATATGTCCCTGATGAAGGCCGCCCGCATCCTGGGCCTCAATCTTATTGAGCTGGAGGATTGGAATTGCTGCGGCTCCTCTTCGGCGCAAACCATGTGCGCGGATTTGGGGACGGCCATGGCGGCCCGGAACCTTTCCCTGGCGCCTCCGGGGAGGCCACTGGTGGCCATGTGCCCCCGTTGCCTCCATTACCTGCGCAGCGTGCAAGCGCGTCTTAAGAATGACCCGGAGACCCGCCGGGACCTGGAAGAGCGTTGGGGCCGGCCCATCCCCCTGGGCCTGGAGATCGTGCACTTTCTTGAGGTCCTGGTGCGCTACGCGCCCGGCCGCCTGCAACAGAACGTCAAGCGGAGCCTGAAGGGCCTTAAGTTTGTGCCATACTACGGCTGCACCGTGTTCCGTCCCCCCAGTCTGGCCCGGGAGAAGTATTACCAGGGGGAGATGGAGAATGTCCTCGCCATCTTGGGGGCCCAACCCATTGTCGGGGCTTATACCCACCGCTGCTGCGGATCGTTTCTGTCGGCCACCGACCCGGAACTGGTCACGCCTCTGGTCAATGAGATCGTGGACAGCGCGGTGCTGGCCGAGGCCCATTGCCTGGTCACGGCCTGCGCCATGTGCCAGCTCAACCTGGAGATCCGCTGCAATTCCATGGTCAAGCTGCCGGTCTTTCATTTTTCCGAAGTCCTGGCTCTGGCCTTGGGCGCCCAGGATTACGAGGGCTGGTTCGCCCGCCACCTGGTGGACCCCCGGCCGCTGCTGAAGGAACTGGCCCTGGTGGCGTGATAGTGAGCAGTAAGCAGTGAGCGGTGAGCAGTAAAAGAAAGACATGCTTGGCGGTTAGAGAAGTTCCAAGTTTGTGAGTGGCGGCACAGGCTTTCCAGCCTGTGCGGATTAATTATTCTCTCCTTAACCTCAACTGGGATAACAGGGCGGGCGGGGACGCCCGCCCTACTTTTTTTCATGCTTACAGGGGAATAAATACTTTGGCTATCCCCCACACCACCCACCTCCGACCCGGTCAATAATTATTCCAACTCCTCTTATCTCCTCTGTAAAAGCCGCAATCTGGTAAAATTCGGCATTTCTGGATAGAATAAATCAATGATCAACTATCTCTTCCGCAGAAGACTGGCGAAAACCCGGGACCGGGCCGGGGAGATCACCCTTAAGGACCTGGAGCAGGCCCGGAAGGTCGTTTTTGCACTCTTTGCCCGCTACGGGGACGTGATCATCAGCCTCAGCGTCATCAAGGAGTTCATCCGCAGATATCCCGATAAGAAGTATTTTTTGGTCACCTCCCACCAGATGTATCCATACGCCCATAAGCTGCTGGGGCCGCAGGCAACGGTCATGAGCTTCGATAAAAGAAGAAACCCCATCAGGTTAATGAAGACCGTGTCCTCATTAAAACGAGAAGGGGTGGATCTGGGGTTTAATCCCTGGAGCAGCGGCGATGAAGCCAAGTTTATTATCAGTTATGCGCGCAAGTTCCATTTTTATACGGGCTTTCAGGGCATCGGCAACCTGTATGACCGGGTCCGGGATTATCTGCGGCTGCCCCATGCCTGCCGGGTGCCGCCCGCGTGGAGCCTGGACGGGGTAAAAAGCCTGGTCATCTGCCCCTGTTCCACGGCCCCGGCCAAGAGCCTGGACCAGGAGCGGCTCCGGAAATTGCTGGAGCTGGTCCGGCAGAGATTTCCCGGAGCAGCCGTAACCGTCGCCGTCCCCCCTCAAGAGGCCCGTAATATCACAATCCCGGAAAAAATCTTCGTCTTCCAAAAAAGCAAGGTCGCGTCCCAGGCCTTCCTGAAGCTGCTGGAGGCCGCGGACCTGGTCATCAGCGTGGACGCGGGCCCCCTGCACCTGGCGGATAAGCTGGGGATCAGGACCATCGGCCTCTTCGGACCCACCACCCCCCTGGGGGTGTTGGACCGGGTCACTCAAGTGGCCGCGGTGCGGGAGCCGGGCCTCACGGGATTCTTTTGCGGGGTGAAGTGCCGGGAGCCCCGATGTCTGGACCGGCTCCTTACCGGGGACCTCCTGGATTGCCGGGTTACGGATTATGGCGAGTCCCGGGGAGAAACTTGGGAACTGGCGCAATGCCGGTTAAAGTAAAGCCCCTGCCCGATTATATCTATACACAATTGAGTCTATAATTAATATTGACAAGATAAGTCTGCGGTCTTATAATGTTTTTATTGGATGAGACGTTGGCCGCGGCCTTTTCAAAGCCCCCCAACCCCCCACCCGCACAAAAAATCGAACTCCATACCCAGGACCCGGGAAGCAAGGACTCCATGATGGTTTGCGGTTTTTTCCAGACCCTGGGTAGAGTAAAGAAGGTATTAAAAAAATGATTGATGAACATGGTTTCGATCTTGGCAATACCCAATTCCAGCCGCAGGCGGAAGTCGTCACCGCGGTGCTCCCCCACCCCGTCCACGGCCGCTTAACCGAGAGGGTGATCCCCCTGGTGCGGCGCTACCTTTCTTTCAGTGGCTGTCCCTACGTGCTCTGCTGGCGAGACCATGGCGTGGCTTATTATACGCCCGTCTGCTAAGGTTTGAATCAAATGGGGGGTGCCGCGGCCGGCGGCATCCCCTTTTTTTATTACCTTAAAACAATTATAATATCTCAGGTTTTTTCGATAGATAGCCGTTTATGCAGCCGGACATCCCTGCTCCTAATGAAAAAGGCCGGAAATTAAAGAAAGCGGGGCCTTGGGGGAAAAGGGTTGCCGGAGAAAGCGGATTTAACTCCCGCCCCTTGGGCTTTTCAAGCCTTGATGTCCCCAAGGTTTCCGGAAACCCCGGAAATCAACGTCCCTGAAGGGTTTGGCGAGCCCCCTTCCTTTTCTCCGGTCCCTTGCCGCTAACTGCCATTCCCGGCCAGGGCCTTTGATCGCCGCCTGGTAATAGGATAAGTTAGCATCAGAGATTCCCAAGCTCTCAAGGAGGAGCACGGCATGGAGAATTGGGAAAGAACCTTGGCGCACTTGGGGGAACAGGGATGGAGTTACGCCTATATCAAATGCGTGGATTTGGAGGCGGGCGCCGACGCTTTTTATGCAAGCATCCGGAGGGGCGATGAAAAACTGACCAGCCTCAAACCCACCCTGGAAGAAGCGGTCCAGGTTTTGAGCCGGCTGGCGGAGTCAAAATCATAATAAAGCCTTCTCTCCCGGAATTTCCGGGCGGGGTGGGCTAAAAATTTTTCCTTGACTATAATCGTATATGCGGTTAAAAGATAAAAGAACTGCGATGTTATTGGAAAAAATCAAACATCTGGAGATCTTCCGCCCCAAGTGCGACTCCACCAAGGAGGTGCTCCATGCCATTGCCGATCTGGACGCGGACATCTCCCCCTCTTTGCCCTTCCTTAACGCGGAATTGGGCGGCTGGGATTACGACGCCCAAAACCACGTTCTTCTGCTGAAACTTGCAGCGGGGAAATGGATCACTTTGCAGTCCCGGCAAATCGCCATCCGGGGCTGCCGGGACCTGGAAGAAGCCCGGGCCCTGGTGGCTTGGATCACCAGCCAGGTAAACGAGATTTACGGCCGGAGGGAGAGCATCACTCCCCGCTACACCGGCCAGGCGGGCTTAAAGGTCATGGAAATCCTGAAGCTTCTGCCCATGACCAACTGCCGGGCCTGCGGTTACGCCACATGCATGGCCTTTGCCGCGGCTCTGCGGGAAGGAGAAACCGCCTTGGCGGATTGCCCGCCTTTATTGGAAGATAGATTTCAGGAGAAACGGGCCAAACTCCAGGAATACCTGGCCGCCTACGGCTGGCGGGCATTGGATGAAGATGTGAATAGCCCTTGAATCAAACCTGGGGGTGATTAACAACCTGATGCCCTGTGAAAGTCTCCCCACCTGTTATTCTGAGTGAGCGGAGCGGCCGAAGAATCTCGTTCTTGGCGGCGAGGCTTTATCCCGCGTGCCGATGATTACAGGCAGATTAGAGGTCATGTGCACCGAAAAAATAGATTCTTCACTCCGCTTCGCTCCGTTCAGAATGACAAAAGAGGGGCTTTCGCAGAGCTCTCAAGTTCAAGGTTAATACACTGATATTATCATTCCTTACGGGTAGGCTGCGAACCCACCATAACCCTTAATTCCCGTCAAAAAAAACCGCCACCTATCACCTGCCAATCGATACTGATGATCCCCCCGGCCCGGCAAAGCTGGTCCATCCAGGGAGACTCGGCTTTTCTCTTTAAAAATCTGAATTAATTAGGGAAGGATTCCGATATGAAAATGAAGGCCTCTGCGAAAATCCTCCAGATTGTCATTCTGAGGGCGCAAAGCGCCCGAAGAATCTCG
>QZIZ01000096.1 GCA_003599195.1 Deltaproteobacteria bacterium | reverse complement strand
GCGTGCTGCTTCTCCACCGCCTTGGCCCCGCCCATCCCCTTAACCTTGGCCTCCTTCTCCCTCAACTCCTTTATCTTCTCAGCCACTGTCTTCATAGGCGACTCCTTTTCAGCATAACCCTCCGCCCCTGCTTTTTTCTATAAAATTCATGGAGTTGGCGAACATGAACGAGCTGGGGCGAGTTTAAGGGAATAGGAAAGATTATTTTCTTTTTAAGCCGATGTCAACCTGCTTTCGTGAACTTTTTCCCTTTCCCGTCCCGGCTTTCGCACCTATAATGGGGTGGCCTCATTCTTCCGGTTTGAAAAGATGGGCCTCACGCAAAGACGCAAAGGCGCAAAGTAAGACGCAAATATATGGAAATATGGGAGGAAACAAATGAACATATCCACCAATATCTCCTCCGGAAAAAAAGTGCATCAGACCACCGTCAGGGTCCGCTTCGGCGACACCGACCCTTACGGCATCGTCTATTTCGTCAGCTACTTCCGCTACTGCCACCGGGCCATCGAGGAATTTCTGCGCTCCTGCGGCCTTAAACCCGAAGAGACCTTCAAAAACGTCCAGGAGGGCTTCGGCCTGCCCATCGTCGAGGCCTGGGGCCGCTTTCGCCGGCCGTCCCGGTATGGCGATCTCCTCCGGATAGAAACCCGCATCCAGGAAATCCGGCACAAGGCCATCATTTTCCGCTTCGAATTTTATCCCGAGGAAGGCACGGAATTACTGGCGGAAGGCACGGCCAACCTGCTGGCTATTGACCGCGCCTGGAAGGTTAAAGAACTGCCGGAGGGCTTGAAAAAGGCTTTCTGCCGCTAGAATAGTTCGAAGTCCCAGTTTCAAAGTTCAAAGTTCGTGTCGGGAGCGCCCTGCACATCGTTCAGGTTTCGGCTGAGTAAAGGCTCATGAGCGGCCGCGCTGGATAAGCAAAACCGTCCTCGATCCGACACCGCAACATTAGACCTTGTTCACCATCACCATTTCAACTCTTCTTTTTCACCACCAGCACCGGACACGGCGACTGGCCGATGACCCGTTCGGTGACGCTGCCCATGAGCAGCCTTTTCAGGCCGGTGCGGCCGTGGCTGCCCACGACGATGAGGTCCACCTCGTTTTTGATGGCCGCTTGAACGATGCCGTGGTCCGCGGCCACCCCCTGGGGCATCGAGCCCTGGAAGGGCATACCGGCCTGATTGGCCGCGGCCATCATCCGGTGAACGATGTCCTGGGTCCGGGAAATCTCCCCTTCTTCCGTGGCCACGGACACCCCGAATAATTTGCTTTCCCGGCCCCGGGCGAGATCCAGGGCCGCGGCAAACGCTGCCTGGCCGTAAGGCGAGCCGTCGCTGCCCACCAGGATGCGGTCGAAGGCGATAGTCGCGCCTTTGGGGACCACCAGGACGTTAAAGGGGCTGTGGCCGATGACCCGGGCGGTGACGCTGCCCACTAACAGCCGCTCCAGGCCGGTGCGGCCGTAGCGGCCCATGATGATCAAATCCGGCTTGATCTCCTCCGCCTCCTCGAGGATGGTCCCGGCCACGGAGACCCCCCGGCTCATCCGGGTCTCCAGGTCCACCCCCATGCTCGCGGCGTCAGCCTTGATTGCCGCCAACTGCCGGGAAACCTCCTCCCCCACCAGGACCATCAGGTCCATGGCCGAGGCTTCGAATTCCGGGATAATAGCCACCACCTGGAGGAGATGGATCTTACTGCCGCATTCCTTGGCCAGAGACAGGGCCTGGGCCAGCGCCGCATTGCTCCCCTCCGAACCGTCTGAGCAGACCAATATTGTTTTCAGATTTTCCGGACAGTTTGAGGATGGCATGGAGTTCTCCGTTTTTCGTTGGATGTTTTAAGTTTTGTGTCAAAGGCTTTGGGTTGATCAGATTTAATAATTTAATGGGAGCCTTGGGAAAAGGATAGTGATTTATCAGAGAAATTCAACCAGAGAAAACGTATCCCGGTTGCCGTATGAATATCGATTTTAACTCTTATCCGCAGGATTAATTTTGACAACCTGAGACCCGTAGCCTTTGCGTTCCTGCCAACAATCTTGACCCCTTGGGTAAAATACGCTAATATCTAAAAAAAATCACAACTTGTGCAGGTGTTCATTCTTCCAGCTTGGAACCTGAAACCCGGAACTCGGAACTAAATTAAGATGCGCCGCTTCCCATTTCTGGTCACCCGCCACGCCTTGGCCCTGATCCTGGTGATCAATCTGCTCCTGTTGGGAATCAGCATTTACCTGGGGGTCAAGTCCGCCAACCAGATGCGGCAGATCGTCAAGGAAGACTTCAACCAGCAACAATTGGTGCTGGCCCAGCATACCGCGGGGTTGCTGGAACAGGACATCCATTTCCTGAAGCGGGAATTGAGCACCCTCAACTTTTCCCCTTCCATCCAGTACCTGGAGCCCCTCACCTGGGCCAACCGCATGCGGGCTACCCTCTCCAGCGTCCGGGAGGACGGGGTGGTGGAAATCCGGCGCATCAACGCGGACGGCACCAGGGCTTATCTGGTGGACGCCCGGGGCGTAGACCAGGTAATTTCCGGTTCCTTCCGGAACGCCCCTTATCTGGAGTGGGCCCGCCAGCCTGAAAACAAAGGCCATATTTATATAAGCCCCATATCCACCCAGGTCCCCAACTACATGGGCCGGCTCATTCTCATCATGGCCGTGCCCGCCTATGAGGAATCGGTGGATGAGAGCCATCCCCACCCTTCCGGCGCCATGTCCGGGGCCCTGGTCTTTTATATCGACGTCCATCACTTGGCCAGCAAATTTACCCGCCAGATCCGCAGCGGCAAGACCGGATACGCCTGGATCATGGATAACCAGGGATCCTTTCTGAGCCACCCGGAGCGGGAGTTCATCGGTAAAAATGCCTTTACCGTCCGTAAAGAACGGATGCCGGCCATCTCCTTCGACGAAATCAACGAGATTCAGCGGGAGAAGATGCTCACCGGCCAGGAAGGCTGGGGCACGTATATTTCCGGCTGGCACGGCGGCATTGCCGGGGAGATCCACAAACTTATCGCCTACTCGCCGGTGCGTCTCACCGAACTGATCGTGGGCAAAGACCCGCAAACCGCGCCCTCCTGGTCGGTGGCGGTGGTGGCCCCGGCCAGCGAGGTGGAGGGAGTGGTGCATTCCCTCTATCTGCGGCAATTCTTCCTGCAAGTGATCATCGGCTTCTTTGTCCTTTCCGGCACCATCGTGATGCTCAACTTCCGTTATGAGCGGCAATTCTCCGCGTCCCTGGAAAATGAAGTCAATCTCAAGACCGAGGAATTGCGGCAATCTGAAGCCCGGTATCAGGCTCTGGTGGAAAACGCCGCGGACCTCATCTACACCGTGGACGAGAAGGGCCGCATCCAATCCATCAACCGCTTTGCGGCCAATCTCTTTGCCTTGTCCCTCAAAGAAAAACCCGGAGGCGAGGTCGACCCCCAGGGGTTTCTGGGGCGTTATCTTTACGATATTTTTGATAAGAAATCAGCTGACTTCCACCTGGAATGGCTCAAAGAGGTGAAGGAGACCGGCCGCACCCGCAATAAGCGCCACTTAGTGGCCATCGGCGAGGATGAGTTTTGGTTTTCCACCAGTATCGTGGGATTAAGGGACGAACAGGAGCAAGTTTTTGCCTATGAAATCATCTCCCGGAACATCACCGGCCGCAAGGCCTTTGAGGACCGTCTGACCAATATGGAAAAACTGGCCTCCTTGGGGACCCTGGCCGCAGGCGTGGCCCACGAAATCAATAATCCCGTAGCCGTGATCCTGGGGTTCACCGAGCACCTCCTGGATCAGACCGCAGACTTCCCGGAAGTCCATGACACCCTGAAGGTGATCGAAGAAGAAGGACTGAAGTGCAAAAAGATCGTGGAAAATCTCCTCACCTTCGCCCGCACCCCGGAAAAAACCGAAACCAGTGCGGAGATCAACAGCATCCTGCAACAGATGCTGGCAGTGGTGAAAAATAATCTGCTGATCAAGAAAATTCTACTGGCAAGCAACCTAGCGCCCAATCTCCCCCGGGTTAAAGGCGATCCCCAGGAATTGCAGCAGGTCTTCATCAACCTCGTCAACAACGCCATGGACGCCATGAAGGGCGGAGGCCTGCTGAAAGTGGACACCCGTCTGTCCCCCGACGGCAAACGGGTGGCCGTTGAGTTCACCGACACCGGCAATGGCATTCCCAAAGAAAGCCAGGTCAAGATATTTGATCCCTTTTTTACCACCAAAAAGGTGGGAGAAGGCACCGGCCTTGGTCTATCCGTAAGTTATGGCATTATCAAAAAAATCGGGGGCAACATTATTTTTGCCAGTTACCCCGCCGATGAATACCCGGAAAAACATGGCACAACTTTCACGGTCTATCTCCCGGTAACCTCGGCAACGGAGGCTGAAGCCTTACCCAGGGAAGGAGAGCAATCCGTGCCCTTGGAACCCTTTGCTTATTAAGTCACCAGGTTTGGAGGAGAAAATGGCGGAGCAGTTACTTGTAGTGGATGATGAACCTAATATGCTGAGATTGCTGAAAACCATCCTCATGGACAAGACCGGCTATGAAGTGGCCACTACCAATAACCCCCTGGAAGTAGCTAAAATGCTTCAGGATAAACCTTACGACCTGGTGGTCACCGACCTGAAGATGCCCTTGGTGGACGGCATGGATCTCATCGAGATCATCAAAAAGATCGATCCCCTCATTCCCATTATTATCATCACCGCTTACGGGACTATGGAGACCGCGGAAGAGGCCGTGCAAAAAGGCGCCTATGATTTCATCACCAAACCCTTCCGCAAGGAAACCATTCTCATTACCATCAAACGCGCCCTGGAATGGAAGAAGATGCAAAAGGAACTGGCCGCGTTGAAAAAGCAGTGAAGAGTTGCGCGTTACGAGTTGCGGGTTCCCCTTAAAACCCGCAACCCGTAACTCGCAACCCGAAACTCGCAACCCATAACTGTTATGCTTTTCAGATTCCTCCGCCGCTTCCTCAAAGAAGAAATCGATGAACCGGCCCGGCTGCGTCTAAAATTCCAGCATTTCCGCCGTCTCCTGGAAAACAATGCCAAGGCCCTGGAAACCATGGCCGACATGGAGGAAAAGCTCTCCGGGGATTTTCTCTTTGACCGCGTCTATCTCCAGACCCAGGCGGAGCGGCTGGGGGACAGCGTCTCCCAAATAGTCGCCGAACTCAATCTGCTCACCGCTAACCGCTACCCTGAACTCCGCGCCATTTGTCAAAAAATTAAGGAAGAAATCGGCCGGGAACTCACTGCCGCAGCCTCCATCCCGGAGACCGCATACGTGCTCCCCTTAAGCAGTCTGACCCGGGAGACGGCCGCCAGCGTGGGCGCCAAAATGGCCAACCTGGGGGAGATGGGCAACCGCCTCCATCTGCCGGTGCCCGCAGGGTTCGCCATTACCGCGTCCGCGTACAAACGTTTCCTGGAAGCCTCCGGCCTGGAGGGGGAATTGGCGCAGCGCCTGGCCCAGGCCCGCATTGACGACCTGGAGAGCCTGGAGGCCGTCAGCCGGGAGATTCAAGCCCTGGTGCGCCAGGCCCCTCTGCCTCCGGACCTGGAAGCGGCCCTCGCGGAGGCCGGGAAGGCCTTTCAAGGGCGGCCCCTGGCAGTGCGCTCCAGCGCGGTGGGGGAGGATACTGAGTTCTCCTTTGCCGGCCAGTTCGCCACCCTCCTCAACGTGGACGCGCAAGAACTCCCGGCCCATTATAAGGAGATCGTGGCCAGCAAATTTACCTCCCGGGCCATTTTTTATTGGAAATACCAAAACTTCTCCGCAGAGGAACTGCCCATGGCCGTGGGCTGCCTGGCCCTGGTCCCGGCCCGGGCCTCAGGCGTCATGTTCTCCCTGGACCCCCACGCGGCGGAATCCAACACCGTGCTCATCAGCGCAGTCTGGGGCCTGGGGAAATACGCGGTGGACGGCGCGGTCTCCCCCGACCTCTACCGGGTCTCCCGGGAGCCGGGCCTGGAAATCACCTCCCAGAGGGTGGCGGAAAAACCCGTGGCTCTGGTGCCGCGGCCCGAAGGGGGCACCCGGGAGGCGGCCCTGGACCTGGATCAGGCCACTTCCCCCTGCTTGAGCCCCGAGCAGATCCAACATCTGGCGGCCATCGCCCTCAAGCTGGAAAAGCATTTCGGCCACCCCCAGGATATTGAATGGGCCCTGGATGAGAGCGGCGCCATTTATCTCCTCCAGTCCCGGCCCCTGCGGGTTGCCGTTCCCAGTTTCGCCGCCGGAGAGCGGGAGTCCACCTGGGAGCCGGTCCCCCCCCTGCTCCGGTTCGGCATCCGGGCCGTGGGGGGCGCGGCTGCCGGCCGAGTTTTTTTGTATACCCGTGATGAAGACGTGGCCAACATTCCCCCGGGTGCGGTGGTGGTGGCCCGGCAGCCCGCGGCCAAACTCGTTTTGGTTATGGACCGGATCAATGCCATCCTCACGGAAGTGGGCAGCCCCACGGACCACATGTCCATTCTGGCCCGGGAATTCAGGGTGCCCACCCTGGTGGAGGTGGGGGGGGCCACCCGGGTGCTCCACCCCGGCCAGGTGGTCACCGTGGACGCGGACGCGGCCCGGGTCTACCCCGGTTTGGTCTCGGAGCTGTTGGAGCACCGCCCCCGGCCTGATGAAGACGTGCGCAGCAATCCCATCTTTCAGAAACTGGCCCGCATTCTCAAAAAAGCCACCCCCCTGAACCTCCTGGACCCTGAAAGCCCGGAGTTCGAGGCAAGCCGGTGCCGCACCTTCCACGACATCACCCGCTTCGCGCATGAAAAATCCATGGACGCCATGTTCGCCCTGGACGCGGGCCAATCCCTGGAGCCCCGGGGCTGCTCCCGGCTTAGAACCGGCCTTCCCCTCAATCTTTTCATCCTGGACCTGGGCGGGGGTCTTAAGGTCAGCGGCCAGGCCTGGGTCACCGAAGACGACATTATCTCCCGGCCTTTTAAGGCTCTGCTCCGGGGGTTCCACCATCCCCAGGTCACCTGGGCCGGCCAGCTGGCCCCGGACCTCAAAGGCTTCATCTCCGTGTTCGCCAACACCATGTATGATATGGGCAAAGCGGAAAAGGGCCTGGGCGGCAAAAGCTTCGCGGTGATCACCGACAACTACCTGAATTTCAACTCCCGCCTGGGCTACCATTTCGCCATCCTGGACGCGTACGTCTCTGAAAATAAGGACGACAACTATATCAGTTTCCAGTTCAAAGGCGGGGCCGCGGGGGTGGAGCGCCGGGAGCGCCGGGCCCGGCTGTTAAGCGAAATCCTGGACGACCTGGGTTTTAAGGTGCAGGTGACGGGGGATATGGTGCGGGCCCGGATGGTGAAATACTCCCTGCTGGAGACGGAGCAGACCCTGGAGCTGGTGGGCCTCTTATCCGCGTTCGCCCGGCAGCTGGACCTGGCGCTGTCCAGCGAAGCGGTGGTGGCCCGCTGCTTCCAGGCCTTCAAAGAAGCGGATTACAGCCTGAGTTTCCTCCGTCCGGCGGTTAGTGAGCAGTGAGCGCTAACTTTTCACTCATCGCCCCCTGCGGCATGAATTGCGGCCTTTGCCTGGCGTACCTAAGAGAAAAAAACCGTTGTTCCGGTTGCCGGAGATCTGACATGGGAAAGGCCGTGACAATTCTTAGGTGCAAAATCAGGACTTGCCTGCATTTTCAAAGCGGCAACCGGAGGTTTTGTTATGAATGTGAAGATTATCCTTGTAAGCCATTAAAACATCTCGATAAACGATACCGCACCAAATATCACATGAGTATGCTTGAAAATTTGAAAAAAATTGAGAAACTTGGGGTGGAACTGTTTTTAAAAGATGAACGGGCCAAATGGACTTGCCCCGAATGCGGAGGAACGATTTGCGTTCATAAAGGATACTGCTTTGCTTGTAAAAAAATGATTCTCATCGGGTGAGTTCCAAATTTGCCAGGTAATATCAATTTGCAATCAAACGACATTTTTCTGTAGCGAACCTTGTGTTCGCCCGGCACGTAATAAAGATTCACCACAGTTTCTCATGGGCCTGTGGCGCACCCGTAAAACATGAAAAACCCAGCCCCCCTCACCCCAGCCCTCTCCCCCCGCCAGTCAACGGCAAGGAGGAAGGGTACCCCGTGGGCGGGGGGAGAGGGGGAGTAAATCCCAGACAACCCTTGGTTTTTACTGGCTTCTGACCACTGGCCATTGACCACTTATTGAAGCAGAGGCACAGAGGTCACAGAGATACACAGACAAAAGTATTGAGGTCCGGTGGTTTCACCGCCGGACCTCAATTTTTTATCCTCTGTGATTCTCTGTGCTCTCTGTGTCTCTGCGGTAAGTCTTTTACGCGGGGCGGAAAAGGGGTCACTTCCTACGAGTTACCGCCTTTTGATTGCAAATAGATATAAATAATCACTGACCTGGAAAATCCGGCTTCGGGCCGGAAAGCCTCAGCGTCCCGGTAGTCGGAGCATTCCCCAGGGAATAAAGGTGGCTTTCCAGGATATATCCCTGGGGATAGGTCCCCTGGGGGAAGGGGTCCGACCAGGAAGTCAGCCTGTCATCTCCATTGGGGATATAAACGATGGGCTCGGCTGTCCAAAAATTGCCGTTAAAGGTGGTGGTATTGATGGTTACCCGCATCACCCCGACCCACTTCCCGTTACTATTGACGTTGGTCAGCGTCAAGGTGGCGAATAAAGTGGTATTCACCAATACTCCCCCTCCGGAAAAAATCACTCTCCCGCCACCCGGAGGGTTGGGGCACTGCCCCACGATTTCATAATAGTTGCCGCCGATCTTGCTGAGGCCGGCCTTTATAGTAAATTGGCCGTCGGCGTTTGCAGCTTTCCAGGTTACCTCCCCCAGATAGGTCGACGCTTCCGGAGCGGAAACGCCCAGCCCCAGGATCATGAACATTGTGGCGGCCATCAGAAAGATCGAAAGAGATTTTCTTTTCATAACCCCCTCCTGCGCCCGTCAGGGCATCTTACGGGTTCCACCGGTCTTAAAAAAACCGGCTCACGATTCAACCTCTTTCTTGCATTAAAGCCGACTAGACTCGTTATCGGATGAAATCATTATAGCTAAGTCATAAGTATATTCCAGTTAAAAAAGAGCAAGTCCACGAGGCGGCTGTTTAGCCCTAATCACCGGTAATAACGAATAAACTTCCCCCTCAGGCACTTGCGAGACTACCGGGCCGTGATTACTTTAAGCCCGGCGGGGCCTTGCCCTTCGAATTCGATACCGCAGATCAATCCCCAGGGAGGTTGGCTATGAAAGGAAACGAGAAGATCATCGAGCATCTGAACCAGCGTCTGGCCGAGGAACTGACCGCCATCAACCAATACATGGTGCATGCCGAGATGTGCGAGAACTGGAAGTACTCGCATCTCCACGAAGCCATCCGCAAGCGGGCCATTACCGAGATGATCCACGCCGAGAAGCTCATCGCCCGCATCCTTTTCCTGGAAGGAATCCCCATTGTCAGCAACCTGAACAAGATCTTCATCGGCGCCGAAGTGCCGAAGATGCATGAAAATGACCGGGGCGCCGAAGAAATGGCCATCCGCAGCTATAACGACAGCATCCGTCTGGCCGCCGAAGTCGGGGATAGCGGCACCAAGGAACTCCTGGAGTCGATTCTGAAGGACGAAGAGGACCACATCGACTGGATCGAAGCCCAGATGGACCAGATCCAGCAGATGGGCCTCCAGAATTACCTGGCGGAACAAATTTGAAGTGTTGCGAGTTGCGGGTTAAAAACCACGTCTTTTTCCAACCCGCAACCCGCAACCCGTAACTGCTCACTGCTCACTTTATTACCAGCACCGGGCAGGGCGCGTGGCCGATCACCCTTTCAGTGACGCTGCCCATGAGCAGCCGCGTCAAGCCGGTGCGGCCGTGGGAGCCCATGATGATGAGGCTGCATTTTTCTTTCTGGGCCTCCTCGGAGATGACCAGGTAAGGCGTTCCCATCAAAACCCGGCCGGTTGCCGCAATGTTCCGGGATTCAGCCCCGGAGACGATCTCCGCCACGTAGTCCTGGAGCATCTCCCGCCAATCCGAGGTCACCGGCGCTTCCCCGTAAAGCTGCGCCGGGAAATCCATCACCGAGACCACCTTAAGCTCGCTGCCGTAGGCCAGGGCCAGGTCCAGGGCCCGGGCCGCGGCCGCCTCGCCGGGTTTGGAAGCGTCCGTGGCCAGCAGGATTCTTTCCCACCCGAGTTGCGCCTTAAGGGGCGCCACCAGGACGTCCCTCTGAGTATAGCCGATCACCCGCCGGGTGACGCTGCCCAACAGGGCCCGCTCGATGAAACTGTGCCCCTTGGCCCCCAGGACGATGAGCTCCTTGCTTTCCGCGTCCGCCCGGTCCACGATGCGTTCGTGGGGTTCTCCGATCTCGCACATCGTTTTGATCTGGACTCCGGCTGCATCCGCCATCTCCTGGGCTTTCGCCAGCGCGGTGTTGCAGGGCTCGGTCATCAAGGCCCGGGGGTGGGACGCGCCCACCAGGCGCAGATCGCCCTGATAGGGCGGGGCTACGGAAAGCACGGTGATCCAGGAGGCCCCCAGCTTGAAGGACTCCCGGAGGGCGTGGAGGCTGGTCTCCGAGCCGTCCACGGCCACCAGAATGCGGTTATATTTGTCGAACGGTCTCATGGGTGGCCTCCTAAGACAAGTTTCACTCCCCGCCTCCCGGAGAGTGGGGCGCAAGTAATTTTCCTTATGCTTATTATATTGGGAATTTTTTTAAGTCTATGCAACATAAACCCCTCTCCCCACAGAGGGGGAGAGGGGCTTATGGAAGAAGGAAGAAAGGAATTTAGTGCCCCTCTTCTAAAGCAAGAGCGCCCTCCGCTGCGGTTTCCGCCCTCTTGGCCTTCCACATGGACCCCAGGATGATGAGGGCGCCGACCGCCAGGGCGATACACATGATGATGAAGCTGGCGCTCATCATCAAAGAGATGGTGGATTCCGGCAGGGAGATGACGCCCAACTGCGTCAGATACTTGGGAACCGCCAGGCCCCGGCTCACGGCCACGATGAGCATGATGGTGCCCATGACGATCTTGATCATGTGTTCTTTCACATAGGTGGTGCCGATGGCCCCCAACTGCACGCCCAACAGCGACCCGGCCAGGATGATGAGGGTCAGGCGGATATCCACCATGCCGCCGATGGCCCATTTGACGGAGCCGCCGAAACCCATGACAAAGGCGATCACCAACTCCGTGGCTGAAGCCACCAGACCCGAGGCACCCAGGACATAGATCATGCCGGGCACGCCGATGAAGCCGCCCACCGCGATGGTGGCCGCCAGCATGCCGGTGGCAAAGCCGATGGGAATGGTGAACCACATGGAGATGCGGACATTGGCGGTCTTGAAGTGCATCATGGGCGGCAGATTGATGGACTGCAGCCACTGGGCCAGGCCGGTCACCTTTTCCTCGCCCCCGGACTTGGCGGTCTTATAGGCGTCATAAAAGACGTAGCCGCCCACGATCACCAGGATGACCACGAAGGAGAGGCTGACATAGAGGTTGGAGCCCGCTTGGCCCCAATTTTTCAAAATCCACTCCTGGATCATAATCCCCACCTGCACCCCCACCCCTGCGGATGCGGCCATGACCAGACCCAGCTTGATGTCCACCTGGCCGTATTTCCACCTCTTATACGCGCCCACCATGGCCTTGGGGAACTTGTGGCACATGTTGCTGGCCACGGCCACGGCTCCCGGCACGCCCAGGCTCATCATCCCCGGAGTGAGCACAAAGGCCCCGCCCGAGCCGATAAAACCGCTCACCAACCCGCCGATGAAACCGACGATAAACAAAAAGGTAACGTTTATAGCGTTCAAATCGATAAATTTGACAGCTTCCGCAGCGATATCTTGCATGGCATATTCCTCCTGGCTCTCTGAATATTAGGTGTTGATGCGCAGCTCGGGACGAGGCCGCTTCCGGGCCACCGGCCGCTTGGCCGCCGCGGGCCGGGGCTGCACTTTCTTGGGCGCCTGAATCCCCAGGGCTTCCCACAGGTAGCCGGAAAATGCGCCATGAACGAAAGAAAAGACAAAGACCGTGGCAATGGGCAGCGCCGCATACCAGGCCCCCTTGGTGAAATACTGCATCACCGTGTCCGTATTCATAAACACCGCGGCATAAAGCACTGCCGTGGCCAGGCCGAAACCTACGGTTTTGCCAATCAGTCCACTCCCCCTGCTGTCCGCATCCTTAGCCATTGCTCTCTCTCCTTGATATCCGGTTATGCTGAAAACGGGGATATTGAGATCCCCATTGACTTCTTTTTCCTTAATGCCGTCCTGGGTAATGACGAACTCGATCCGCTTGCTTTGCCGGTGGACTTCGGCCACTGCGCTTCGCAGATCACCGCATTTCACCACCTGCTCCAAACCGACGCCCTTAAGCGCCGCTTTCTTCCTCAGCGCTTCTCCCGCATCCCTGGCCCTTTGGGCGAACTTCTTCCGGAGATGATACTTGTATGGGGTGAATAACCTGCCTTTCTGCCCCAACGCGGTATTCACGCTCAGGGCAATGAGGTCATACCCCAAGCGCTCGGCCAGATTAACCGCATAATCCATGACCTCCACATCCGGGGTCTCACCCTTGCCTACCACCAGAATCTTCCTGGGGACTTCGGGCTTGGGCCGCGTTTCCTGGTCCGGGCCGGCATCCTGCCGGGGATTCTTCTCTTCCAGGTCCCTTTTCTTTCCCTGAATTTTTTTAATAAAATTCAGCATGGCTTTTATTTCCTGTCAGGAATTCTATCCCTGGGAAAAGGCTTGGCGCCTTTTTCCTTCGTCTACCCTACATTCAAGATCCTTGCCAATTAGCTATCATATTGTTATCACAGTAATTAACTAGTTATTCTCCCGTTTTTCCCCCAAATCAGGTGTTGCATTGTGCAATATATCACAAATAGACATCTAATTATCTTTTATTGTCAATAACTTAGCCGATGTTACAACCCTTTGGAGATTCGATTGCAAATTGCAACACAGGCCAACGCCGTAGCCGATGGCAAAAAAATCTAAAGGAAATCAAAAAATTAAAATAAGGAAGGAAAGAACCGGAGATTGCCGTTGCCCGAAATTTTCTTTATACTAGCCCCTATACCAATAGATCTTAAGAAGGCTGCCTAGATGATCTTTTTCCGCAAAGGCGAAGAAGAGCGCTCCCGGACCGGGCAGGAGCTGGTGGATCTGCGCACCGCCATCCATCAGGCCCAACTCCCTCCGGAAGTGCTGGCCGTGGCCCTGAAGGAGCTGGAACGGGTCGAAAAGACCGACCCTTCCGTGGCCGAATACTCCATCGGCCTGAATTACCTGGATTACCTGGTCTCTCTGCCCTGGAACCGCTTCACCGAGGACAACCTGGACTTAAAAAGGGCCGAGCGCCTCCTGGAGTCCCAGCATTACGGGCTGGGCCACGTCAAGGAGCGCATCCTGGAGTACCTGGCGGTCCGCACCCTGTGCAGCCTCCAGAGCGCCCGGGTGCTGGTGGTGGATGACGAAGAGATCGCCCGCACAAATTTGGAGTACATCCTCCGCAAGGAGGGCCACCAGGTGAACGGCGCGGCCAACGGCGCCCAGGCCCTGGACCTGATCAAGGCCCAGGAGTACGACCTGATTCTCACCGACCTAAAGATGGAGAAGATGGACGGCCTGCAACTCCTGGAATCCGCCAAGCAGATTTCCCCCAATACGGAAATCATCATGGTCACCGGCTACGCCACGGTATCCACCGCAGTGGATGCCTTAAAGAAGGGCGCGGCCCATTATCTCTCCAAGCCCATCAAACTGGACGAGCTCCGGGAGACGGTGCGGGAGATCATCGACCGCAAACGGCACATTCAGATGAGCCGGGGCCCCATCCTCTGCTTCGCCGGCCCCCCGGGCACCGGCAAGACCTCCATCGGCAAGGCCATTGCCGAGGCCCTGGAGCGCCGCTTCGTGCGCGTCTCCCTGGCGGGCCTCCGGGATGAGGCGGAACTCCGGGGCCACCGCCGCACCTACGTGGGCGCCATGCCCGGGAGGATCATCAGCGAAATCCGGCGCATCGGCTTGAAAAACCCCGTCTTCATGCTGGACGAAATCGACAAGATCGGCCAGGACTTCCGGGGCGACCCGGCCTCGGTGCTCCTGGAGATCCTGGACCCGGAGCAGAACAGCAATTTTGTGGATCATTACGTGGATGTGCCTTTCGACCTTTCCGGGGTGATGTTTATCACCACCGCCAACGTGGTGGAGACCCTGCCCCACCCCCTGCTGGACCGCCTGGAAGTCATCAATTTCCCCGGCTATACGGAAAGCGAAAAGAAAAATATCGCTAAGAAGTACCTGATCCCGCGGCAGCTCCGGGAGCATGGCTTGATGCATTTGAACCCGGATTTTACCGACCCGGCCCTGGCCAAAATCATCCACGATTACACCCGGGAGGCGGGCCTGCGCAACCTGGACCGGGAGATCGCCACCGTCTGCCGCAAACTGGCCCGCATCTGCCTCCAGAGCAAAGGCGGGGCCTGCGCTTTGACCGTGGATGAAACCTTGGTGGAAAAGCTCCTGGGCCCCCGCAAGTTCAGCCACGAAGTCGCGGAAGCGGGCAACCGGGTGGGGGTCACCACCGGGCTGGTGTGGACCGAGTTCGGGGGCGAACTCATCTTCGTGGAGGCCACCCAGATGGTGGGCCACCAGCAACTGATCCTCACCGGCTCCCTGGGCGACGTGCTGAAGGAATCGGCCCAGACCGCGCTCAGCTTCCTGCGCAGCCACGCCGGGGAATTCGGGGTGGACCCCAATTTCTTCATGAACCGGGACATCCATATCCACCTGCCCTCCGGGGCCATCCCCAAGGAAGGCCCGTCCGCGGGGGTGACCATCGCCCTGGCGCTGCTGTCGCTCCTCACCAACCGTCCGGCCCGCCGGGACGTGGCCTTAACCGGCGAACTGACGCTCTCCGGCCGCATCCTGCCGGTGAGCGGCATCCGGGAAAAAATCCTGGCCTCGCAAAGGGCCGGAGTCAAAGTAGTCGTCTTCCCCAGACTTAACGAAGCGGACATCAACAACCTGGAAGCGGAAGTGAAGGAAGGGCTGGAGATTGTCTTGGCGGAGGAGATTAAACCACTTATCGATCTGGTGTTGCTGCCGGGGTGAATGGGGCTTTTGGTGGATAGCCTGGATACTATGACGAGTGCGGTGCTCCCGCTCCTGAAATAGTTTCTCTTGTTCCGAAGCTAAATGTCTATCAACAAAGAAGCCCAGATGTACCCATTTTTATTTGAAAATTAAAACTATAATACAAGCAATATTTAAAGAGGAAATAGCGATGGTCGATGAAGAGTCTTCCTTAGCAGGCTGTTGAAAAACCATTGCATTAAGCTACGTCGTCCTCTTTGAAGACGATTCGGTACCCTTATGGCGGACAAATTCTCAAAAAATCTGGA
>QZIZ01000004.1 GCA_003599195.1 Deltaproteobacteria bacterium | reverse complement strand
TACAAAGACTACACCTCCGCTCCGGAGATCAACCCCAACTATCTGCTGCCCAAGCAGGTCCAGACCCGCTTGCAGAAGCTGATGGACGAGTACGTGGCCGGTGTCACCCCCATGTACCAGACCAACAAAATCATGCTGGAAGAAGGTCTGAAACGCCTCACCCTGCTGAAGGAAGACGCCACCCGGTTGGCCGCCCGCGACCTGCACGAACTGATGCGGGCCTGGGAACAGTATCACCGGATTCTCTCCGGTGAGGCCCACCTGCGGCACATCCTCTTCCGGGAAGAGAGCCGTTACCCCGGTTACTACTACCGGGCCGACTTCCTGTCCATCGACGACAGCAAGTGGAAGGTCTTCACCATCTCCCAGTACAACATGAAGACCAACGAGTGGAAGTTTGAGACCGAACCTTACAAACAGCTGTGCTAACCTTTGAGCGTCTTCGGGGCCCCGGGTTTCCCGGGGTCCCGGGCCGCCTTGACCGGGCCGTGGCTTTAAGCCAGCCACGGCCTTATTTTTGAGGGGCAGTACCCTCCTACCTCTGCCCGGGCAAAATGGTCTCTTATTTTTCCTTGCGCATCTATTCACAATGTTATAGGGTAGCTGTTACGCGCGACCGTAAGGCCTGGGGCGGATTAACTCGTCTTGGCCAGCGGCTCTGGCTCGTGAAATGTCCTGAAGGAGGACTGGTGTGAACGCCGAAAATCGCAAGATTCTGGTCATCGGGGGAGGCATAAGCGGCCTCACCGCCGCCCTGGAAGCGGCGGAAGCCGGAGCCCAGGTGGTCATTACCGAAAAGGCCCCCTACCTGGGCGGCCGGGTGGCTCAACTCCACCGGTATTTCCCTAAACTCTGCCCGCCTACCTGCGGTCTGGAAATCAACTTCCGCCGGGTCAAAGAAAACCCCAACATCAGCTTTTTCACCATGGCGGAAGTCACTCAGATCAGCGGCGCGGCCGGGGATTTTGACGTCACCGTCAAGGTCACCCCGCGCTTTGTCAACGACCGGTGCGTCGCTTGTAACGCTTGTGCGGAAGCCTGCACCGCAGAACGGGCCAATGATTTCAACTTCGGTCTGGACAAGACCAAAGCGGCCTATATCCCCTTTGATATGGCCTTTCCCCAGAAGTATGTCATTGACGCCTCGGTCTGTTCCGGCGACTGCGGGAAGAAGTGCCTCGAAGCCTGTAAGTATGAGGCCATCGACCTGAACATGAAGCCGGAAACCCTGAAATTTAAAGTGGGTTCCATCATCATGGCCGGCGGCTGGGAGCCTTACGACATCGCCAAGGCCGACAATTTGGGGTTCGGCAAGGCGGCCAACGTCATCACCAACATGCAGATGGAGCGCCTGGCCGCGGCCAACGGCCCCACCGCCGGCCAGATCTTAAGGCCTTCGGATCAGGCGGCCCCCAAAAAGGTGGCCTTTGTGCAGTGCGCCGGCTCCCGGGATGAGAACCACCTGCCTTATTGCTCCTATATCTGCTGCATGGCCTCCCTGAAGCAGGCCACTTATCTCCGGGAGAAAGACCCGGAATGCGAAGCCTATATCTTTTATATCGACATCCGCTCCCCCGGCCGGTATGAGCAGTTTTACTGGAAGGTGCGGGATGACGAAGGCGTCCATCTCATCCGGGGTAAAGTGGCCAAGGTCGAAGAGGAGCCGGGCACCGGCAACGTGAAGATTGTGGCGGAAGACACCGCCACCGGCGATAAGGTCCGCATGACCTTCGACATGGTGGTCCTGGCCGCGGGCATGGTGCCCTCCACCAAGGCCTCCCCCTTCCCCCTGCCGCTGTCCTACACCCCGGACGGCTTCATTATCCAGGAGCTCTTGCCCCCTGGAATCTTCGCCGTAGGCACTATGAAGGGCCCCCTGGATGTGATGAAATCCAATGAGGACGCAACCGGGGCCGCGCTTAAGAGCCTCATCAGCGTGGGCGGGAGGTCATAATGGAAATCGAGAAAAAATACGGCGTCTATGTGTGCAAAGGCTGTGGCATCGGCGATGCCATAGATTTTGAGAGTCTTGTCAAGGTAATCAAGAAAGAGGGCAAGATTCAACATATCAAAGAACATGACATCATGTGCTCACCCGAAGCCCGGGCCATGATCCTGGAAGACATCAAGCCGGAAGGCGAGGGCATCAATTCCCTGGTCATCGCCGCCTGCTCCCCCCGGGTGAAATACGAAGAGCTGGATTTCCCCAATGTCCTGGTGGAGCGCTGCAACATCCGGGAACTGGTGGCCTGGACCCAGGAGCCCAAGGCCGAGGAAACCCAGAATCTGGCCGAGGACTATCTGCGCATGTACTGCGCCCGGGTGAAGAAGTCCGCGCTGCCTGAGCCTTACATGACCGAATGCGACAATACCATCCTGGTCATCGGCGGCGGGGCCACGGGCTTAAGCGCGGCCCTGGAAGCGGCCAACGACGGCTACCCCGTGGTCCTGGTGGAAAAAGAGGCGGAACTGGGCGGCTACGGCGCCAAGATCTATCGCCAGACCCCCTCCACCTATCCCTTCACCACCCTGCAGGAACCGGTGGTCATCAAGAAGATCAAGGATGTCCAGGGCCACCCCGGCATCCGGGTCTTTACCAGCGCGGCCGTCGAGAAAATCGACGGCCAACCGGGCCTGTTGTACGCCCACATCAAGACCAACGGCAATGTCGAGACCATCCTGGTGGGTGCCGTGGTGGTGGCCGCGGGCGCCCAGCCTTATGACGCCACCAAGCTCTCCCACCTGGGCTACGGCCTTTCCAAGGACGTGGTCACCAACGTGGAGATGGAAGAGCTGGCCAAAAAAGGCAAGATCGTGCGTCCCTCGGACGGGAAAGCCCCCCAGCGGGTGGCCTTCATCCAGTGCGCCGGTTCCCGGGATCCCGAACATCTGCCCTATTGTTCGGATTTCTGCTGCTTGACTTCCCTCAAGCAGGCCCTCTATGTGCGGCAGCAGAACCCGGACGCCCTGGCCTACATCCTCTATAAGGATATCCGCACCCCGGGCCAGACGGAGCTGTTTTATAAAGAAGCGCAAAGCGATCCCGGGGTGATGCTCACCAAGGCGGAAGTCACCGGGGTCACCGTGGGCTCCGGCGGCAATCTGCTGGTCAACGCCACGGATACCCTCCTGGGCGCGGACGTGGCCTTTGAGGCCGACCTGGTGGTGCTGGCCACCGGCCTGGTTCCCGCCACCAAGGATGATCCGGTGGTCAACCTGGGATACCGCCAGGGGCCGGGCCTGCCGGAGACCGAGGAATACAACGGCTTCGCCGACTCCAACTTCATCTGCTTCCCCTATGAAACCCGGCGCACCGCGGTCTATGCCGCGGGTGCGGTCCGCCAGGCCATGACCATTCCCATGGCCATGGACGACGGCGTGGGCGCGGCCTGCAAGGCCATTCAGGCGGTGGAGCACGTGGCCGCGGGTATGGCCGTGCACCCCCGGGCCTGGGACGAGACCTTCCCGGACCCCTTCATGCAGCGTTGCACCTCTTGTAAGCGCTGCACCGAGGAATGTCCCTTCGGCGCCATTGAAGAAGATGAAAAGGGCACCCCGTTTTACAAGATCAACCGCTGCCGCCGCTGCGGCACCTGCATGGGGGCCTGTCCCGAACGCATCGTCTCCTTCAAGGACTACAGCGTCGACATCGTCGGCTCCATGCTCAAGGCCCTGGATGTCCCGGAACTCGAGGACGAAGACGATCCCAACGCTCCCTATCGGGTCATCGGCCTCATCTGCGAGAACGACGCCATGCCGGCCCTGGACGCCGCGGGCTTGCACAAGCTGCGCTTCGACCCCCGGGTCCGTTTCATCCCCCTGCGTTGCATGGGGTCCTTCAACATGGTGTGGGTCTCCGATGCCCTGTCCCGGGGAGTCGACGGCATGCTCCTCATGGGCTGCAAATACGGGGAAGACTACCAGTGCCACTTTGCCAAGGGCAGCGAGCTCTGCAACTACCGCTTGAGTAAGTTGTCTGAAACCTTGGACAAGCTGGGATTGGAATCCGACCGGGTGCAGCAAATCCAGGTGGCCATCTCCGAGTTCGACAAGCTCCCGCAAATCGTCGGCGATTTCGTGGAGCGGATCAAAGAAATCGGCCCCAACCCCTTTAAGGAATTCTAGGAGGTAATGTTCCATGGCCGGCGAAACGACCATTATCAAACCGGACCTGCAGTTCGTTAACGATATCATCGCCTCCGGGGGAGACACCTTAAAGAAATGCTATCAATGCGACACCTGTTCGGTGGTCTGCAACCCCACACCCGATAGCAAGCCCTTTCCCCGGAAGGAGATGCTCCAGGCTCAATGGGGCTTGAAAAGTGTGCTCAAGTCCCCTGACATCTGGCTGTGCCATCAGTGCAGCGATTGCACGGTCTATTGCCCCCGGGGGGCCAAACCCGGGGAGGTGATGAACGCCCTCAGGAAGATGTGCATCGAGACCTACGCCGCTCCGCCCCTGCTGGCCAAGATGGTGGGGGACTCCAAGTTCCTGCTGGCGCTCCTGGCACTGCCGGTGCTGCTGCTGCTGGCCGCGTTGAAAGTCACCGGCCATCTGGCCATCCCCGAAGGTCCCATTGTCTACTCCAAACTCTTCCCCACCCTGCTGGTGGACTTCATCTTCGTGCCCGCGTTCTTCTTCGCGGTGGCCGTGTTGGCCAAGGGGGTCATGGCCTACTGGAAGGATCTCAATGAATCCAGCCCCTTTAAAACCAAGGTGGAAGGCAATCTGGTGGGCAATCTCATCGCCACCTTGCAAGATATCTTGATGCATAACCGCTTCCGGCAGTGCGAAACCACTTATCCCCGCTCCACCAACCACCTGTTCGTGGTGGCGGGCTTCATTTTCCTGCTGGTGGTCACCACTTGGGGCTTCCTCAATGAGTGGGTGCTGCACAATGAGCCGCCCTACTTCCTGTTGTCGCCCATCAAACTGATGGCCATGGCCGGGACCGCGGCTTTGATCTACGGCATCTACAATATCATCAAGGAACGCCAGGCCAACGCCGCGCAGGCGGGGCTCGGCGGTTACTATGACTGGCTCTTCGTCTACGTGGTTTTTGCGGTGGGGGTGACGGGCCTGGGCTCCTGGGTCTTCCGTCTGCTGGGCATCAAGATCCTGGCTTACCCCACGTACTTTCTGCACTTGACATCGGTTTTCTTCCTGTTCTTCTACGCGCCTTACACCAAAATGGCCCACATGGTCTACCGCACTGCGGCCATGCTCTACGCCCGCATGTCCGGCCGGGGCTTCTAACGGCAGGAAGAAATTGTGAAAAAACAAACCGGCCCCTGAGGGGGCCGGTTTTTTTCGGCCGGGCCTATACCCCACAAATCTGGTTTTTTGTAATTTGTGGGGTATAGAATAATGCCGATTCACCATCAAACGGATATGTTCCGTAGGGGCGAACCTTGTTTTCGCCCAACTGCATTCAGGGCGAACACAAGGTTCGCCCCTACCGTTAATACTTTTTGGCTGCAATCAGGTATGATAAGCGCCCTTCGGCTCTCTCACCATTCCTCAAAGCCGTTTCCTTTTGGCAAATATTTTGATAAGATATTTCGTAACATAGTAAATTGAAGGAGTTTCATCATGGTCGATCTGAACATGCAGGTGGTGGAGCCCACGCAGCTCACCAAGGACAGCCGCTTTAAGTTTCGCTGTCATCCGGGCGTTTCTTGTTTTACCGAATGCTGCGGCAAGACCACCATCATCCTTACCCCCTACGACATCCTGCGGCTGAAGAACCGCCTGCGCATAACCTCCGGAGAGTTCCTCGAGAGATACACCCGCACTGAGGCTCATGACAAGTCGGGATTCCCCATGGTGATCATGGACATGCCCCGGTTTGCAGGCAAATGCCCCTTTGTCAAGCCGGTCAGCGGCTGCGAGGTCTACACCGACCGCCCCGCCACCTGCCGGTACTACCCCATCGGCCAGGGCACCCTGATCACCGAGGAGGGGGTGGATGAGTTCTATTTCTTCGTCCGGGAACCCCACTGCCGGGGCTATGAAGAGGACGCGGAATGGTCCGTGGCCACCTGGCGGCAAGACCAGGGAGTAGATAAGTACGATGAAATGAACCTCATCTGGAAGACCCTGATGCTCCGCCGGGGCCAGGACGGGGGCCCGGTCACCGATGAGCGGGGCAACAAGCTCTTTGCCATGGTGATGTACGACCTGGACCAGTTCCGGAATTTTGTCTTCAAGAGCCGCTTCCTGCAAATCTTTGATGTGGATGACGAGGTCAAAGAAAAAATCTGGGACGATGACGAGGAACTCCTCAAGTTCGCTTATCAATACATCAGGATGGTCCTGAAAATCGAGGACGCGGAGTCCATCGCGCCCAAAGGCCTGGGCCCGGGACCCTCAGCTACAACGATGACTTTTTAAATCAATCAGGAGGACCGATGAGCGGAGATGTGTCTTATGCCGACCCCCAGGTAATTGCGGAGATCATCAAAACCTATAAAGTGGTGGCGGTGGTGGGGCTCTCTCCCAAACCGGAGCGCCCCAGCTACCGGGTGGCCGAGTACCTGAAGCAGCACGGCTACCGCATCATCCCCGTCAATCCCGGCCAAAAGGAGATCCTGGGGGAGAAGTGCTACCCCAGCCTGAAGGATATCCCCTTCCCCGTGGAAGTGGTGGACATCTTCCGGAACGTGGAGGCCATTCCCGGCATCGTCGCCGAAGCCATTGAGAAAGGGGCCAAGGCGGTGTGGATGCAGCTCGACCTGGTGGAACCGGAGTCCGCCAAGAAAGCCAGGGCCGCGGGCCTCCAAGTGGTCATGGACCGCTGCCTGAAAGTGGAGCACGCCAATCTAAACCCGGGCTAACCTTCATCCCCGGTAACGCCGTGCCTTAAAGGCAAATAAAGACCTCTGCGAAGGTCTTTTTTGTCATTCTGCTGGAAATAATCAATCAAATTCTCCACAAGCCAGCGAATCTGAAGGAAGCCGCAGGCAAAGCGCTGGCCTGACGAACAGAAACCGCATACGAGGCGCCACACGGTGGTGGGAGAGGACGGGGGCCGCAAGGCCCCCTCCTGCTCGACTTCAGTTTCAGCCCTTATTGTTTATGGGCTGTCCGGAAGGCGGTGAAGACCTTGGTCCTTACCGCCTCCAGCTTCTTCTCTTACTTCACCGGTTTCTCCACCGGGTGTTCGGACTTCTTCTCCCCCTTCTTTTCCGGCAGGGTGGTCTTCTTCAAGGGGTCTTTGCTTTTTTCCTTTTCGCCGGCCTTGGTCACCGGCTTGGCTTTTTCGCCGGGCTTGGCCGCTTCCGTGGTCCCTGGCTTGGCTTTTTCGCTGGGTTTGACATTTTCCTTGGTCACAGGCTTGGCGGTTTCACCGGGTTTGACTTCTTTGACGCCGGGTTTAGCCGCATCGCCGGGCTTCTCGGATTTGGGGGCCACTTGGGACTGGGTCACCTTCATTTCGGATTTCGCAGCCGGTTTTGCCACGTCTTTGGCCACGGACTGAGCCATCCCGGCTCCGGCGATTCCCAGGGCAAAGGCTACGGCGGTTAAGGTGGTGACAACTTTCTTCATTTGCTTTCTTTTCTCCCGATTTTCGGATGAGTTGCTCGCCAAGGGCGATTGCTATTTATAAATGCATCAGCCTTGCCAAATGCCAACAACTGGCAATAATTTATAACCTTCTTAATTCATTGGATAATAATGGTGACCGAAATTCTCGTTCCAGGGTTTAAGGACAGGGAATGTTAAATTGAGAGAAGAGGCGAAGGGCCGGTTGCCTTTGCCGCATCAGAGGCCGGGTTGCGTCCGCCAGGGAAATCTAAACTTGAGAGAAAGAACAAAAAAATGAGAATTTGCTTATCAAATTGAAAAACCATGGCGGGCCGCAGGTTTCAAGCCCGCCGCCGCGCCAGGTAATTTTCCAGCCTGCACAGCGCCTCCGCCAGGTTCTCCAGGGAATTGGCGTAGGACAGCCGCAGGTAACCCTCGCCCCCGGCGCCGAAGTCGATGCCCGGGGTCACTCCCACCTTGGCCTTCTCCAGGATATCGAAGGCCAGGGCGTAGGAGTCGCTGGAGAGGCGCCGGGCGTTGACCAGGACATAAAACGCGCCGGTGGGGTGGACCGGAATCTGAAAACCCAGCTTTTCCAGGCCATTAAGGAAAAAGCGCCGCCTGGTATCGTAAGTGGCCCGCATTTTCTCGATCTCCGGTCCCGCCTGGGTCAGGGCGGCGATGCCGGCCCGCTGCACGAAGGGATTGGCGGAAATAAAGAAGTTCTGCATCAGTTTCTGCAAGGGCCGCACGAAATCCAGGGGCGCGATGAGGTAGCCCAACCGCCAGCCGGTCATGGCGTAGAGCTTGGAGAAGCCGTTGATCACCAAGGCCCGGTCGGTGAACTCCAGGATGGTGTGTTCTTTGCCCTCATAAACCAGGCCGTGGTAGATTTCGTCGGAAACGATGAACGGCCCCACCCGGGCCAGCGCGGCCAGGTCTTCCTTGGAAAGCAGGGTGCCCGCGGGATTGGACGGCGAGTTGATGATCATCGCCTTGGTGCGGGGGGTTAAATAGCGGCCCAGCTCCTCGGGCCGATACTGAAACCCGTCTTCCTCCCGGACCCGGACGTAGCGGGGCACGGCCTCCACCAGGCGCAGCATGTTGGGATAGCAGGCGTAATGGGGGTCGGTCAGCAGCACTTCATCCCCGGGGTCTAAGAGCCCGGCAAAGATCAGGAGCATGGCCGGAGAAGTGCCGGAGGTGACGATGAACTGCTCCGGGGTGAGGCGCACCCCGTATTTCTCCAGGTAGTGGCGGCACAATTCCTCCCGCAGCTCCAGCAGGCCCTGGGAATGGGTATACTGGGTCTCGCCCTCCGCCAGGGCCCTGAAGGCCGCGTCCGCGACCGCTTTGGGCGTGGAGAAATCCGGCTCGCCGATCTCCAGGTGGATGATGTGCTCGCCCTGGCGCTCTAACTCCTTGGCCCGCTCCAGGATGTCCATCACCAGAAACGGGGTGATCTCCTGCGCCCGGCGGGAGACGGCGGTCTCAGAGGTTTTTGGGTTCATTGCCTACTAACATAGCAGGGCTGGGGCCTGCTGACAAGACTATTGGGAGGGGGTAATGGAGAGGGAATAAGTGACCCGTCCTCTGCGCAAACTTATAAAAAGCCGCCTTAACGGCTGGACGGGGTTTTTGTTGGCGGCTGCTGCGGTTGTTGCGGCGGCTGCGGCGGCTTCACCCGCTGCCTCTCCTGGGTTTTCCGCTCCTGTTGGGCCTTCCTTTGCTGCTCCTGCTGCTGGCGCAGCCATTGCTGCTCCTGCTGCCGCCGCAGCCATTGCTGCTGCCGTTGCTGTTGCAGGCGCTGCTGCTCCTGGGCCTGTATCCGCTCTTCCTGCCGCTGTTGCAGCACCCGCTGTTGCAGCATGTACTGCTCTTGCGGCGAAGGCCCCAGGATGGTCTGCGAAAAGCCGGTGGACGATCCCGCCGGCAGCATCAGCGCCAGAACCAGGGAAGCCAGGGAAATTCTGCGGTTGAGCATCTTCCACCTCCTTTCTCATCCCGCGTGGGGTTATTTATTCCTTATCGGTAAGGTCATTATAAGCATTTAAAGACCATCAAATGCAAAAATTTTGCTCATGAATTACTAAGCCAACCCTATCTCTTGACAAGTCTTCGTAGGGTGCGTCTTACGCACCATCTTTGGTGCGTGAGACGCACCCTACATGACTGACCGCCGCTAGCTGACAGCTTCTCCAGGGTCCCCCCAAAAATTTAATCACTATTCCCTTGACAAGTATACGGTTGTATAGTATATAGGAGCCATGAAGCCTTTAACCGAGAAACAGCAAGCGGTGTTGGATTTTGTGGAAGAGTTTTGCCTGCGCCAGGGGTATCCCCCCACGGTGCGGGAGGTGGCGGCCCATTTCGCCATCCAGCCCCGGGCCGCGGCCGACCACCTGGAGGCCTTGAAGCGCAAGGGGCATCTCCGCCGGGAGCCGGGCCTGTCCCGGGGGCTGGTCCTCTCTCTGAAAGGGCCGGGCCAGGTAGTGGAGGTGCCGGTCTTGGGCCGCATCGCCGCGGGCCAGCCGCTTCTGGCCGAGGAGAACGTGGAGGACACCCTGCCGCTGCCCCGGGCCTGGGTCCGGGGGGAGGAGGTCTTTCTCCTGAAGGTGAGCGGCGAGTCCATGGCCCCCCTGATCCTCCCCGACGACCTGGTGATGGTGCGGGTGCAGCGCCGGGTGGAGCGGGGCGAAATCGCGGTGGTGCTGGTGGGCGAAGAGGCCACCTTGAAGCGGGTCTACCAGGAGGCAGGCGGCCTGGTCCTCAAGGGGGACAACCCGGATTTCACGCCTTTGCGCTTCTCCCCCCAGGAGGCCGCAGAAATGGTGCAGATCCTGGGGAAGGTGGCGGGCGTGTACCGCAGCCTGGAGAAGGGCAGATGAAGGCCCTGAGCCGCTGGCTGGCGCCGTTGCGGCCGGGGCGGGCCGCGCTCCTCTGGGGCGAGCCCTTAAGACCCCTGGCCGCCGCAGCCGCGGCCTGGGGCGTGGCCCGGGGCGCGCCGGTCCTGGTGGTGGACGCGGCCAACCGCTTCGACCCCTATCTGTTGGTGCGGGAGGCCCGGACCCGGGGCCTGGACCCCAAAGAGGCCCTGGCCCGCACCCGGGTGGCCCGGGCCTTCACCTCCCACCAACTGGTGCGGCTGCTTAAAGAGGAACTGGCCCGGGAACTCACCCCCGGCGGCCTGGCCCTGCTCCTGGGGCCGGTGAGCCTCTTTTACGACGAGCAGGTGCCTTTAAAGGAGCGCCGCCGCCTCTTTAAGGAAATGGTGGACACCCTGGCCCTGATCAAGACCCGGGCCCCCATCCTGCTGCTGCAATCCCTGCTGCCCAATGGCGCGGTCAACCGCCATTTCGGGCGGATGCTGACGCCGCTGGTGGAGGTGACGGGTAATTTCGGGGCAGAGCCGGGGAAGCGCCGCGCCGGGGGTTATCCACCCGCTCCCCCGCGCTTGCCCGCTGCTTGCAGAAGGCCTGGGGCTTAAACAAGTTTGCCATTCGGAACAAAGCGTAACGGCGTGAATAGTCTCTTTTTCCTAACACTTTAAATGTTTCTGCACTCAGAATGATAACTGAGTCTTATGCCAGCGCATCCGGGAGATTGCGGGTGGGGAGCAAAGAACGCCGCCCCACTCCGGCCTTTCCTCCTCAAGGGGGAAGGGATAGAGGATTTAACACCAGGGGAAGATATTCCTGGAACGCATACCCGATCAAGGAGTAAAGACCGATGTCACCGGTTATCAGCCAGGCTTTGGAAAAAGTTTTTTACGGAGAGGAGACGGCGGTGATGCCGGCCATTCCGGAAGACTCAATCATTTATCTCCGGGAAATCCTGAAATTTTTGGGAACCGTGGCCCTGATCGTCACCACCGGGGTACTGCTCCTGCTGCTGGCGGGGTGAAGGGAACAGGGAACAGGGGCCAGGGGCCAGAAAGGAACTGATCGAAACTGGCCACTGACTACTGGCTACTGGCTACTACACCATGGGACGCACGGTTTTACCATACAGCCATATCTGGGAGGAGGAGCGGAGCCGCTGGCAGAAATTCCGCCGGGCGCTGCGCAAAGAGGACCAGGCGCACTTCGACCGGCTCTTTGAGCTGGCCCGGCTGCACCTCCAGGCCGGGGTCTACGCCTCCAACCCCTGGCCCCTGGAGTCCATGCTGCTGTCCATGCTTTTGGAACATGAGAAGGCCCTCAGCGCCCTGGAGGAGCGCCTGCGGAGGCTGGAAGGGCAGGGCGTAGAGGGCGTAGAGAAAGATATCCTGAGCGTTAGATAAAATTGTCTTTTGCCGGAGATGCCTGAAGGCGGCCGGGGACGGCCGCCCTACCCAAAATAGTCTGTCCGAAAAGTGGTCAGTGGTCAGTGGCCAGTAGCCAGTGGCCAGTGGTCAGTGGCCGGTAAAAACCAAGGTATGCCGAGGTCTTACCCCCGCTCCCCCCGCCAAGTGAGTCTCCTTTCCATCCTGCCGCTAATTGGCGGGGGGAGAGGGTTGGGGTGAGGGGGGGCCCGGCTTTTCATACCTTACGGGTGGGCCACAGGCCCATGAGGAATTGCATTGTATTAGTGGGGCGGGCCTCCGCGCCCGCCCGGAGGCCGATATCTAGATGAGACTTGAACCGACGCCCGGGCCGCCGCAGCAGAGCTTCGGCTAAAATTATGCGTTCCCAAGCGGAGCTTGGGAACGAGCAGGTAAAGGAGTGATAGGGCGGGCGTCCCGCCTGCTCATTACCGCACAGGCGAGACGCCTGTGCCACCAGGTAACCAGAGCTTTTCCGAACAGCAAGGAGTTCAGCCTGCGCGGGCACAGACTAGAGAGCCTGAACCACCTTTGACTGAACTTCGGTATTAGCCCCTTCTCCAATTTTCCTCTCGCAAACCCCATGAACACCGCCGGCTGGCTCTTCGACCTCTATCCCCTTAACGACCGCATGGTCTTGTGGTTCATAACCGCTGACGGGGAGCGACTGCGGCTGGAGGATGAGTTTTCTTATGTGGCTTATCTGGGCGGAACCGAGGCCCGGCTCCGGGCCTTAAGCCGGGCCTGGAGCAGGCGCGGCGGGGTGCGCCGGATCTTTGCCGCCCGGGGTCGGGATCTGTGGAGCGGCGAGGAAATCCCGGTCCTGGCCCTGGAACTCAAATCCTATGCCCATCTTCCCGGGCTGAGGAATTGGCTGGGGACCCAAAAGGAGGGACTGGCCGGGTACAACTGCGATTTGGACCCGGCGGCCTATTACCTCTATACCCGCAAGCTCTGGCCCTGCGCCTGGTATAGCCTGGAAGCCGAAGACGGCCGGCTGCGCGGCATCTCCCCCCTGGAAGAGCAGTTCGCCCTGGAGTTCTCTCTGCCGCCTTTAAGTCTCCTGACCCTTGGCCTCACCCGGGACCACCTCATTCCCCTGGGCCGGGGGAATGGGATCGCGGTGGGCTGGGAGGATCAGCTCCTGGAGCTGGAGGCCGGGGACCATCCGGGCCTGGTCCGGGAACTGGCCCGGGTGCTTAAGCGCCAGGACCCGGACCTGGTGCTGAGCGATTGGGGGGATGAAGAAATCATCCCGCCCTTGTGGCACTGGAGCCAACAATATCAGGCGCCCCTGCCCCTGGACCGGGAGACGGGTCCGGCACCCCGGCGCTTCAAGAACGGCCGCAGCTATTTTTCCTACGGCCAGATCATCTACCAGGGCGCGGCCGCGCCCTTTTTCGGGCGCTGGCACGTGGACCGGCGCAACTCCTTCTTCTTCCGGGAGGCAGGTCTCCCGGGACTGGCGCAGATCGCCCGCCTGGGTCAGATGCCGCTCCAGCAGGCGGCCCGGACCAGCCCCGGGACCTTGATCACCTCCATGCAGCTGGCCCGGGCCGTGGCCGACGGCATCCTCATCCCCTGGCGCAAGGGAGAGCCGGAGCGCTTCAAGAGCGCGGCGGAACTCCTGGTCATCGACAAAGGGGGCCTGACCTTCATGCCGCCGGTGGGCGTGCATTTTAATACCGCGGAACTGGACTTCGCATCCATGTACCCCACCATTATGGCTATTCATAATATATCGCCCGAGACGGTGAATTGCGGGTGCTGCGGGGCGGGAGAGTTGTCAGTAGCCAGTAGCCAGTTGCCAGTGAAAGAAAGAGTGGTCAGTGGTCAGTGGTCAGTGGCCAGTAGTGAAAAGAAAAAAATACTGACCACTGGCCACTGGCCACTGACCACTAATGCACAGTTCGGAAGAGAAGACAGGGAGAAAGGACTTGTACCCGAAGCCCAATACCGTCTCTGCCGGCGGCGGGAGGGGCTGGTGCCCCGGACGCTTAAGCCAATTCTGGTATTAAGGGAAAATCTCAAGGCCCGGGCTAAGGAAGCGGGGCCGGGGGAGGCCGCGGTGTACAAAGCCCGGCAGAACGCCCTGAAGTGGATGCTAGTCACCTGCTTCGGGTACCTGGGATACAAGAACGCCCGGTTCGGGCGCATCGAGGCCCATGAGGCGGTGACCGCGTACGGCCGGGACAAGCTGCTGACCGCTAAGGAAATCTGCGAGGCCGCGGGCTACCGGGTGCTCCACGGCCTGACGGACTGCCTGTGGATCAAAAAGCCGGGGGTGAACCGGGAGGAGCTGGAGGAGCTGTGCCGGGAAATCTCCGCAGCCACCGGCGTCAAGCTGGCCATAGAAGGGATTTATCGCTGGATCGTCTTTCTCGCCTCAAGACAAGACTCCAAGCGGCCGGTGGCCACCCGCTACTTCGGGGTTTTTGAAGACGGCCAGCTCAAGGTCCGGGGCCTCATCTGCCGCCGCCGGGATACGCCGCGCTTTGTGCGCCGGGCCCAGGAGGCGTTGCTGGAGTGTTTATCAGAAGCGGCTGACGCCGCGGCCCTGGCCCGGCTGCGGCCGGAATTGGAGGGAATTGCCGAGGACTTCCGCCGGCGCCTCCGGGAAGGGGACCTCACTCCCCAGGACTTGGTGATCACCCGGGTGCTGTCGCAACCCGTGGAGGAGTACCGGGTAGACACCGCCACCGTGCTGGCGGCCCGGCAGCTTAAAGCCGCGGGCATCCATCTGGTGCCGGGAGAGAAGGTGCGCTACGTGCAACTGGAACGAAAAGGCCCCAAAGAGACCCGGGTGCAAGCCGCGCCGTTTTTGGATACCCTGGATGGCTACGATACCGGCCACTACCTGGAACTGCTGGAGAGGGCAATTGAGGAAGTGCTGCTGCCGTTTGGGGAAGTGAGCGGTGAGCAGTGAGCAGTGAAAAAAGGACGCTGGCAAGTCTGGGAAAAGTTCAAAGTTGAGTCCTCTGCGAAAATCTCCCCCTTGTCATTCTGAGGGAGTGGGGCGACCGAAGAATCTCGTTTTTGGCGGCAAGCTTTTCCCGGCGTTGCAGATGATTACAGACAAATTAGAAGTCCTCATCACCCAAAAGACAGATTCTTCACTCCGCTTCGCTCCGTTCAGAATGACAGAAAAGGTTTCGCAGAGGTCTTAAGCAAGGTTCAAAGATATGGCAGCACCAAGCAGTAGCACAGGCTTTCAAGCCTGTGCGGATGTGTCTTGCGTCCTATAAGGCACGGGATACGCACCCTGTGTTGAGCCGCCGATATAGTTCCTCATTCTTCTTCAATACATAACCGGCGGCTTTCTGAAAATCCTCTTGCAGCCACCCCAGCAAATCAGCCAGGCTGGCCCGGGCCAGTTCTTCCGGTTTCAGCCATAAACGGTCCGCCGCGTTTAGCGGGCTTTTCGCCTGTTCCTCGGATAATTCAATGGAAATCTTCACGGAGCTTTCCATTTATGGCCGCAAGAGCTTCGCCAGCACAACAGATATAACTGTGCGAAGGCGGGCACGGAGGCCCGCCCCACCAAATACCTACCTACTACAATTATAAAAAAAACTATGGGGTTGGGGGAGGGAGTTTGGGGGAGGGTTTAATACCAAGTTGCAGTCTATAGGCAATTAATTATCCAATCGAAGCCTGTGGTGGAGGCGACCAATTCTCTGTCGTTTTCCAAGGCGACTAACGCTT
>QZIZ01000089.1 GCA_003599195.1 Deltaproteobacteria bacterium | reverse complement strand
CCCTAACCCTCCCCCCTCAAAGGGGGAGGGGATTATTCGGTCGCTTCGCTCCCTCAGAAACGGCAATCCTAGTAAATGAAGAATTTTGCAAAAGGCTCGTAAAACGAAAAACGAAAAACTATACTGAGCGACTTAATTAATCGCAGTTGACATTCTCTGCGGCCTCTGCGCCTCTGCGAGAAACCTTTTTATCTCGCAGAGACGCAGAGAGCGCAGAGATGAATAATGCGCAATTATTTATGCCGCCATGTATAAAAACGGCAAGCAATGGTATTTTCAACCGAAAACCGAAAACCGGAAACCGCAAACCGTCTCCAATGATTTACGGCATCGGCACGGACCTGGTGAAGGTGGCTCGCATCGCCGCGGCCCTGGAGCGCCACGGCGAGCGGTTCCTGAACCGCATCTTCACGCCCCTGGAAATCGACTATTGCCGGGGCAAGGTTAGAACTGCATCCATGCTGGCCATGCGCTTTGCGGCCAAAGAGGCTTTCTCCAAGGCGTTAGGGGTGGGCTTGCGCCGGGACGGCATCCGCTGGCGGGAAGTGGAGGTAGTGCCCGACCCCCGGGGCAAACCGGAGCTTCTGGTAACCGGCCGGGCCGCGGACCTCTGCGCCCAGGCCGGCATCACCGGCATGCACCTCACCCTCACCGACGAAGACGGCCTGGCCCTGGCGGTGGTGGTGCTGGAGAGGTGAGAGGAGGGCGGCCAGGGACGGCCGCCCCACCGAAAATTCTTCTTATTGGTGGGGCGGGCCTCCGTGCCCGCCGAGGTTTTTTCCCAGGCTGCTGCCCAAGCCCCGGAAGACCAGCCTGGTATAATTGATTAAAACGCTGGCCGTGCTATCCGGGAACAGCCGGGTGGGGCCATTCCATAATTTTCAATAATTCCTTGCGTCTTTGCGTGAGATAGAAATATTGCTTTGCTAATGCCAAAACCGCGATCATCATCCAATCCCGACCACCGCCTCATCGTCTATGGCACCCTGGTGCCCGGGGGGATTTATCACTATTTGCTGGAAGACCTGCCGGGGACCTGGGAGCAGTGCGTCATTAAGGGGCAGATGGGGGAGTATTGGGGCTTTAAGGCCTTTCAATACGATGAAAACGGCCCGGAGCACCCCGCCTGGCTGCTGACTTCCCCGGCCTTGCCGGAGCGGTTTCCCGAGCTGGACGCCTTCGAAGGGGAGCCTTACCGGCGCACCGTCATTCCGGCCAAGGTGGGGCGGCGCCGGATTTTGGCGAATGTCTATGAAGGGAATGAGATTGACTAAGGGAGATGCGAGGTTAGTCGTTATTCAGAGACGCCCCCCTCACCCTAGCCCTCCCCGAGACTGATCATTACCCGCAAGTGAGGGATGAAACTGGATAATTAGGGCGACAGAGAATTTGCGGGCCTCGCGCCCCCCTCACCCTGCCCTCTCCCCCCTCCGGGGGGAGAGGGGAAATACTTGACATATCCACGAGATATAAACTTATGGGTTATGATTAGCCCCTGGGGGAGAGGGAAATATCTGGCGCATCCGTAAGATATAAACCTGTGGATATTCCAGCATTAATCCCCTCTCCCCTCCGGGGGGAGAGGGGGAAGTGCTTGATATGACTATGAGATATAGACTTGTGGGTAATGATTCGCCCCCGAGGGGAGAGGGGGTTAAAACCGGCATATCCATAAGTTATTCTTTTGTAGTATGCTAAGCATTGGTCTCTCAAGCGGGTGGTGGTCATCATTACCCATAAGGTTTAACTTATGGATATGCAAGGCATTCCCCTCTCCCCCCAGCGGGGGGAGAGGGTAGGGTGAGGGGGGAGAGGCCTGCAAATGCCCAATATCCGTCATGGGTTAATTTCGTCATGAATTAAGACGGTTTTTGATGACACAGGCTTTCCAGCCTGTGCGGGCTGCGCGGGACAGCCTGGAAAGGCTGTCCTACCGCTTAAAGAGGGAGGGGGATTAGCAGGCCGGGTCCTCTTCCTGATAACAGGCCCCAGGTTTCCGCATGCGCCTGAAAACCATTCCCATCCTTTTTCTTATTATTCTATTAATAACACCTGCCCCTGGTCCGGCAAGCGTAGGCGCAAGCGCCGCCCCGGAGTTTGCCCTCCCCCAACCCGGCCGGGTCTTCCAGTTTCCCCGGGACCATGGGGCGCATCCTCGATACAAAACCGAGTGGTGGTATTATACGGGGCATCTGCGCGCTCAAGACAGCGCATCCTTCGGCTACCAACTCACCTTCTTCCGGGCGGGCCTGAGAAAGCCGGACCCTAAAGCCCGCTCCGCCTGGGCGCTGCATACCGTTTATTTTGCGCACCTGGCCCTGAGCGACGTGGCCCGGAAAAAGTTCATCTTCCGGGAAAAAGCCCACCGCGGCGCGCTGGGCCTGGCGGGCGCTGAAGAAGGACGTTTGCAGGTCTGGATCGATTCCTGGAGCGCGGCCCTGGAAGGAGACGCCCACCATCTCCAGGCCCGAGACGAGGGCCTGGGCCTGGACCTGACCCTGACTCCGGTCAAGCCGCCGGTCCTCCATGGCGACGCGGGCTTCAGCCGCAAGGCCGCCCAAGGCGACGCGGCCAGCTACTACTACTCCCTCACCCGCATGGACACCAAAGGCCGCCTGCTCCTGGGAGACCGGACCCTGGAGGTCACCGGCTCCTCCTGGATGGACCACGAGTTTTTCACCCATACCCTGGCGCCGGAGCTCTCGGGCTGGGACTGGTTCGCCCTGCAGCTGGACGACGGCTGGGAAGTGATGCTCTATCTGCTGCGCCGGCAAGACGGCGGTGTCGACCCCGCGTCCTCCGGCACCCTCATCGACCCCCAGGGCCGGGCCTGCCGCCTGGAACCGGCGGATTTTAAGCTCACCCCCACCGGGACCTGGAAATCCCCTCATACCCAGGCCGTCTATCCCGCAGGCTGGAAGCTGGAAATCCCCGGCCCGGGCTACTCCCTGACGCTGACCCCCACCCTGGCGGACCAGGAGATCCGGGCCGGCGAAGCCGGGGGCGTCATTTATTGGGAGGGGCAGATCAGAGTGGAGGGCCGTAAACAGCAGCAGCCGGTGAACGGCTGGGGATACGCGGAGCTTACGGGCTATGCGGGGAAATTGGGGGGACTTTTTTAAGGATTTTAGCCCGGCGATTGATTAGTTACAAGCTAACAGCGGATTAATAAATCAAGATACAAAGGACTTAAGATTATAAATAATGCTATGATTTTCATATGATAATCTATTAAATACATTTAGATAGCTAAAAAAGCCCAAGCCATTTCTTCCTAGACTTACGGCTTTCTATATAAACAGCAAATTTTTTTAGCGAATCACAGGCACCCTTAAATTCTGGATTACCACTGCAATGATTAATTATATCGTGGTCTAATAAATCTTTAAGACGTCCACCATAATAATCTTTAATTTCATATTCATTAATAATGCCCTGCTCATGCAGATGCATAATAGTTTCAAATAATTGAATATAATTATGAGATTTATTAATTGTTTCGTAAGAAGTGTTTATTGCATTGACATCAATCTTATTATTTTCCATCATAAATATTCTGATGTCGTTATATTGTGATAGATATTCATTGATTTTTAAGAGAAACTCACCTTTTTTAACCAGATTATTTTTTCGTAATTGATAGACCAAGAGTAAAAAAGTGAGAATATTAATTATACAAATTATAGTTGCTGGATAAATCCATTCTCTATAATTCATAGTAATCCTTGAATTTGGTGCCGCAGGATTATCATAGAGGTGGGAACAGTTTGAGGGAAGTGCAGGGAGAATTGATCTCCCTGCTATCCCTTCGGCTCTTATCTGTTCTTACCGCGTCAGCCAGCGGTCGTTCCTCAGGGTGATGAAGGCGTAGGGCTGCACCCAGTTGAGGAAAAAGAAGGCGAAGTAGGAGTAGAGGATGCCGTAGACGAATTCCAGGTCCCGCTCCTGGTAGATGTAGTAGAACATATAGACCATGGTGATGACGCCCAGGCCGGCGAAGAATTTCACCATGACGATGGGGTAGATGAAGAAGGAGACGAAGAGCAGCCCCAGGAACAGGTATGTCAGGGGGAACTCGATCTGGGTGATGAAGAAGTCGATAATGGGCAGCACCCGGTTCCTTTTCCGGTAATTGGAGAAGATAAAGAAGAGCTGCACCCAGGATTCCCGGAAATTGCTGCGGTCCCACCGCAGGTACATGCGGCACAGGCCCTGGTAGGTCTCGGGAACGGTGGTGTGGGTCACCGCGGTGCGCTGGTAGGTGATATAAAAACCCTGGCGCATGACGAAGTTGGTTAAGGCCCGGTCTTCGCCGATGTTGGCGGGGCCGCCCAGGAAGGTCTGGGTGCGCCATTTTTCCAGGATGGGCATGATCGCCCGGCGGCGGTACGCGGACAAGGCCCCGGGGGTGCAGGTGACCGCGCCGTACATGGATTGGGAGGCCCGGAGGAAGTCGAAGGCCAGGACGAAACGCACGGCCAGCATGCGGGCGAGTAGGCAGCGGGCCCGGTTGTAGACCTTGACGTTGCCCGCCACCGCGCCGATCTTGGGGTCCTGGAGCATGGGCGCGATGACCTGTTTAATGGTATCCGGGGAGATAATGCTGTCGGAGTCGATGGTGACGAAGAAATCCCCTTTGCCCTGGGTAAAACCGGCGTAAAGACCTTCCTTTTTGCCCCGGTTTTTGGGGAAGCGGATGGCTCGGATCAACTCCGGATGTCGCTGCCGGGCCCGGTCGATGTAAGTCCAGGTGTCGTCCTTGGAGCCGTCGTCAATGCAGATGATCTCCAGACGGTCCGCGGGGTAGTCGCTGGCGGCCGCGGAATAAAGGGCCTTTTCCACCATGGCCCCTTCGTTGTAAGCGGGGACGATTACGGTCACCTTGGGCAGGGGCCCCGGGGGCAGGGCATAGGGTTTATAGCGCCACCAGAGCACGGTGCGCACGATCTGGAAGGCCAGGTACGCCAAGGTAAAACTGGCGCCCAGGGCCATCAGGGGGGTGGCGAAGCTCTGGCGGCTCATGAGTTCCAGATAGCCGTTGAAGGAGCCGAACTTGATGGAGACGGCCAGGCAGGCCAGCAAAACCGCGGGGATCAGTATTTTCAGCGCCAGGTCCAGGGATTGGAGACGTTCTTCCAGCCGCTCCTGCTTATCTTGACGCCATTTTCCCTGGAACCAGGGATAAGCGTTGAAGGTGGACATATAGTGGTCAATACCTCTTTAGCGAGAGTAAAATTTAATTCCCCAGAGGAATATGCAAGCGCCTTGCCAATAATAATAAAGCGCCATAATAGTTAACTCATTGATAAATCAAGTTAATATATCTAGCCAGCAATTAGCCGGCGCTCCTGAGTTTGCGAAAATTCTCTCATTGAGAGAAGGCCGATAACTCCTGATAAAATTTTATCAAAATGATAATGCATCCACGGGTGAGAGAAATTCCCCGGCTTCAGAGAAGGAAAAAGCGACGGGAAAAGACGGAAAGAATTTGATTTGTCCGGCCTCAGAGAGTTCACTTATGGCGCCGGCTGTGGTAAAAGAGTTATACGTTTTTGTTGGCCGTCTCCGGTCCGCGGTCCGGGGGAGATTTGGCGCAGGGGAGGACTTAAATGACAGAAGGGCAAGACCGCTCCTCCGAAAGAAAGGTGGACGGCCTGATCTTGCACGAGCTGGGGCAGGAGGTCGTACTTCCTGCCGGCGCCCGCATCGTCACCCAGGGAGAGGCGCCGGAATTTTTTTATATTATCGAATCCGGCAAGGTCAAGGTCTTCCGGGAAACCGCGGACGGCATCCGCACTGAATTGACGGAGTTGGCGGCGGGCGCTTATTTCGGAGAAGTGGCCCTGGTGACCGGCCAGCCCCGCACCGCGTCGGTGGAGGCCATGGAAGAGTCGCGGCTGATCAAGGTCTCCAAGGCGGAATTCGACCATCTGCTGGATCATAACCCGCAACTCTCCCGGCATATCATCAATCAGCTCTCCCAATGGCTGGTCCACGGCGACCGCCGCCTGGAAAGCGAAGTGGTGCACCAGGTCAAGCTGCGCCAGATCTCCTGGTTCGACTATGCCCTGATGATCGGCCTTAGCATTATCATGGCCCTGGTAGTCAATATCTACAACGACAACAAGATTCCCCTGATCCAGGACTGGGGCAAAGGAGCGGTTCCCGAGATCGCCCTCAACCAGGCCCTGGAGGCGTATCAAAATAATAAGGCTATTTTCGTTGATGCCCGGAAAAGCGCCTTTTACAATCAGGAACATATCAAGGGCGCCATGAACCTGCCCTTGATCCTGTTCGATCTGATGTATCCCTTGTTCCGGTTCACCGTGGAACAGACGGACACGGAGAAGAACAAGGCCATCATCGTTTACGGCGGTTCCTTCAGCCGGCGCTTCGACCTGGAACTGGCGCGATCGTTGAAAAGTAAAGGAACGGAGCGAGTGGCGGTACTGTCGCCCTACGGCGGCTGGTCCACCGCCTTTCCCCTGGAGGGACAGAAGCCCAAGGCGCCCGCCAGCCTGCCCCTGGGGATACCGGGCTACGTCGAATGGCTGCCGGTGGGGATTTTTGTCCTGATCCTCATTCCTCCCATCAGGCGCAGCCCGTACCTCTCTGTGGCCTGCCGCTTGATCCTGGGGTTTATCTTCATCTCCTTCGCTTTAAGCAAGATTATGCGGCCCGCGGTCTTTGCCTTGAACGTGGTGGATTACGGCCTGATGCCTGCCTGGGGGGTGAACCTGTGGGCCCTCGTTCTGTCCTGGGCGGAGTTAGTGGTGGGGCTGTTCCTTATCCTGGGCATCCGCACCCGGGCCGCGGCCACCCTCATCGGGGCCATGAACGTCATCTTCATTGTGGGCCTGGTGAACGCCATTTTCCATCACCTGCCCATCAACTGCGGTTGTGTCGGCGAAGTGGGGGAGCCGGTCAATTGGTGGAAAGTCAGTAAAAACGCGGGGATGCTGGTCATGTGCGTCCAAATTTTCCTCTACGATCGCTTTTTTGTCCTGGATCGGGGAGGGTTTACTTTGCGAGAAAGAAAGATATGAAAAGATACTCTCTGAAGTGGGCCGCGATCCTTGGCCTGTTAGTCGTTTGCCTGGCCCTGGGCGGCTGCGGAGAATCCCGCTCCCCCTTCGCCGGGACTTATCGATCCGTGGAGCCCTTTGTGGGCAAGAGTTACATCGACCTGGAGCTGAAAGAAAACGGTAAAGGAACCTGGACCCTGGAAGGGAAAACCGTGGAGTTCACCTGGGTGGTGAATGACGGCAGGATCTGGATTTACACCAAATCCGGGGCCATCATCATCGTCAGTCCCGGTAATGGCGGGAAAATGTTGTCCGCGGATATGACCGCGGACTGGCATGCCGGTTGCCCCCCCCAATCTTGTGTCACTTTTCGGCGGGTCCAGGAAGGAGGCTGAAGCATCCGCCTTATGTTTTATAATCGCAAAAATTCGCATATTAAACTTCTTTGGGCCGGGATTTTTTGCCTGTGCCTGGGGTTGGCGGTTACGGCCGCAGTCGCCTGGGGGCAGCGCGGCAGCATGGTGGAAGTGCGCCGCCTGGGATTGAGCAGGGTAGGGGAGAACACCATGCTGACGGTGGTGCTGAGCCGCTCCATGCAGCCCCGAGTCTCCACCCGCACCCAGGGCGGGAAACCGCAGTTGGTGGTGGAATTTCCCCAGGCCCAGGCCGGGCGGCTGCCCAGCCGTCTAGGCGGCGACGATATCCTGGTGGAACAGGTGCGCACCGAATCCGCCCCTGCCGGTGGGGTCAAGATCGTGATGGATCTATTTCCGGAGACGCCGTATAAATTTTGGCGTCAGAGCCGAAGCGCCGAGGGCGGCCAGACCCAGTTTATTTTGGGCCTGACCCCGGATCCCGACGTGATCCGGGCCCGGCAGGTGCCGGAACCGGAACCGCCGGTCATGAGCCAAATGGAACCGGAACCTCCTCCGCCCGCGCCGGATGACTACGGGTATAAAGAGGAAAAGGGGACCGCGGCCACCGGCAGCTTTGCGGAGTTGCGGCGCCTTATTCCCAAGGCTGGCCCCTTGCTCCAGGGGTTGGAAAGCGACGGCTGGACCGTCTCCGAGGCCCGCACCTATGACCGCCCGGGCCAACGCTTCAGCCGGGACTTCGTCCTCACCCACCGGCGCTATCCCGAGCTAGCCGTCAAGATCGTCAATCTGCCGGCCAATCACCCCAATGTGCCCAGCATCAACATCATCATGCTGACCACCGATAACCTCCGAGGGGAAACGGCCGATAAATACCGGAGCATGCGGCAGTGGAGCTTCGCCAAGATCAAGCAGAACTTCGAAGACATCGGCGACTTCTTCGACGACGCCTTGAAGCCCCTGAGGGTTAAATTGCGCCAGGAGACCAAGGACCTGGTGCTGCGGGACGCCAAAGTCTTCCAGACTTTTTTGCAGCGGGCTTGCCCCCAAAAACCCCAGATCTCCCAGAAGTTCATGCAGCATGTGAATGAAAAGATCAACCAGCGCTTCGAAGGGGTGCAATACACCCTTTCCGAAAACCCCCTGGTGATCATGAACATGGTGGATTTTCTATACGTCAAGGCCTTCTTCCTGGAGGCCGGTTAGAGAGGGATGTTATGGCCAACGAAGTGACCATTTTCGGCAAGAAGGGCTGACCCTTCACCACCAAGGCCCGGGAGGCCAAGGCCAAGGAAGGGTTGCAAGTCGTGTATCGGGACGTGGTGGAAGATCCCCAGGCCCTGGAAGAGATGCTGCGCCTATCTAAGGGCGCGCGGCAGGTGCCGGTGCTCATTGAGGCCGGCCGGGTGAGCGTGGGCTTCGGAGGGTCCTGAAAAGTCTGAGGGCCCGCGGTCGCGGGCCCAAAAGCACGGTCCTTCTGAGGGCGGCCCGGAATCTCCTCCCGCCCTCAGAAGGGTAAGCCTCAATATTAAAGATATTTCCCAAAGCCGCAAATTATCCATCTTTAATTTTTCCGCCAGTTCCCCTTTTATCCTTGAGTTCCGGTGAATAGAAACCCTCAAAAGGCCTGCTTCCGCCGCCGGGGAAAAAGATGGGGGAGCATCGATTTATCTGCCTCGAAAATTCAAGTTTCCGGCTGACGGGCCGGTGGGACGCCAATTATAATTTAATCAGTAGGTAATTATCTGAATATTCAATGATAATTAATGATATCTAACATAATTCCCTGAATATACTTTTCTGAAAATATTTTTTCCCACAAATTAATAAAAATACCTATATTTAAGGGAAATTTTCCCACCAAATCTTAACAATTTGGTTAATTGAAAAGATCATTTCCAATTAATATATTTTGGACCACCTTATTATAGTGAATTAGCAAATAAATAAATCACTTACCAAATAATTGCAAATATTTTTCTTGACAGGGTTTTGGGCTTGTGCTATAAGGCACATAAATTTTGCACGAGCCCGCGTGGATGGCCCAAGCTGGTACGCTTCAGACCTGGTAGAAAACGGAGGGGACCTGAAGTTGGCCAGGAAAATAGGAGGCGGCAGCCGCCTCCTTTTCGGACGGCCCCAGGAATGGTAGGCGCACTTACCGGCAAAGCCAACCCCCGGCTCTGATCCTAAGTTTTTCTAAGTAAGTTCCTTTCTCACTTAATTCCCAAACAACCTAATCACGATAACTGCCCCTTTGGAAAGAGAGGGAAGCATGAGAAAGTTGGCGATTCTCTGTCTGCTAGGTTTGATAAGTCTTCTGGGTTGGCCCCAGCCGACCATGAGTGTCACTATGTCGGTGGTTACGGTGACCGCCTATCATCCCGGGGTTTATGGGGGAAAAGGCGTTCCTAAAGGGATGACCGCTTCCGGCCAGATGGTCGCTGAAGGCATGCTGGCGGTCAGCCGGGATGTGGAGAGGATCCTTAATCTCGGTTTCGGCGACCGGGTTCTCCTCCACGGCATGGGGGTCTTCGAGTTTCAGGACCGCATGCACCCCCGCTTAAAACAGAAAGCGGACGTCTTTATGACCACGAAGAAAAAGGCGCTGAAATTCGGCGTGCGGCGTTACGTGGTGCTGGTAAAGATGGCGTAGGTCATTTGAGGCGTTCGATGTAGGTGCCGGTGCGGGTGTCCACTTTCAGCCGGTCGCCTTCATTGATGAACAGGGGCACCTGGATCACCGCGCCCGATTCCAGGGTGGCGGGTTTGGTGCCGCCGCTGGCGGTGTCCCCCTTGAGGCCCGGGTCGGTCTGGGCCACGGTGAGTTCCACGAAATTGGGGACCTCCACGGCCACCGGCTGCTGGTTGAAAAACAGGACCTGCAGGTTCATATTTTCCGTTAAATAAAGAACTGCGTCCCCCATCTGCTCGCCCGTGAGCATGATCTGCTCGTAGGTTTCGTTGTCCATCAGGCAGTAGCTCTCCCCGTCCTTGTAAAGATACTGCATCTCCTTTTCCATCAGATCCGGCTTTTTCACCCGCTCCCCGGAACGGAAGGTCTGGTCCAGGACCCGGCCGGTGAGCAGGTTCTTCAGCTTGGTGCGCACGAACGCGCCCCCTTTGCCGGGTTTGACGTGCTGAAACTCGACGATCGTATAAGGGGCGCCGTCAAGCTCGACTTTTAACCCCTTCCTGAATTCGGCAGTGCTGTACATGGAACATCAACCTCGCTAAAGAATGTAAAAAGATTTTCACCACGGAGACACAGAGGACACAGAGATGCACAGAGAATATTTTTATGATTGATTTGGCGCAGTGCCAAATCATAAATCTTTCCTCTGTGAAACTCTGTGCTCTCTGTGTCTCCGATGGTTAATTTTTTATTTTTTAATGCGCCCGCAAACCCCGCTGCCATTTTTCCAGTTCCTCGATGGTCCTACTCAGCAGCAGGCGGCCCCGGTCCGCTTCCGGCGCGGCGGCGGCGAGGGGCGCGGCCGCAGGCGCGACCCATTCTTCTTCTCCCTCCAGGAGCCGGGCCAGGCCTTCTTTCAGCAGCCGGTAGAGCTCCGCGGCCTGCTCCGCTTCGGCCTTGCGGCCTTGGGCTTGGTAAAGCTGCGCCAGGGTGTCGAAGGCCTCCCCCAGATTCCCGATCTCCCGGGCCACCAGTTGCAGGTGTTCTTCGGCTGCGGCCGCTTCACCTGCGGCGTGCAGCGCCTGTCCTAAGAGGAGGCGGAATTCCGGGTTCCCGGGATAAAGCGAGACGGCCCGACGGCAGGCTGCCGCGGCCTGGGGATAATGGCCCTGCTGCATAAAGGATTCGGACAGCAGGAGCATGGCCCCTGCGCCAGGCTCCGCCTCAAGGATTTCTTGGAGGCGGTCCAGGGAGACTGCGTGGTCGGCCATGCTTATCTCCTCTTCCGGTTGCCGGCGGGGGGGAAGCGGCCTGGAGGGCGGGGCCGGGGGGCGCTGCTGCTTTCCCGCCCTCCGGCGGGAACTGCAGGATGATCTCGTTTTTCTTGACGAGATTCAGTTCCCGGCGGATGAGGTCCTGGATCATTTCCGGGTCGTTCTGCAGGCGGTCGATGGTCCGGGCCAGGCTGGCGTTTTCCGCGGCCAGGCGCAGGTTTTCCTGCTCCATGGCCTCCCGCTCCTGGCGCAGACAGTAAATCTTGTAGAGGCCCTGGTGGCTGAAAAGCGCCAGAAATGCCACCGCCAGGGCCGCGAAGCCCAAGACCCCCAGCAAAAACCGGCGGTTTTTCCCGCCCTTCTGGGTCCCCTCGCCAGCAGGCGCGCCTGCCATCAGACTCCCCCCTCCCAGAAGCTACCTAAGTCCCTATTTTGCCTGAAAATGTGGAGAGATGCAAATAAATTTTCGGGGGGGAAGGCACTTTGCCCGGAAAAATGGCTACTCCGTCAGGCTAACATATCGAGAGTTTTTGGAAGGTCAAAGAAAAGGTGATAAATAGCAGTAAGCTAGTTCTCAAATGATCAGTCGAATGCTTGAATTACTGAAAATCAAAAATTTCCGTGAATTTGAAGACCATGAATTGCCCTTACGCCCCCTATCTATCATTTAAACACTGGAAATTTCTTTCAACTTTTGCATAAAAGCTCGACGCGAATAATCAGGATATCTTGTTAATTTCATTTCTGCAAAATTCAGAGCTTTTCCAAGATCCCCTTGTAAAGTCAACAAATAGCACTTTAGTCTTACTAGAGAATCTTCGGAAATATTTTTTCTTCTTGCTAATTTCTCAAGTTTCTCATAAGAGCTTTCAAGATTTCTTACATCACGATTGCGTGCAGCTATGAACGCCTTAGAAATTAAAGTATAATATGAATCAGGGAAGGTGTGGATTGCATCATCGATAATATCCAGCGCTTTCTGGTAGTTATCTTCACACTTTACTGCAAATTCGGCCAACGCAATCATAGCCATTTCTTTGGCTAAGTCTGAGCTAATTGCCTCAAGTTCTCTTATTAATCTAAGGAGTAAGTCAGCCTCACGTTTTGCCTTTTCTGAATTAATAATTGTATTGAAATATGCTTGTATGTGGTATGGATTATTCCTATTCTCCTCATAATTGGATTGAGCTAATGTAGATGCGGATTCGTAATCCTCAATTGATAAATATACTTGCACGATTTCTCGTTTTGCTCGCTTTGCAACAATAGGCTCACCTAAACACCGAGTTAATCTTTCCATAGCATCACCTGCCCGACCTTGGCGGCGGTAATAAAACCCCAATAAAAAATTATGTTCGATACCATGAATTTTTTGGACCTCCTCTAACATCCGCGTATCACGCTTCCTTGCTAATGCGAGACATAGGAAATACCTAATGTCTTGGGCTACAGTTTTATCAAGAAGGTGTTCTTTTTCTAAAAGTTTGTCTGCAAGTTCGATTACTCTATCGAGATTACCACGTTTCTGATAAATATCACGAATACTTCTTAAGAAATGAGATGGAATTAAATATTGCTCAGGTACTGTCTTGCCAGCCTTGATTGCTTCTTTAATAGAGTATGTTATATCCGAGACGTCCCTTTCCTCTTCATCAGAGGTTTTAAGAAAAATATCTAAGTGCTGTTTGAGCTTTTTTTGGTAAACATCTGGAAGGGATATCTGATTGCGCCTGACATAATCTCTAATTGCATCATTTAACCGAATAAATTCTTTCTCAATACCAACATAATCACAAATTGAAGCGGCAATGAGATCATTTACTAATTCTCCGAACTCTGATTCATCAACGATAGAGAAAAGAAAATCTAAACTTATGAACTCAAACTCCGAGAGAAGATAGAGAAAGTCCAAATACTTAGGCTGAGCGGAATATTTGCCGAGAATCACCGAAGCTCTATCTGAGTTGAATTCAATAATCTGGTACGATCCTTTTTTAGCATCAGCTACACCTAAATCATGAATTAGGTCACATGCAAAGCGAATTTGATCAGGAAAGCCTTGGAAGTGATTACAGAAAAACACGAAGTCGTCTCGTGTTAAAGCCAAACCCTCAAAATCAACAAAGCGCTTAAAAAGACCGCCTCTCTCATTAAAGGATAGTTCTGGAACTGAAACTCCAAATATAAATGGCCTGCTTCGTAATTCTTCAGGTAATGGTCGGTACCTTGAACATAGTAAAAATATTGGTTGTGATGATGTTGATAATTGCGTTAAGATATTGTCAAACCAAGGTTGAATTCTCCTGCTAAAATTAATTATGCACCCCTCATCACGAATAAGAATTGTTTCTTTTGCCTTTATTATATCTTTTGCTAAAGATACAGCTATACTTATTCTTCTATTTATGTCAATAGACATCAAGTTAACAGGATATGGAATATGAGATAGACCTAAATCATATAGCTTTAAAATCAAATCTTCTAAACTTTCTTCGCGCCTCATTATTAAAAGAGGGAATTCGTAAGAATCTTTAGTTACATTGCTTTTTACCAGAGCATGCCTAAGAAGCGCTGATCTGCCAATACGTGGAAGGCCAGAAGAAATAAAGCATTTAGGTAATTCTTGTGAAAAATCGTCTATACGTTCTTCGATAATTTTGATCAATTCATTTCTTCCTACAAAAATAGATTCCCGCTCTTTAAGACGAGGGTTATACATCCAAGATATTTCTCTGAGCCTTTGGCGAATGCGTCGGGCTGCAACTGTTGGGCGACTTACATACTTAAGATTGTATTCATCCCTCATCCACTGAGGTATTCTAGTATACTGATATGTTAAATTTGAATCAATAATAATAGGAAAGATACGTATCAATTCCTTAATAGAAAGCTTTTCATGGGCGAGGAGGATTTCCTTCTGAACCCAATCAGACTCAAGAGCTTTTTCAGAAAGAAAAACAACGAATAATTGAGAGGCCTCAAGCCCCCTAACTATTTCCTCCAAGGGTTGCATTCCGAATTCAAATGTATATTCGTCGTACACACAATTATTTTCGCCAAGTTTTTGGGCAACAATACGAACATACCGGTTTTTGTCAGCGCTACTGTGGGAAAGAAAAGCTCTAATCATCTTATTATTCCTATCTTAACCGAAATTATGAGGCAGTCTGAGATGCCACAGTTAATAATAAAATTTTAGACCCTTAGACCAAGGCTCATTCCTAGAACATCCTGTATTTAATAATTTTAAAAGGAGAATACCACAAATTCGGAAGAAAATGCAGAAATTTAAAAGTTGGCAATATCCCCTTTGTAGGTTTAGCGATTATTTTACAATTATAGATAGGTTGATAATCTTTTTAAAAAGTTTTTATTCAGCAACTGAAGCGAATCTTGCCTTTGATTCCTGGGCTTCCCCCAACACGCCCTTGGTCATCCATCGAGATCTTTAACCAAGTCCTAACCCCCCCATAAACCATTTTTCCAGGGATTATATTGACGTGGGGGCTTGGGGTTGATAGATTTTATGGGTTAGGAATTTTATTAGGAAAGCTAAGAATTTTTATGGTGGTGATTGTCGATTACCGGGCCGGGAATTTGACCAGTGTGGTGCGGTCCCTGAAGGCGTTGGGAGTTGAGGGGCAGGTGACCCAGGACCCGGCGGTAGTGGCTAAAGCGGCGCGTATCGTTTTCCCCGGCGTGGGCGCGGCGGGGACGGCCATGGCTACCCTCAGGGAATTGCGGCTGGACGCGGCTTTAAAAGAGGCGTTTCAAAGAGGCGTGCCGATTCTGGGCATCTGCCTGGGGGCCCAGGTGGTCCTGGATTACAGCGAAGAAAACGGCAACACCCCGTGCCTGGGGCTGATCCCCGGCGCGACCAGGGCGCTGCCGCTGCAGCCCGGCTTGAAGATTCCCCATATGGGCTGGAACACGGTGCGCTTTGTCCGGGAGCATCCGATTTCGAAGGGGCTGCCGGAGGGCGCGGAATATTATTTCGTGCACAGTTATTATCCGTCTCCGGCGGAAGAGAGCATGATCCTGGGGGTGACGGAGCACGGCATCGCCTTTCCCAGCGTCATGGGCCGGAAGAACCTGGTGGCCACCCAGTTCCACCCGGAAAAAAGCGGCCGCTTCGGGTTGCGGTTATTGGAAAATTTCCTGGCCTGGGACGGGTTGTGGCCAGACGCGTAATTTAGTTCTCTGCGCCCTCTGCGTCTCT
>QZIZ01000138.1 GCA_003599195.1 Deltaproteobacteria bacterium | reverse complement strand
GATATGGGCCATCCGCAGGGCGGCGGCCAGGGTGCGGACGGCCTCCGCCTGTCCCAGGATGCGGCTGCCCAGCAGCTCCTCCAGTTGCAGGTAGGTGTCGCCGGCGCTCTGCATGATCTGGTCAAGGGGCAGACCCAGCCACTGGGCCAGGGCCTGGGCCACTTCCTTTCCGTCCACTGTGCCCAGGAGACCAGACTCGACCCCGCCTTCGTCAGCGCCGCCCATAAGTTGGAGCCGAAATTGAGCGCAGGCCTGATCCAGAAGATCGATGGCCTTATCGGGCAAATGGCGATCGGGCAGGAAGCGGACCGCCAGGTCCACCGCGGCCTCCAGGGCATCATCAGCAAGCCGCACCCGGTGATGCCGCTCATAGACCTCCCGGCATTGCTGCAAGAGGTTGAGGGTGTCGGCCGGGCTCAACTCCTTCACCTCCACCACTTGAAACCGGCGTTCAAACGCGGGGTCCCGCTCGATCCGGGCCCGGTATTCCTTCCAGGTGGTCGCTCCGATCATGCGGAGTTCGCTGTTGGCCAAGGCCGGCTTCAGCATGTTGGCGATATCCAAGCCGCCCTCCACGTTGGCGGGGCCCAGCAGGGTGTGAAATTCGTCGATGAAGAGGATGAGTTCCGGGTCCCGGGCTTCTTCCAGGAGTTTCTGGACCCGTTGCTCCAAGTCCCCCCGATAGCGGGTCCCCGCCAGCAGCGCCCCCGCGGTAACCTCCACCAAACGCTTGCCGGCCAAGACCGGCGGCGCTTCGCCTTTGGCGATGAGGTGGGCAAGCCCTTCCACCAGGCTCGTTTTGCCCACTCCCGCCTCCCCCACCAGCAGCAGGTTATTTTTCTTTTTCCGCAGCAGGCTCTGGGCCATGAGGCGTATTTCCCCGCCGCGACCGATGAGGGGATCGAGCCGGCCTTCCCGGGCTAGGAAGGTGAGGTCGCGCCCCAGGGAATTGATGACCGGGGTTTTGGTTTGCAGTTGCTGCCGTACCTGCCCCAGGAGCTCCCGGGCGGCCTCCCCCAATTTCTCCGGGTTGTGCTCCAGCCAGCGCAGGAGGCGCACCGCCACGCCATCGCCGGCCTGGAGCAGGCCCAGAAGCAGGTGCAGGGGGGCAAGTTGGCCCGCTCCACCCGCCTGGGCCAATTCCTGCCCATGTTGAAACAACAAGCGCGTGCGCGGGGTCAGGTCCAATTTACGGGACCCGCCCACCCCGGAAACCAAGGCCTGGCGCACCACCTGACGGATGCTCGGGTCCACCCCGTCCTGGGCGAAAGCCTGCATCACCAGGTCATCCCGGCATTTACACAGACCGATAAAGATATGCTCCGTGCCGAGGAAGGCATGTCTCTGGGCCATGGCCTCCTGCACCGCCACTTCCAGGCAGCGTTCCGCGTTGGCCGACAAGGGATAGGGCAGGTCTGCGTGCTCCATGTCGTCCTCAGGTCTTGCCAATCAATGGGATCCGGCCGCAGACGCTATCATCACCCCGGCCTCGATGATCACCCAAATTCCCCAACTCCTGTTTGGAACCGGGTAAAGGACCAAAAAAATTCCCTGGGCTATTCCGAGTGAAAGAAGTATCCATTATTTTGGGCTTTTTTTTTTCTGCTTCCGTTCGAAATGGGAATATCCGCCCTAATCGAGCCGCACCCGCAACTCCGACATGCCCACTCGAAAGATATCCCCGGAGGCCAGCGGTGTCTTCGCCTCCAAACGCCGGTTGTTCAGGTAAGTACCGTTCAGGCTCTGGGTATCCTCAACCCAGAGATTGCCCTCTTCCACCCCGAGACGGGCATGCCGGCGGCTGACCAATTGGTCCGATCCGAGACAAAGGTCATTGTTTTCGGCCCGGCCGACGCTGACCGTGGCCTGGTCAAAATGAAATTCCAGGCCGTCCAAGGGACCGCTCAGGATTTCCACGGAAATCTTGAGGTGCCCGGACGGCGCAATCCGGGGCCGGACGCTTTGGGAGGTCTGGGAACCATTCATGGACCTGCATCCGCAGTGCCAGGGATCATCAGCAGATCTCCCGGGTGCAACAAGTTGGCGTCTTTCACCCGTGCGGGGTTGGCCGCCTGGATCACCTTATAAAGTCCTGGTCGTCCGTAAAACCGTTGCGCCAGCAAGGTGAGCGAGTCTCCGGAACGAATGCGGTAGAAAAAGAAGGAATCATATTTCACTTTGATATCCTCACTGGCCATGCCCACGGCCTCCTGGGCGGCCCTGAGCAACTCGGCCAACTCCCGATATGATTGCACTTCGCCGCTAAGCCTCAGGCCGGGACCGGATTCTTCCATACGGATCATTGGAAAAGCGGCGGCCACCGCGGTCTTGGCCTTCGCCACCCTCGGGTCTGTAAAGGTAGCGGTCGTTATCGACACCGCGGACGCCGGAGGGGGATGGACTGGAGGCGGCCGCAAGCCGGCCCAGGTGATGAAAAAGACCAGCAGCCCGCCCAGCGCCGTGGAGGCAACGCTCAAACAGAGCCAGCGGCGCCTGAGGGCTCTACCGCGTTCGGCCTGGCTGCGCTCCGCTTGCTCTCTCTCGGCCTTCCGGGTTTCCTCCCCATCCCGGCACAATTGCTGGAGCCGACGGGCCTCAGGGGTCTCCGGCTCCCGGGCCAAAAGCGGCGTCAATACCTCCCGGGCCTGTCCATATCTCCTTTGCTCCAGCAGCACCCGGGCCAGTGCGAGCCGGGAGTCCACCGGGTCAGGGGTCAATACCGCGGCCGCGGTAAGCAAGGCCAAACCCTCGGAGCCGGCCCCGGTTTGTTGGAGGCGCAATCCCTCCCGGGCCAATTGCCCGGGGAGTTCCCGGACCCTCCTGAGGGGTTCCAGATTGGTGTTACATTGGGGACAACGCGTACCCAGAATCGGTTGCGGATGAGGGCAGACCGGGCAATGCAAGGGGAATTTGTCGGTCATGGTGCGGCTCTCCGGGTCCTCAATAGCTCTTGACGCGTTCCACAGTGCCGTCGTCGATTTCCAGTTTCTGGTCGGTAAGCCGGCCCAGGGCTTCGCCCCCCTCATTGATGGCCTGCCAGAAGGCATCGGCATCGTCCCGCTGCCCCGCGGCCTCGGCCTGGTGGACCACCCGCTTGATGGCCTCGGCCTCCGCCACCTGGCCCCGCTCCCGGGCGTCAGCGGCCGCATTGTTGAGGATCATGAGATAACAGGCCGGCTTGTTTTCGTAGAGCATCTTCTCCAATTCCTCCATCTTCTCCTGGGCCGCGGCTTCGTTCCCGGATTTGATGGAGTTGCGCACCTCCTCCACTTTGCGGTTGAGTTTGTAGATATTATCAGCGGGAATCAGGTACTTGTAGCGATCCACCATGACTTCGGTAAAATCGCAGACGTTATTAGCCTTGCGCATCGCCCCGATATCCACCCCGATGCCTGCCAGCAGGCCCTCGAATTCCCGCAACTTCTCCTTGGCCGCGGCAAAGTTCTCGTTATTGGTGGCTTCGATGATCTCGTCGTAGAGGGTCTCTAGGCGGGCGGCGGTGTTGAGGTCGGCCTTGGCCAGTTTCTCGGCCCACTGGCGGCCGCCCTCCTCGATGCGGGCCTCGATGAGGACGCGCTCACCCTCGCCCCTATCCGAGAAAACCTCCAGGGGCCGGCTGGAGCCATCCAGAACCCGGACATGAATGTGGTCCAGGATTTCATCCTGGGACAGCCCCAGGGCCACCTCCACCGGGGTGCCCCGGGACAGTCCCTTGGGAAGGACGAGCCAGAGGGTGCGCATCAGTTCATTTTTGCTGGAGCTGGCCACCGGATCATCGCCCCGGAGTACCGGGATCTTGATGCGTCGCTGGTTGTCCTTCTTGGTCCGGTAAGGATGAGACGGCTTTACCGGCGCGGGCGAAGGGTATGGCGACCCCACGGGAATGATGATGTCGAAGACGTCTCCGGCAGTCTGAATGCCATAGGGTAGGCCGGTAACGTTTCCCAATACCGTAAAGATATAGCCGCACTTACTGCAAGCGATGGTTTCAGAGTCGTTGGCCGTGCCGCATTTAGGACACTCCTTGATTTCGCCCAGGACCGCGGCCATGATTCCGGCTCCCTGGGCCACGCACTTCATGGGATCCAGGTTGCGCATGAGCTTCCCTTCCCCGAAGTAATCGGCCAGGTAGCGTTGCACCAGGGGGATGGAAGTGGAGCCGCCCACCAAAAGGACGTGGTCGATCTGCTCACGGCTGACCCGGGCCTTCTCCAGGGCTCGCTCCACGATTTCCATACTCCGCTGGACCTGAGGGGTGATGAGCCGCTCGAATTCCGCCCGGGTGATCTCCACATCCACGTCGATGGGATTGCGGTTTTCGTCTTCCAGGGCCCCGGAGACTACGATGGGGGCCTTGCTCCCCCCCGATAGGGCGATTTTTGCCTTCTCCGCGGCCTGCCGAAGGAAAATCTTGAACCGGTCCTTGCGTTCATTGGAGATGACCAAGGCATCGAGATCGAGGTCGTGGGTTGACTTCAACTTGTCCAGGGCCACCCCCACCAGGAGTTCATCAAAATTGTCTCCTCCCAGCCAAAGATCCCCGTCGTTGGCCAGTTCGGCAAAGATGCTGCCCACCACCTGCAAGATGGAGATGTCCAGGGTGCCGCCGCCGAAATCGTAAACAAGGAGGGTGCGGGCTTCGCTGGGATCGAGATTGTTCATGCCATAGGCCACCGCTGCGGCGGTGGGCTCCGCCAGCAGGCGCTGCACCTTCAAGCCCGCCTCCCAGCCGGCCTTGCGAGTGGCTTCCTTCTGCTTTTCGGAGAAATAGGCGGGGACGGTGATCACTGCGTACTCCACCTTGTCGCCCAGGCGCTTTTCCGCGTCGTTCTTGAGCTTGCGCAGGATCATGGCGGAGATGTCCACGGGGGAATAGGCCTTGCCCCCCATCACCACCCGCATACTCTCCTGGGAGCCGTCTTCCGGCGGCACGATTTCATAGAAGACGAAGTCCTTCTTGTTTTTCAATTCCTGGACCTTGGGGTCGCTATAGGCCCGTCCCATGAGACGCTTGATGGAGATAATGGTGTCTTTGGGAAAGTTGACCATATTATGCACTGCCGGCAGCCCGACCCGGGTCTCACCCCGGTAGGAGCTAACCATGGAGCGTGTCACTTCTTCATTTTCAGCGTTTTGCAGGACGCTCAGCCCCCGGGCCTGGAGGGTCATCACCGAATTGGTGGTGCCCAAGTCAATGCCGATGGCCTTAGCCATGTTGGACCTCCTCTGTATTCTTAGAGACGACTACCTTGGCGTAACGCAGGATTTGGCCGTTCCAGATGTAACCGGGCTGGACCGCCTCCAGGATGGTACCGTCCGGCACCCCAGGCGCAGGCCTGGTTTCCACCACCTCGTGGAAGCGGAGGTCTAGGGTTTCCAGTTCCATGAGGGTGACTCCGGCCCGTTCCAGGGCCAGGCTCAACAAGCGCCGCACAGTGCGGAAGTTGCCGGCCAGCCGCTTGGTTTGGGGTTCGAGGTCGGCGGCCCGCTCCTCCAGGTTGCGGAACAGGCGGTCAAAGCCGTCCATGACCTCCAGCATCTCCAAAAGCAGGGCCTTCTTCTCCTTATGGGCCCTCTTATGGCATTCTTCCAGTTCCGCTTCCAGGGAGGCGCATTCCTTAATGAGAGCCTCCTGGTCGGCGGCGATGCGGAGCAAAGGATGTTCGCCCCAATAATGGGCAGGCCCAGGGAGGGGAGGGGAATCGGAAACCCCCCTTTCCTCCGCGGTCTGCATCGGGTCTTGGTTGGCGCCAGAGGTAACTTTCTTCATTGCCCGAATCCCTTCTTTTCCGAAGGACCGCAGTCGTTCAGCAGTCCGGCTCCACTATCAAACGGTAATTCTCCAGACTATCGTAGCCAGGGTTTAGCGAAAGGGTGAAGGCATGGTAGTTAACCTCTCCCCGGTCCTTGTCAAAATCGGCTTGATCCAGGTCGCAAAAGAGTTCCGCGGGCTCCAGGTGCGGCACCTTCAGGAACTCATCCAAAACCAGGGGAGACGGCGGCTTGGCTGCGTCTGTCATCTTCAGCCCGTTCACTGGATAATGCAGCAGATCCAGTACCAGACGGCTGGCCGGGTTCTTCAAGTTTTGCAAGGCGTGCATGGCCTGGGCCAGCCTGGGAGCATTCTCCGGGCGCCGCATGAAATTGGGTAGCGCCTGGTGAATCTCTCCCGGTCCGGCATTGGGATGCAGATTCAACAGGTCATAGGGTGTTTCTTCCAGATGCCAGGGGTCTTTCAGCATAATCTCACCATGGGCTGGCAGAGCGGATAATTTCAATAATCTTATTGAGATCCCGCACGATATATTCACTGGCAGGATTGTATTCGTAGGCTTCCTTCAACAAATCCCGGACCCGCCGCAAGATGCTTAATTTGGCGCTGTTGGAATAAGCGTGTTTCATTTCCTTTTCAAGGATCTGGCCTCCTTTGCTGTGGAGGGAATTCGCCAGGTTACGCCGGGCCGTGGGGTTATTGGAGTTGTATTCCAAGGCCCGGCGCAGGAGAGGGATGGCCTCGTCGAACCGGTCGGCATTATGGTGCTTCACCCCTTCGTTGTTGTAAGAAGTGCTCATGCCTTCCTTGGCCCGGAGGAAGTTGGGCTTGACGGCCAGGGCCTGTTCGAATTCCCGCCGGGCTTCGGTGAACTCGTTATTTTCCATGCGGCCCCAGCCGCGGTCGCAGTAGATATCGGCCAATTGGTCCTTCACCAGCTCCTGGGGGGAGAGCTCCAGTCCACGGCGCAGGAGGTCCATGGCTTCCTCGGTCCGGCCGCTCTGGTGCAGAATCCTGGCTTCTCTGGTGCAAGCCTGGGCCACTCCCTGGCCCAACTGCTCCTCCAGGGCCAAGGTCCGCCGGTAGAGGGAAGGAGAGTTCTCCCGCTTCAGTTCCTGAATCCCTTTTTTGGCTTCGGCCCAGGCCTTCAGAGCCTGATCCAGACCGGAGGTCTCCAAGTATTGGTGGCCCAATTGCTCCCAGGCTGCCGTGCGCAGCCAGCGAACCGCTGGAGCGTTTTGATTCGCCGTGGGGAGATGGTCCAGCTCGTTAAGAACCTTCTCCGGCTGCTTGTCTTCCAGGAGGCTGACGGCCAATCCCCAGGGAGCGAGATAGTCAGCCATTTTTTCTGCATCGTCGTCATGTGGCGCGAAGGTGAGGTGGAGATCCAGGAGTTGCTTGATCACTTCCTGGATCCCCAGGTCCAGGCTCATCAGGGGGCCGCCCAGTAACTCCAGGAAGATCCGGCTTTCCTGTGGCAGTGGGTTATCCCGGCAGAGCCCGACCCAAAGGCAGGGGCCGCAAGCCGAACTTTCTGGCGCCAGGAAGCAGGGCCGGTGACCCTCGGCTTGTTGGAGACCCCGCACCAGTTCCGCCAGGGGAACTCCCCGAGTCAAGGCCAGCCCCAAACGCTCCCCCACTTGGGTCATTCTGGGGAGGACCTTTAGCCAGGTGTCGGCTGCCTCTTTCTCCAGGCGGGACAGGGTCAGATACCGCTGCTGCTGCTCTGCCCGGTCATGCCGGCCCTCCTGGCGGTAGCTGTCCAGGTAAGACTGGCAGAGATTGGGCAGGAGGTTCTCAATAATATGCTTCTTCAGGTTGCCGATTTCTTTCTCTGATACCGGCGTGCCATAAACCTGGCCCCGGGCCTGGGCCCATTCCGGCCAAAAGGGATCCACACCGGCCAGGGCCACCCAGCAGGCGATGGTGCGATGCCACAGGTCCTGAGTGTCCTCGAGGCCGCCGTCTGTTTCCCCGGCAAGCTCCTGTTCCCGCCGGCGGGTCCACCAGTAGTACAGCAGCGCCAACCTGTGAAGGGCTTTGGGGTCTCCCTGCCAAACTTCCCGGCGCCAGAGGGCCTCGGCCTCCGGTCGTTTCCCCACCCTGAGGTAGCAAAAGGGCAGAATTTCCTGGAAGTCTTCCAACTCGGCAAGCAGGGTGGGGTCATCGGGCATGAGCCGCAGGGCCTCATCTAAAACCTGGGCCAGTTCCTCATATTTGTGGCCGCCCAGGTAGTGTTCGGCCTGATTGATAAGCAGCTTGAAGGCCAGGCGAGAGGAAGGCTCATGTCCCTGTGCCGCCAGTGGCCGGAGGTGTTCAAGGGCGGCTTCCACCTGTCCATCCTGCGCGAGGTGGATCCCCTGGTAAAAGGGATAACCCGCAGGAGTTTCCCCGGTGGCGGCCAGCCTAGCCAATTCCTCCTCCCGGCCGCTGGCCAGGAGACATAAGGCCAGCAGGTGGAAGGTAAGGTCCCGATAATCCGCCATGATCGTCTCCGGCTTCATGCGCGCTGCTCCTCAGCTGCTCCCGGTGATTTCAGGTTCCACCCCGCGGCCAGAAAATCCGCGGCCTGGCTGTAATCGCCCCGGGCCGCCGACTCATTGGCCAACGCCAGCAGGGCATAGGCGGCGTAAGGATCCCGGGCCTCGGACCGGACAGCTGCCTGCCAGGCCGCCAGGGCCTTATCATCACGCCCCAGAAGCCTGGACACCAGACCCAGGTGGTATTGAATCCGGGCCTGGCCGGGGAACCGCTCTGCCAGTTGCCTCAAGACGCCTTCGGCCTCGGCCCACCGCTGTGCGGACCAAAAGACCTGGGCCAGGAAGAAAGGATATTTCCAATGGCTCTCATCCAGGCCGATGGCCCGCTGGAGCAACGCTTGGGCCTCGGCCCGTCCCTGGTCCCCCTCCTGGAGTCTGCCCAGGGCTAGCCGCCATAGCACCTCCGCTTGTGCCCGCCGGGTGTCATCATCCCCGGGAAAGACCACCAAATACTGGTCCCAGAGCTCCGCGGCCGCAGCTTCATGTCCGGACTCTATCAGGCGCCGGCCCAGGAGATAGCGGCAACGGGCCAGCAGTTCTTGGAGTTCCTGATCATCCGGTCTGCGGGCTGCCAGCCGGGACCAGATTTTGAGAGCCATGGCCGGCTCGTCGTTTTGCATCAAGGTATGGCCCAGATGATAGAGGGATTGCTCCCCCTTCAGGGCCTGCTCTTCCAGGCGCATGAAATGGTTCAAGCTCTGGCGGAAATCCCCGGCCTGGCAGGTGAGAATGGCCAACCTCTCAAGGGCAGTGTGGTTTTGGGGGTCGAGTTCGATGACCTTTTGGTAATCCTGCCGGGCCGCCTCCGGATCGCCCTGCCGTTCCCAGGCCAGACCGGCACCGAGAAGGCTGCCGATATGCCCGGGAGCCACCTCCAGGCATTGGCTGAAATAACCGATGGCCTCGGAGGCCTGGCCTTGATGATAGGTGGCTGCTCCCAGGGCATAATAAATCTCAGCCTCCCCCGGCTTGAGCTCCAGGGCTTGCTGATAGGCGGCGATAGCTTCTTCGTAGCCCTCGCGGAGAAACAGGAGGTGGCCCCACTGGAGATAGGCCTCGGCCCGGTAATCATTATCGCTTGCGGTCAGGACGCGGAAGGCCTCCAGGGCTTCGTCGATCCGCCCCAGCCGCCCCAAGGCGCAGGCCCGGTAATACCAGGGCTCGGGCGATTCCCCCAGCTCCAGGACCAGGTCGTACCAGACCAGTGCCTCGGCAAAATTCAGATTGTGGGACAGGGCCCGGGCCATCAGGAAAACGACCAAGAGGGCCTGCTCCTCGGAGGCAAAGGGTCTGAGGTCGGGGGCCAGGGCCGCGGCCTCGCCGAACTTTTCCTGGCGGGACAGGGATACTACCAGGGTCCCCAAAGTCTCCAGCGTTGGACCGGCCTGCTCCATCAGAGCCCGGCACTGCTCCGCCACCTCCGGCCAACGGTTGTCCTCCAGATAAAAGTGCAGCAACGACCGCCGGGTCTCCTGATCCCCCGGAGCAAGACGGAGGACCTCGAGGAATTCCCGCTCGGCCTCCTGGCGCCGGCCGCTGGCCAGGTACACTGCGGCCAGGGCAAAGTGATAGGGAAAGTGCTGGGGGGAGCCGGCCACGGCGTGGACCAGTGCCAAGGTGGCTTCGGTGAGCCGGCCTCGGAGAAAATGGGCCACGGCTAGGAGATAGTAGGTCTCGGCATCCGTCCGGCCCTCGGCCACCGCCCGGGCCAGCCAGTGCGCGGCCTCATCGAATCCGGCTGCTTCTTCAGCCCCCAGGGTGGGAGGTACAATCCAGCTAAAGGCGTATCCTGAAGGCCAACCGGAGCCCAGATAATATGCGGTTTCGGCCCGTTTGCGGTTCTCCGCCGCCGACCGGGACAGACTGAGAAATTTGATAAAGGCCTGGCGAGTGCCTGCCGGATAAGGCTCCGTTCTGGCGGCCAGGGCCTGTCCCAGCCAATAATAGGCGGATGGCAGATCCGGAGCTAGGCGGAGGGCTTGCACTAGATGCGGGACGGCCCCGTCGAAATCCCTGGAAAGAGCTGCGGCCATGCCCAGGCTCAGGTGGGGCCACAACCTCTGGGGGTCCGCCTGGACCATCCGCCGGGCGATGCGCACCACCCTGGCAAGCCTGCTGGGGTCCACCTGGGGACCGCCTGGGTCCACTTCGGGGCAGGTGCCCAATTTTTCCAGAATCTCGGTCACCTGCCGGTTGAGGGGGCGGGTCTTGAGGCCAAGATAGGCCAGGTAGACTTCCAGCGCCCGGTCGCTGGTATCCGGAACCTGAGCCAGGGCCTGGGCCAGAGAGATAAGGCCATAAGGGGGGAATTGTCTGAGTTCCAGGCCGGCCTCATGGGCGGCCACGTAATGCATGGCCGCCTCCTGGGGCTTATTCTGGGCCTCATAAATGTAGGCCAGTTTCAAGTGAGCCTGCTGAAGGAGGCCTTGCTCCTGCCCGGTGAGTTCCGCTTTTTTCCGGAGCCGCCGGATGACCCGGGTAAATAGTCTTTGGGCTTTTGTGTGGTTCTGGCGCTCCAGGGCGATCCGTGCCCGGTTCACGAGGGCCGCCGGTCTCCGCCGCTTCCACAGGAGGAAGGAAAGCCCGGCCGCCGCGCCCAGGGACAGAATCGCCAAAGATGCCCAGATTATTAGAGCCGGGTCGATTCCCGGGATGCCCCCGGCCGAAGCCCATGCCGGTCCTCCGGCAAGCGATGGCGGCAGGATGCCCGCCGCCAGGAGAATAATGAGCCGAGGCTTCTTCAACATTACTTCAACCTCCGCCGCCCGTCAGCCAGGTGGTTTAAATCAACGGCCCGGCCGGGAACGTTCCCAGGCCGCCAGCAAGATTCGCACTTTTTCCTCAAATTCTTGATCAGGAGCCAACCTCAAGGCTTGGCGGAGCACCTCCAGGGCCTCCTTGAACGTGGGGCCGCGCTTAGCCTGGTCCAGATTATACAGACAGACAGCCAGCATCCGATGCAGCGAGGCGGATCGGGGAAATCTTTCCACCCCGATCCGGAGATAGGTGGCTGCCGGCTGCGGCCTCAACCAGCGGCAGAACGCGTCCCCCACCAGCAAATAAGCCCGCTCGCTGTCCGGAAAGTCCTCCAGAAGACGCTCGGACAGGGCCAAGGCCTTATCCTGGGCTCCGGCTCCCAGGCTCTGGTGAATCGCGGCAAGGCGTACTTCCAATGCCTGGTTACTCCCGCCGTTTCCCCCTCGGTATCTTTCCATGGCCTGAAGGAACTCCAGCGCGGAACCATAGCGTCCCTTAAGCTCCCGGGCCATGGCCTTGAGAACGATGGCATTGAGCTTATCTTCCATGTGGGGATTCAGGTCCTTGGGGGGAATGAACCGGCCCTGGCAGATGTTGTCTATGATTTCAGTGATGCTTTTTCCCATGAAGGGCACCCTGCCGGTGAGCATCTCGTAAAGGGTCACCCCCAAAGAGTAGGTGTCGGAAATGAAATTCCCACCCTGGCCTCTCAGGACTTCCTTGGGCATATAGTAGATAGTGCCGGTGGTGGTGGAGGCCAGTTCCGCCGGCTCCAGCATCCTGGAAATGCCTAGATCGGCAATTTTCACCGGCCCATTGCCCTCGGGGATCAGGACGTTTTCCGGTTTGATGTCCCGATGGAAGATGCCGAAGCGATGAATGGTCACCAGGCCGCGGCAGACCTGCACCGCGATCTCCAGGGCTTCGGCCACGGGCAAGGGGTTCCCCTTGCCCACTTCCCCGATGCGCTGCCGCAAATCCTGGCCTTCCACGCACTCCATGATCATCACGAACTGATCCCGGTATTTGGAGAACCCCAGATACCGAACGATGTGGGAATCCATAACCCGTTTCAGGTTGGCCTGGAGGACCGCGTTCTTGATCAGCTCCTCCACCAGGACCTCTTCCTTTTCACGGCTCAGGGGGATCTTGAGAGCCACTATGGAACCCCATTGGGCCTGGAGAGCGGGATCCAGGACCTCGGCCTTCCAGGTATGGGCGAATCCTCCCGGTCGGCCCAGGAGGGTGATCAGCTTAAATCTTTCCGCCATGGCGCTCCCCTCCACCATCGGCTTTATGGTTCACTAAATGTTGGGAAAACTTTTTAACTCTTCTGATGGTAATATAGGCAAGGAACATACCAATTCCCCAGGCAAATGGCCTGTTTTGGTAAGTGCCTTATTCCTCGTGGTTTATAGGATAAAGGCAGGAAACCCGGCGCGTCCATGTGCAAGGCCCGGTCTCTAAGATTTAAGTAGGCCTGAAGTTTATACCGATAAAATCGCACGACATTTCAGTCAGTTAATCGGTTGCTGCCCACTCTTCATTTTTTATAGATTCTTCTTTTCCCTCTCCGTATTCATGCAATTTGTTATAAAGGGTCCCCGGCGAGATGCCCAGCATGGCCGCGGCACGAGTCTTGTTGCCCTGGCATTCCCCCAGGACTTGCAGGATATGGCGCTTCATCGCCTCTTTCAGGGTCTTCCCCGCCGCAGCGGGACTGCTCTCTCCTTCCGGCAAAAAATCTCCAGGCTGCAGAAAATTGCCGTCGCAGAGGATTATGGCCCGCTGCAATTCGCTGCGGAGCTGGCGGACATTACTCCCCGACCAACTCAGGTTCCGGAGGCGCTTCATAGCCGGGTAGCTGATCCTTTCCAGAGGCTTTCCTAGATTTTGACATTCCTCGTCGAAAATAAAAGTTGCCAGGAGGGGAATATCCTCAGGCCGCTCCCGCAACGGCGGGATCTTGATGGGGAAAATATTGAGGCGATAGAACAGGTCGGTGCGGAAGCGCTTTTCCGCCATGAACTGCTCCAGGTCCCGGTTGGTGGCGGTGACGATTCGCACATTGAGGGGAATCTGGGTGTGGTCTGCAGCCTGGCCCTTTTCCCGACAGGCACACCTGGACGTGGCCCCCACCCGAGCCACCCGCCGCTCTTCCAGGATGCGCAGGAGCTTGGCCTGTTGGCCCAGGGGCATCTCCCCTATCTCGTCCAGGAACAGGGTCCCCCCTTGGGCCCGTTCAAAGAGCCCCGGGCGCTCATTCACTCCGGTTGCCACACCCCGGCAGACCCCGAAAAGCTCACTCTCAGCCATAGACTCGGGGATGGTGGCGCAGTTCACCGCCAGGAAGGGCCCTGAGGCCTGGCGGCTCAGGGCATGGAGTTCCCGGGCCACCAGTTCCTTGCCGGTACCACTCTCGCCGGAGATAAGGATGGGCACGTCGGTGGCCGCCACCTGAGCCAGCATCTTCTGGATCTGCCGCATCACCCCGCTGCAAGCCAACAGGCGGCGACGGCGGCGCAACTCCAATTCCAGCCTTTGCCCGCGCTCCCGGACCTCCCGGTAGAGTTGGGCGTTGTTCAGGGCAATTGCGGACAACTGGCCCAAGGCAACCAGGAAGGATAGATCCCCGGGTGCAAAACTGCCAGCCTGAGAGCGGTTGTCTATATAGAGGACCCCCAGGATCTTGTCCCCGCACTTCAGAGGCGCACAGGCCACGGAACGCAGCATGTAGCGAACCACGCTCTTGGCTTTCCGGAACCGGGGGTCATCCAAGGCATCGTGCAGGAGGATCGCCTTGCCCTCCCGGGTGACCTGGTCGATGATACTGCGGCTCACCCTGATTGGCTCGGAAGTAGATCCCGGGGTTGCCTGCACCTGTAAGAACTGCAGCTCCCCCCCGGAGTCTTCCTGGAGGGCGAGAAAGGCTCGCTCCACCGGAAGTGTTTTCATTACCTGGTCCAGGATGCAGGTGAGCAAAGCCTCCCTATCCAGGGTGGCGGTCAGGGTGGTGGCGATGTCATAGAGTTGCCGCAGGCGGGATTTATCTTCGCAGGCCCCGTTCTGGATGAAAAAAGTCACTGGTCCATGATCGTTGGCCTCTTCCCCTACGGAGAGAATCACCTCGGGGGCCGCTCTTGCCGCAGCGAGGGATCCTCCCGGCAGGCTGAAAGTCAGGGTGGTAGTACCCAACAGGATTTGATCGCCCGAGGACAGGGGGTGGCGTGGGGCGGCCAGGCCGTTTACCCAAGTGCCATTCCGGCTGCTCAGATCACGGATGACGAAGGACTTCTTTTCCAAATGCAAGATGGCAGCATGGTGCTTTGAAACCTGGGGGTCTGGTAGGACTATATCGTTGCTCGAATGGCGACCCAGGGTAATTAAGTCTGCGTGGAAGGTCTCAGTCCTCGAGTTATCACCCGGTCCGCCAATGGTAAGTCCGAACATGAATTACCATCCTGGAGCCGAAATAGCCATATCTTTTATTCATAATCCCCTCATTGTCAAGCCAAAAGTGGTCCGGCAGCTAAAGCATTAAGGCATCAAAAGCTGTAAGCCCCCACAATAATTCTCGGAATGCTTTAGGTTTTCCCTAAATTAGTTGATACTCCCGGATATTAACTAATTATGGCAAGACTGCGCTGGAGTCATCTGGGAAAAAGTAGCAATCGCCCCCAGACTTTTTAATGATTCTGCAACTGTGACATCATGCGGGATGTACTGAGAAATTTCCGTAGTGAACTTGATTATAGGCCTGCCCCAGGACCATCCCCGGCAAAATATTCCTGAAGCTCTTCCAATGTTTAGACATCTTATGCTAATTCAGACCCTTCGAAAAGACCAGTAAGGAGGGGATCAGGGAAAAGGCTCGTCCGTGCCTGAGGCGCCTTCATGTGGCTGGCAATGCTTTTACCGTTGTTCCCAAAGCCGAATTAATGACCGTATTGCCCGTGAAAGGGGATTAGTTTTATGCCCGGCGCCCCGCAGCGCAAGCCGTCCCAAAATTATTATTTCAACAACCGGCTCCTCAGGGAGCTACGCAAGCAGCGCGGGTGGAACCTCGAACTGGCCGGGGAAGCTGCCGGCATCCCGGGCTTCACCATCGGCCAATACGAGGCCGCCCGTATGTTTCCCCCGCCCCACCGTCTCCGGGCCCTGTGCCTGGGCTACGAACTCGACCCCTTCGAGGTCTGCGAACTGCTCCATTTTCACCCGGTCCCCCGGAGCCTGCTGCGCAAGTTCCGGGCCGTCTGCAAAAAGGAGGGCGTCACCCCCTTGGAGACCATCTCAAATTTCATTGAGGTATATGTCAACGATATCCAAGGGTAACTATGATAAAATTGCAAATGGATAGTTCTGGACTGTGCTGGGCTATGGTTGTTATGTGATCAGCAACCTGCTTATTTCTCTCCTGGTCAATCCCTCCTCTAATTGCCCTCTGCATCCATATCGTCTGGGACGGCATCCGGGGCGGTCCGGCATCGGTGGAAATCCCGCCCTGATGCAGAAAAATCCCTAACTCAAGTTAATAGTGCTTGGGTTCGATTCCCATGCACTTCCGCCAGTTGTTTGCGAGTAAGGGAGGCCAAAACTTTTGGCCTCCTTTTTCTTTGGGGAGCGGTCTGGTGAGCGCGG
>QZIZ01000073.1 GCA_003599195.1 Deltaproteobacteria bacterium | reverse complement strand
GGTGCCGGTGTTCATGGCCATGCCCACGTCGGCCTGGGCCAGGGCCGGGGCGTCATTGGTGCCGTCCCCGGTCATGGCCACCATCTTGCCTTTGGCCTGCTCCTCTTTAATGAGGCGCATCTTGCGCTCCGGCGTGGCTTCGGCCAGAAAATCGTCCACCCCGGCTTCCTTGGCGATGGAAGCCGCGGTGCGCGGGTTGTCGCCGGTGACCATCACCGTCCTGATGCCCATGGCCCGGAAGCGCAGGAACCGCTCCTGGATATCCGCCTTAACTATATCCTTCAGATGGATGACCCCCAGGACCTGGTTCCCCTGGGAGACCACCAGGGGAGTGCCTCCGGCGTCGCCGATGGCGTCAATGACATTGGCCAGTTCGCTGGGAATAACGCCTCCTTGGGAGCGGACATGTTCGGAAATGGCATCCGCTGCCCCCTTGCGGATAATCCGGCCATTAAAATCGCAACCGCTCATGCGGCTGAGGGCGCTGAAGGGGATGAACCGGCCGCCGGGACAATTCACGTCGGCATCCGTGAGGCCGTAGCGGGTTTTGACGAATTCCACGATGGAGCGGCCCTCGGGGGTTTCATCCGCAAAACTTGCCAGGGCAGCGGCTTTGGCTAAGTCCTTGACCTTAACCCCGGAGACCGGGACCAGCTCCGAGGCCATGCGCGCACCGATGGTAATGGTGCCGGTTTTATCCAGGAGCAGGGTGTCTACGTCACCCGCGGCCTCCACCGCCCGGCCGCTCATAGCCAAGACGTTCTTGCGGATCAACCGGTCCATGCCGGCGATGCCGATGGCGGAAAGCAGCCCGCCGATGGTGGTGGGAATCAGGCACACCAGCAGAGCCGCAATCACCGTGGCGGACAGGGTGACTTGGGAATACGCGGCCACCGGCACCAGGGTGACGCAGACGATGAGAAAGACGATGGTCAGGCCCACCAGGAGGATGTGCAGGGCGATTTCGTTGGGGGTCTTGTGCCGCACCGCGCCTTCCACCAGGGCGATCATCTTGTCCAGGAAGGAATCCCCGGGATCGGCGGTAATCCTGATAACGATGCGATCGGAAAGCACCTTGGTGCCGCCGGTGACCGCAGAGCGGTCGCCTCCCGCCTCCCGGATGACCGGCGCGGATTCCCCGGTGACCGCGGATTCATCCACCGCGGCGATGCCTTCGATGACGTCGCCGTCGCCGGGAATATAGTCTCCAGCCTCCGCCACCACCGTATCGCCCCGGCGGAGCTGGGACGCCGGGACCTGGACCTCCTTGCCGTCCACCAGTTTCAGGGCCATGATCTCCCGACGCATCTTTTTCAGCTCCGCGGCCTGGGCCTTGCCCCGGCCTTCAGCCACCGCTTCCGCGAAATTGGCGAAGACCACCGTGAACCAGAGCCACAGGGCCACCTGGCCGGTGAACCATAACGGTTCCGCAGGAGAAGCGGAGTGAAGGTCCCGGCACCAGAGGAGGGTGGTGAGGACCGCACCCGCCTCCACCACGAACATCACCGGGTTTTTCATGACCAGGTGGGGGGATAATTTCTTCAGGCTCGCCCAGGCCGCCTGGCCCAGGATCGCCTTATTGAACAGGGAAATTTCTTTCCGGGGATGAACGGTCATACCTAAAATCCCTTAGAAAAGCCTGCCCTGGCGGGCGAGATATTCTTCCAGCACCGGCCCCAGGGACAGGACCGGAAAGAAGGTCAAAGCCCCCACGATCAGAATCACCCCCACCAGCAGGACCGGAAACAACCCGCCGTTGGTGGGAAAAGTGCCCAGGGTGGGGGGCACGGTCTTTTTCCCCACCATGGCCCCGGCAATGGCCAGGACCGGGATCATCATCCAGAAGCGCCCGGCGAGCATGGCCAGGCCCAGGGCAATATTCCACCAGGGGGTGTTGGCGTTCAGGCCGGCAAAGGCCGAACCGTTGTTGCCCGCGGCGCTGGAGAAGGCGTAAAGGATTTCGCTCAGGCCGTGGGGACCGGCGTTATTCAGAGACGGCAGGGCATAGGGAGCCACCGCGGCCCAGGCCGCGAACCCCAGGATGATCAGGGGAAAAATTAGCACGTAGAGCATGGCGAATTTGATTTCCCGGGACTCGATCTTTTTGCCCAGGTATTCCGGGGTGCGGCCCACCATCAGCCCGGCGATAAAGACCGCCAGGATGACGAAGACCAGCATGCCGTAAAGCCCCGCGCCCACGCCGCCGAAGATGACCTCCCCCAGTTGGATATTGACCAGAGGCACCAATCCGCCCAGGGGCGTGAAGCTGTCGTGCATGCTGTTCACCGCGCCGCAGGACGCAGCGGTGGTGATGGTGGCGAAAAGAGAGGAATCGGCGATGCCGAAGCGCATCTCCTTGCCTTCCAGGTTGCCCAGGGTTTGCTCCACCGGCAAGCCGGCCAGGGCCGCGTTGGGCCGGGCCTCGGCCCAATAGGTGACGCCCACCCCCACCAGGAAGAGCAGGGCCATGGCCCCGAAGATCACCCAGCCCTCTTTCTGGTCCCTGGCCATGCGGCCGTAAGTGTAGGTCAAGGCCGCGGGGATGGCGAAGATGAGCAGCATTTCCAGGAAATTGGAAATAGGTGTGGGATTCTCAAAGGGATGGGCGCTGTTGGCGTTAAAAAAGCCGCCGCCGTTGATGCCGAATTCCTTGATGACCTCCTGGGAGGCCACCGGCCCCAGAGGGATGGTCTGTTTGGCTCCTTCCAGGGTGGTGATTTCCGGATAAGGCGAAAAGGTCTGGACCACCCCCTGGGACACCAGCACCAGGGCGGATACCAGGCAGACGGGCAAGAAGACATAGTTGATGCTCCGGAGCAGATCTCCCCAGAAATTACCCACGGTCCGCGGCGCTTCCCCGCCGCTCGCGGCCCGGCGGGTCAGCCCCCGGGCCAGGGCCAGGGCCACCCCCAGGCCCGCGGCCGCGGAAATAAAATTGTGCCAGGCCAGGGCCGCCATCTGGGAGAAGTAACTCATGGTGCTTTCACCGCCATAAGCCTGCCAGTTGGTATTGGTGGTAAAGCTGACCGCAGTGTTGAAGGCCAGGTCCGGAGCCACGGGCCCCAAACCCTGGGGATTCAGTGGCAGAAAATGCTGCGCCCGCATGATTAGATAACTCACCGCCACCCCCACCAGGCTGAACAGGAGCAGGGCCAGGGCATATTCCTTCCAGTTCTGCTCCTCGTCCGGGTCCACCCCGCACAACCGGAAGCTCCAGCGCTCCAGGGGTCCGAAGACCCGGGGCAGGGGCCGCTCCGGGCTTTCGAAGACCCGGTGCAGATAGACCCCCAGGGGCTTGGTCACCGCCAGGATTAACAGACCATAAACCAGTATCTGCAGCCAGCCGTTGCTGGTCATGGCCGCCTCGTTATGCCGTTCTTGCGGTCTAATGAAACAAGCTTTCTATCTAACATACCGATATTGTGTATTTTTATCCGAAAACCGGAAACAGAAAACAGAAAACCGGTCTTAAAGCCGCTCCGGCCAGAGCAGGGCGTAAACCAGGTAGCCCAAAAGGAGTATGGAAATCACGATACCTGCGGTATATTCCCAGATCATGTTCCCCTCCTACAGTTTTTCCGCACCCGCCAGGTAAGCCCAGGAAAGCAGAAAAAAGACCAGCAAGACGCTAAGAAGAATCACATCCGCCATATCTTTACCTCCCCAATTTTTTGGAAAGAATTATTTTCTCGGATAGATTTAAGATAATCCACTTCAGTCCCGGGGCCAGGGCTGGGCCTTGTTTTTCAGGATTTGTTCCCTCATGATAATTGATGTATCAACGCTTAATGTCCGCGGGCAAGTTCGGCGTAATCAACAGGCTGATAGACGTACCGGTGCAGGTGATGGCCTTTATGAAAGGTTTTACCGCCGAGGAGACGGCAGCCATCCGCCGGCAACCGCTCTATATCTCGATGCTGGACCCTGTTTAGTGCCATTGAAGAACAATACATAAAAAATTTTGAAATAAACTTTTTCCTACGACATATATGCTAAAATGTGCTAATTTTCGGATCAATTAAACTTAGAAAGATCAGTCTAAAAATCATTGTTTACAGCGATGGTTAAGTCCTGGTAATAATCTGTTTAAATCATATGGAAAAAACCTTTTCGGGGAGTAATTAAGCGGGGGGGATTTGGATATGGAGGATTTCAAGGGGATTGCAAAATGGTGGCCGATTCTGCTGTTGCTGGCCCTCATCCTGACCCCCGGAGCGGCCCGGGGAGTCACTCCCTATGATGATGTCCTGGTGCAACAGGCCCGCCAACAACTGGAAAAAGAAAACTACGATGAAGCCCTGGAGGCCCTGAACGAGGCCTGGCAGAAAGGCACACACACCCCGGAGAAGGCTGCCTTGCTGGGCAAGGTCCACCGCCTGCGGCTGGAGTACCGCAAGGCCAAGGAATATCTGGAAGAGGCCGTACGGCTGAAGCCCGGCTACACGGAAGCCCGGCTGCTGTTGGCCGACACCCTGATGGGGCTGGAGCAGTGGGGTCCGGCCCAGGAGCAATTAAAGCAGCTGGAGGCCGCGGGCTACCAGCCCGGGCCAGTTGCTCTCCTGCAGGGCCAGATAGCCTCCCGGCAGGGTGAGCATGAGAAAGCCGTGGAGTATCTGCGCAAAGCCGAGCAGGACCCCGCGGTGGCCCAGGATGCCAAGTTTCAGCTCAGCCTGGCCCTGGCCGCCCAGAAGAAATTTAAGGATGCCCGCAAGAGCATGGAGGAAGCCATTGCCGCGGCCCCGCACACCCCCACCGCGGATATCGGCCAGCGCTACCTCGGCGCCCTGGAGACCCGCTGGCAGGAGCTGCGTCCCTTCCGTGCTACCGTGACCACGGGGTGGGACTTCGATTCCAATGTCACCCTCCAGCCCGGGGACCCCACCGCGGCCCAGCAAGTCTCAGGGAAAGGGGATGCGGTCTATACCCAGACCGGCATCTTCGAATACACCTTCGGGGCCGGCAAGCCCTGGAGTCTGTTGACCCAGTATTTGTATTTCCAGAATTTTCATATCCGCCTCACCAAGTTCGACATGCTGAGCCATACCGCGGGCGTCGCCCCCATTTATACCTGGGAGAGGGGGCGGCTGTACCTGCCTTTCAATTATAATTACACCGACGTGGAGAATGATAAGTACTATACGGCCTTTTATTTCACTCCCACCTATCTTCACATGGCCACTCCCAAGGTGGGGGTGGAGTTCGGAGCGCGTTTTTCCCGCCAGTATTATTGGTTTCCCGTGGCCCTGGTCCAGGACGACCGGAGCGGCCGCAATGCGGGGGGCAGCCTGGGCCTCTATTATTTCCTGAAAAACCAGGAAGGTTATCTGCTGGCCCGTTTTGCCTACGAACATGACTTCGCCTCCGGCAGCAACTGGGCCAATAACAGCTACCGCTTCTTTTTCGCCGGGCTGTATCCCCTGACCTCCCGTCTGAAGGCGAGCCTGTTCGTGGATTTTATCATTCAGCCCTATGATAATGTATTCTTTGACGGCCGCAGGGCCAACCACGACTCCCCGAGGAACGATAGAATCGTCATCTTCGGGGCCCAAGGCACCTATAGGGTCTATAAAGGGTTGGAGTTAAACCTGCACTATTACTTTGTCCGGGACGCCTCCAATATCGCCATTTACGATTATCACCGGCATATCGTCGGCGGCCAGTTGGGCTACCGTTATTAAGGGAACCCTGCAATAAAAAAGAATTGTGGCAAAAAACGTAGACTGGGTTAAACTCTAGGCGTTTGCGCACCGATATAATTTTTCGGATTGACTGCTGATTTGACTGCTGAAGCTGGATGGTTGCGGCAGATTCTCCCTGGCCTTTTACCCACGGCATTTTTCAGAGATCTCCAGATAAGGGGAAGATCAAAATGAGTTCCTTTTTCTATGCGTTCCTGGTTTTTGTGCTTGTTTTTCCCGGCGCGGCCCAGGCCGCGGCTGTGGGCAAGTTTACTCAGGTGGCCGGGGAAGTGGATCTTCTCAAGCAAGGCAAGCTTCCCGCAGTGCCCGTCAAGCTTGAGGACAGCGTTGAGCCCGGCGACGTCGTGCGCACCAAATCCCAGGCCAGGGCCCAGATCACCTTCATTGACGATACTACCTTGACCATCTCCCCGGGCAGCCGGGTGGCGGTGGAATCCTATATGTACGACGCCGAAAAGAAACAGCGCCATGGAGTGGTGCAGGTCTTTTACGGCATGGTGGAAACCGTGGTGAATAAGATCCTGCAGGCGGAGAAACCCGATATTCTCTTGAAGACCCACACCGCCATCATGGGCGTGAGGGGAACCAAATGGTTCGCCGTACTCCATCCCATTGCCACCGACGTCTATAATGAAGTGGGAAAAGTGTGCGTGAGCAACTCCTTTGCGGAGGTTACCGGGGAAGTCTGCCTTAAGGCCATGGAATTTACCCGGGTCGCTTTTAATATGCCCCCCACGGTGCCTGCACCGGCCACCAAGCAGGATTTTCTCCTGCTGCAAAAACAGTTGGCCACCGGCGCCAAGGGCGAGGCCTCGAGGAGAGGGCTGCCGGGGGGGCCCGGAGGCTCGTTGCTGCCGCCCATCACCCAGCTCCAGACTCCGGGGATCGTGAACCCGGATATCGGCAAACCGGTTCCGCCCCAGAGCATCCTACCGGTGATTGCCGTCCCCCCCAAGGTGACCCCGGTGCCGCAGCCGGCGCCGGCACCGGTGTTTCCGCCGCGTTAAGGGAAATTTTTTTCCTTTTTAGCGCTGAGCTAGATTTTGTGCGAGGATTTTCCGGCGACCTATAGTATTATTCACATAAAATCATTTATACCTTCCTCTGTTTAGCCGATAAAGTTATGAAGGCTATCCGGAGAAGGCGCAAATGCCCCTTGGTGAGATCAGCTAGGGGCGCTTTCCAGGCAATTCCCGGGAGGAGACAATGAAGCGGGCCGCATTTAGGGTTTCATTGGTGGTTGTCACGATCGTCATGGTGTTGCTGGCCTTAACCGGCCTATCCCTGGCGAAGTCCCTCTATGTCATTGCCGACACGAATTCCTGGCCTACCCCCATTCGTGCTTACAATATCAATCCAGACGGTACTCTTACTTTCCAGGCCGAGTATGCTGTTTCGGATGTGTCCGCAGCCGTGGGCCTAGCGGTGGATACGGCCACCGACACGTTGTTTGTCACTTCCGAAGGCTCCAACATCATCAACCTGGTGGACGCCAAGACCATGACCGGCATCGGCACCACCACCGCGCCCGGGGCCTATGACCTGGCGGGGATCGTGGTGGACGAGGCCAAGAATCTGATCTATGCAGTGGATCGTTACGCCGGTGGCCCTTATTATACCGACCGCTACCTTTACGTTTACAAGTGGGACCGGGACACCAAGACCCTGACCCTGGAACAGCAGGTGACCCTGGCCGACGTGGGAGGGCAAGGGGCCTTCGGCGTTGCCCTGGATAAGACCAGGGGCCTTCTGTACGTGGGTAATTACAACTACGGGGAAGGGTTTGGCGTCATGGCCATTACCGATCCCTACACCATTCCCTATTACTCCACCAGCGATTGGGACCAGGCCGGCACCCTGGCGCTGGCCGGCCCGGCCATCGGCATCGCCGTGGACGGCTCCAGGGAAATGGTTTATTCCGGGGCCGGCTGGGCCAGCTATCCCCGCCTGGATTGGTGCAACTTACAGGGCTATACCACCGGGGGCGTGGATCTCGGGCTCTATAGCGGAGCCATAGGCATCGGAGTGGACGAGGAAACCGGTCTGGTCTATGTCACCACCGGTTACGAGGGCGATGAATTGCGGGTCTACAGGTACAATGCCGGCGCCACCGCCCCCACTCTGGATCTGGTCCAGAACCTCGGGACCATCGGCGGCGCGCCCACCGGCCTGGCCATCGGCGCGGGTTTCAATCCTTTGAGCCTGGATAAGAGAGCCAACGCCAGCCAGGTGTTTGCGGGCAACAACCTGACTTACACCCTCAGTTTCGACAACCTGAATAATCCCAGTCCCGTCCGGAATGTGGTTCTCACCGATAATCTGCCTGCGGAAACCACTTTCGTCTCCGCCACGGGCAACGGGGTTTACAGCCCCGGCACGCACTCGGTGACTTGGAATATCGGCAACCTGGCCGCAGGGGCCGTCTCCCGGAACCGCAAGGTGGTGGTCCGGGTCTCGCCGGGCACCCCGGAAGGCACCATCATTAGAAATTCCGCCACCATCAGCAGCAATGAAACCCCGCCCACCACCAAGAGTCTGGAGACCCTGGTGAGGAGGCCGCAAATTTTCTCCCTGGCCTTTCCCGTAGAGGGGTACACCCCTTATAACGCGCCCACCATTGCCGTGCTGGACCATTCCTGTTTCGAGACCGAACCGGTGCAATGGTACGTCCTGAATGGCAAGGTTAAGGCCTTCAACGGCGAGGAGGGGAGAAGGGGCTACGGGTCCCGCCAACTCGAAGGACTCTGGGAAGGCTATATGAATAGTTCCGGCACCGACTTCCTGCTCGATGTCCTTAGCTACACGGAAGGGCAGTATCTTTATTATGACGGCCACCCCGGATATGACTACGAGGTTCCCAAAGGCACCAACATCTTGGCCACCATGAGTGGACGCCTTGTCATCGCCAAATCCGATCCGGTTAACGGCGGCGGCTGGAAGGGATATAAGACTTTTTTCATCAAGCGCAACGTGGCTACGGGCGAAGGCGCCGTTACTTATTTCACCTATTATCTCTACGTCAACCCCACTCAGAGCATACTGAATGAGATCAATCAGAATGGTTTTGCCAGGGTGCGAAAAGGGCAAATTGTCGGCACCGTTTATAATAACTGGATCCATGTGGATTTCCGCAGAGGCGGCAAGGGCCACGCCAACATCTTCGATCCCTATTATGAAAACTTATGGGCCGAGTCGGATTGACCGATCCCGGGAAACACAAAATGGGACAGGAATGAAAGGCCGGGACTGAGATTACCGGGATTCCTTTCCTGCCGGCAAAAGCCGAAATGAAAAGGCGGGGCTTAACCCCGCCTTTTTATGTGGTTTCCGGTTTACGGTTTTCGGTGGTTACTTCAGTTGGTCCAAAATTTTCATATACCCCTCCCGGCGCAGATAGTCGCGGTAATCGGCCTCATGGTGTTCCAGGAGGAATTTCAAGTAAGTGATATTCTTTTCGATGGCCTCCCGGTATAAATCCCGGTCCACGCCCCATCGCCCCCGGAAATGCTCCTGGAGATGCCGGGCCACGTTTCCCAGCTCCGTCACCAGGCGCTGTTGGGTGAACTCCCAAAAGGCCGGGGTCTTTTTAAGCAGTTCCAACTCGGACTCAAATCCCGGGATCTTCGCTTCCTGGAACTCCCGGTAAAGAAATGGCAATCTTTCCAGATAGGTGCGATCGGCCATCTGTCCCAGGAGATCGGCGGTGCCCAACATCCAGCCCACTATCTGATGGTGCCCGGATTCAAACTGCAGCTCCCCGAGATGCGTCTCCAGACCGGTGCAATTGACGCAGCAACGGCAGTAATCCAAATCCCGGGAAGAAAACCCGGCCCCGGGGAGATACTTTTCCATGAAAGCGACGCTGCGCGGCACGTGGACGAGGGTATATTTGGCCCCGGTCCCTTCCAGATCATCAGCGGTTTGAATATAACCGGTATCATGGAGCAGGGCCGCAATCAGACCCAGGGAGACATCCCGCTCCGCCATGGACAGGCCGTGGAGGGCCAGCCCGTGCAGCAGGCGGGCCATGGCCAGGAGGCAGTCGGTGGTGTGTTTTAAATCATGATACCAGGTATTGCAGCGGCGATATCCGGGATACTCCCCCCGGAAGAGCCTGACCACATCCTGAAATACCCGGTTCAGGGCCGCGGCGTTAAAATCAGGGTGCAATAGCGAGACAATGTGTGACACTTCAGCAAAGACTGCTTGAGGGTCATCCATGGGGATCAAGTCTTCGAATTTTCCCGTGCGCTTCATCAATACCGGCCCTCAAAAGGTCCTATTTAACGTCGCAATTCTGATTCAAGAAATGGATAGCATATATTTCCTTAAAAGTGGACCTTTCCCGGATAATTAATTCTGGAAATTTATCCCTTCAATTATTATAAAATTCGTACTTCCTCACTTCAGGGACAGACGATTATTACCGCCAGGTGTCGTTTTTCGGTTCCCTTTATCAGGGTGCGCACGTTAAACGCCGGCAAGACGAAAATCGGGTCAGAAGGCCGTGCGTCTGGTTGTTTCGGCAGGCGTCCTTACATGAATAATAGCAACGGAAAAAATGATAATTCCGGAGAAGGCTGCCCCTAAATGAGAAACAAACGGACTTTCTGGGCCGTCCTGGGGACGCCCCTGGTTCTGATGATCATCGCCGGCTGCCTGGGGCACACCGGATGCTCCCCCCGGGCCGGACCGCCCGAGAGAATCGCCATCGGCACCAATTTCAACGAGATGGTGGGCCTGTTGTTCATTGCCGAGGCCCAGGGGTTTTACCGGACCCAGGGGCTGGAGGTGGCCATCAGGGAATATCAAACCGGCCTGGCGCCGCTCAAGGACCTGGAAGAAGGGCGGCTTGACCTGGCCAGCTGCGCGGAATTCGCCCTCACCGGAGAAGTCCTGGCCGGCCGGGCCGGGCAACTGCGGTGCCTGGCCGTCATTGCCGCCGGCGAAGTCGACTTCCTCATCGCCCGCCGGGATAGGGGCATTAAACAGCCCGGAGATTTGCGGGGTAAGATCATCGGCGTGCCCAGGAAGACCTCAGCGGAGTTCTTCCTGGCCGGTTTTCTGACCTTGAATAATATTTCTTTGGGGGAAGTTACCGTCGCCGATGTCAGACCAAAGGAGATGGCCGACGCTCTGGCCGGGGGAAAAGTGGACGCAGTCCTGGTCTGGGCGCCGGTTACTGACGGGATCATAAAAAAATTGGGAAACAATGCCATAGTCTGGCCTGCCCAGGGAGGACAAAACGTCTACCGGCTGTTGGTGACCCGGGATGAAATGATTAAGAAAAGGGGGCCGGTTCTGGAAAGGCTGCTCCGGTCCCTGGCCCAAGCCGGCGGTTTTATGGAGCGGCAACCAGAGGCGGGCCGGGCGGTTATCGCCCAACGGCTGCAAGTGAATATCGCCGACTTGCAGTCCGGCAAGGCCTCGATCAATTACGAATCCTTCCTGGATCAAGGGCTGCTCCTGGCCATGGAGGACCAGGCCCGCTGGCTGATCCGAAACCGCCTCACCTACCAGGATAGGGTGCCGGATTTTCTGGGCTGCATCCATGCCGAAACCCTTTTGCAAGTCGACCCCAGGGCCATGCGCCTGGTGCTTCCGGGCAAGGAGGCCGCCAAGTGATGGGGAAGAAAACCCAGATCCTCATGCTGGCGGCGATTCTGCCGGCCATCGTCTTCGGAGGATATCTGTGGCGGATGGGATTCAGTCCTTCCCGCAGGCAGGTGGAGAAGATCACCATCAGCACCAGTATGAGCAATGTTGCGGGCATGCTGCTCATTGCCCAAGCTAAAAGTCTTTATGCCGATAATGGTTTAGAGGTCAGGCTCAAGGTCCTGCCTTCCGGCAATATGGGTCTGGAGGAGCTTAAAACCGGAAAGGCGGACATTGCCGCCTTTTCTGAATTCGTGCTGGTTTCCGGCACCTTGAGTGGCTTCGAATCCCTGAAATGTTTGGGAGCCATTGCCGAGGCCGACGATATTCAGATAATTGCTCGAACAGACAAGGGTATCCTCCGGCCCGGCGATTTAACGGGAAAGCGGGTGGGGGTTTTCCGGGGGAGCAACGCGGAATTTTTTCTGGGAAGGTTTTTGACATTAAACGGTCTTTCATTAGCGGACGTGGAAGTTGTTAACTTAAACCCCTCAGCCATGGCCGGGGCTCTGATGCATGGCCGGGTAGATGCGGTCATGATCTGGGAACCGGCGGCCGCGGATATAAGTAAAAAATTGGGGGATAAAATCGTCAGCTGGCCGGGGCAGGGCGGCCAGCCATATTTTTGGCTGCTGGCGAGTACGGACGGGTTTATCAGAGCCAAACCCGGGGTGATGGAACGGTTGTTCCGGAGTTTAATCCAGGCTGAAGATTATTTGAAAAGCAACCGGGAAGAGAGCATCGAGATCGTAGCCGCACGAGTCAACCTCGATCCCGATGTACTAAAGAGAATCTGGCCTAAATATGCATATAGGCTATCCTTTGATCAATCCTTGTTAATTGTCATGGAAGACGAGGCCCGCTGGATGATTCGGAACCGGCTCACCAACAAGAACCAGATGCCGGATTATCTGAATTACTTCCATGCGGAGCCGCTGTTGAAAGTCGATCCCAAGGCCGTGCGCGTGGTGCTTCCCGGCAATGAGGCCGTCAAATGACGGGGGCATTGCCTGGGACCAGCGTTTCTATGATACAATGGTAACTTGGAACTTTCTTAAACAGGTGCGCTGATGAAAATCAGGACCAGGGTCAAGATTGCCGGAGCGGTGACCGTTTGCGTCCTCCTGGCGTATGGGGCGGCGGTCGTGCACCTGGACCGGACCATGAGCGACCTGGCCGGAGAAGTTAAAGAAGCCCACAAATTCGTTAATAAAATCAGTATCCTCCGCAACCTCACCCAGGACTACCTGTTGTACCACACCGAACGGGCTCAGAGGCAATGGGCTGCGCTTTATGACGAAGTGCTCCGGATGCTCGAAAGTCCCGAATACCAGGAATTCAAAACAGAGCACGGCCTGGGAGACGCCCGCCAGAAATTGAAGATCGTGGGGGACACCTTCGCCAGGTTGATGTCCGTGCAGCAAACCGGGGGGGCCGGCCACCCGGAAGTGCAGTTAAGAGGGGAGCTGCAGAGCCGGCTGGCCACTCAATTACTCCTGGCCACCCAGGACCTGCTGACCCGGTTCTTCAACCTCACCGATGAGATTAACCAGAAGCTTGTCAGGACGCAGCGCCTGATAACATTCCTGGATATTCTGGCCCTGCTGTCTTTGGGGCTGATTATTGTCAGCGCCGGAGTTTTCCTGCAGCGCGCGGTGGTCAAACCCGTCCTGAAACTCCATGAGGGCGCGGAGATCATCGGCGCCGGCAACCTGGACCATCAAGTGGGGATCCACACTCCGGATGAAGTGGGGGGATTAACCCGGGCCTTCGACCGCATGACTGCCAATCTCCGGGAGATCACGGTTTCCCGGGATGAATTGGTCCGGGAAATTGAAGAGCGCAAGCGGGCGGAGGGGGCCCTGCGTCAGAGCGAAGAGCATTATCGTTCTTTATTTGAACACATGCTCGATGGGTTTGCCTATTGCCGGATGCATTTTGAGGAAAATAGGCCGATTGATTTCACTTACCTGAAAGTCAACGATTCTTTCGAAACCTTGACCGGATTAAAGAACGTGATCGGCAAAAAGGTGTCCGAAGTGATCCCGGGCATTAGAGAGTCCAATCCGGAACTGTTCGAGATCTACGGCAGAGTGGCGTTGACAGGCAAGCCCGAACGGTTTGAAGTCTATCTCAATCCATTGAAGATGTGGCTTTCCATTTCGGTGTACAGCCCCCAGAAAGAATACTTTGTGGCGGTTTTCGACGTGATCACGGCGCGCAAGCGCGCAGAAGAAAAAATCAAGCACCTGGCCTCCTTTCCGGAAATGAATCCAGCCCCGGTTTTGGAACTGGACTTATCCGGCGTCATCTTCTACCATAACCAGGCAGCGCTGGCGGCCCTGGAGAAAATGGGTGCGGCAGCCCAACTGACTGACTTTCTCCCCGGAGACCTGGGGGACATTATCGCCACGGCCCGGGAGGGGAAGGAGAAGTTTTTTTATCGTGAGGTTAAAGTAAAGAATACCATATTCGCCCAAAACATTTTCTTCGCCGAGCCATTTAACCTGCTGCGCATTTACAGCATGGACATCACCAAGCGCAGGCTGGCGGAAGAAATGCTGCGGGAGACCATGCTGGACCTGGAGCGCTCCAACCGGGACCTGGAGGAGTTCGCCTTCGTCTCTTCCCATGACCTCCAGGAACCCCTGCGCAAGATCGCCAATTTCTCGGAGATGCTGGGAGAGCTGTACCAGGGCCGTCTAGACGAACAGGCGGACCGTTATCTGGGCTATATCACCGACGGCGCCAAACGCATGCAGACATTGATTAACGACCTCCTGGAATATTCCCGGGTGGGCCGGGGCGATCTGGCGATGATCCCGGTGAGCATGGAAGAGGTGCTTAAGGGCACCCTCAATGATTTGCAGCCACTGCTCCAGGAAAGCCAGGCCCAAGTCAGCCGCGATCCCCTGCCCGTTGTGGAGGTTAATCCTCACCAGATGGGCCAGTTGCTCCAGAATCTCATCACCAACGCCGTCAAGTTCCGGGGGGACCGGCTCCCCAGAATTCATATTTCCGCCAGGCGGGAGGGGGAGATGTGGGTCTTTGCCGTCCGGGATGAAGGCATCGGTTTCGATTCCCAGCATGCCGAACGCATCTTCAAGGTTTTTCACCGCCTGCATTCCAAGGAAAAATACCAGGGCACCGGCATCGGGTTGTCCATATGCAAAAAAATTGCGGAGAGGCACGGCGGCCGTTGTTGGGCCGAATCGCAGCCGGGCCGGGGGGCCACTTTTTATTTCAGCATTCCGGCATAAGGGGGACGCTCTTAAGATGGTTCAATCCGCGGTAATTCTCATGGTTGAAGACGATCCGGCGGACGTGGAACTGACGCAGTACATGCTTAAAAAAGCCAAAATTCTCATTGATCTGCCCGTGGTGACCGACGGTTTGGAGGCCCTGGCCTTTCTGCGCCGGGAGGGGAAGCATGCCGAGGCCCCCCGCCCGGACCTGATCCTTTTGGACCTCAACCTGCCGGGCATGGACGGCAGGGAAGTGCTGGGGGAAATCAAATCCGACCCGGACCTGAAAAGCATTCCGGTGGTGGTTCTGACCACCTCCCAGTCGGCTGAGGACGTCTTAAAGAGTTATTGCCTGGGGGCCAACTGTTTCATCACCAAGCCGGTGGGTTTGGAAGAATTCGCCAAGGTGGTTAACGCCATCGAGGATTTCTGGTTCACCATCGTGCGTCTGCCCCGGCAGCCGGGAAGTTGCACCGGTTGAAAAGAAAAAAAGAACCCTCACGCAAAGGCGCAAAGACGCAAAGTAAGGCGCAAAAAATAATTTTGGAGTTTATTGGCATCGTGGGGCGGCCGTCCCTGGCCGCCTTAGTAATGGCGGGCATGGAGGGGTATGATTTTTATATATGGAATCAACCCTTTGCGCCGAAAACGCCCCCCTCACCCTAACCCTCCCTCTCCCCCGAGGGGAGAGGGGATAAGTACTCGAATATCCACAAGTTATTATCTTATGGAGACGCCAGGTATTTCCCTCTCCCCCCTGGGCCAATCATTACCCACAGGCTTATATCTCATGGATATATCAAGTATTTACCCTCTCCCCCCGGAGGGGGGAGAGGGCAGGGTGAGGGGGGCGCGAGGCCCGCAAATGCTCAAGCTCCATCACAATTTATTTCTTTCCCTTCATTTATAGGCAATGATCAGGCAGGTGGAAAAGGGTTAGGGTGCGGGAGATGTCGGGCGGGCACGGAGGCCCGCCCCACCTGTTTTTGCCCAATTCCTTGCAAATGAAACCGGCCTTTGATGTAATACCAAGTTGCAGTCTATAGACAATTAATTATCCAATCGAAGCCTGTGGTGGAGGCGACCAATTCTCTGTCGTTTTCCAAGGCGACTAACGCTTCCACCAGACGATCTTCTACGGCATCC
>QZIZ01000060.1 GCA_003599195.1 Deltaproteobacteria bacterium | reverse complement strand
ATCCGGGTCCAGGACGCCCTGGGCTTAAACGGGGCCATCGGCGCCTTCGACCTCCAGGCCGGGTGCTGCGGGTTCAACTACGCCTTATACGTGGCGGAGCGCCTGGTGGCCGCCGAGGGCAAATACGCCCTGGTCATCGGCAGCGACACCAACTCCCGTTTCACGGACTGGACCGACCGGGGCACCTGCATCCTCTTCGGGGACGGGGCCGGCGCGGTGGTGGTGGGGCCTACCCAAAAAGGGCGCATCATCACCTCTTTTATTTCTTCCAGCCTGAACATGAGCCTTTATTGCCAGACGGAATTTAACCAGAATGTGAGCCCTTTCCTGCCCCCCCAGAGCCACTCCGAACGCCATTTTCTGACCATGAACGGCCCCGAGGTCTTTAAGTTTGCGGTGGGCGCGGTGAAGGAGTCCATCCGCCGGGTCATGGAGACGGCCGGGATCAGCCGGGAGGACCTGGACTTTCTCATTTTCCATCAAGCCAACTGGCGCATTCTGGACGCGGGCGCGCGCTTCGCCAAGGTGCCCATGGAGAAGGTCTTTGTCAACGTGGACAAATACGGCAACACCTCCGCGGCCTCGGTGCCCATCGCCCTGCACGAGGCGGTGGCTGAAGGCAAGATCAAGGAAGGGAACAAGGTGCTCCTGGTGAGCTTCGGCGCGGGGGCCACCTGGGGCGCGGCCTTGCTGGAGTGGGGGAAGTAGAGAGAAGCTGTCAGCTTTCAGCGATCAGCGGTCAGTTAAAAAAACTATCGCTTCAGGACCTATCGCCATAAGGCCCCAAAAACCGCGGCCCATTGAAATGGATCAAGTGTGAGGGTGCATCAGCAACCCAGACTTCCGTTTCCCAGGCTATTTCCCCAAGATAACGTGTCATAGCCGAGCGGGAAGGGAAGGCCGTAACATAGACAAGCCCTGCCGTTGCCCCAGCAAACAACCGGGCAAGCTCTTCATGGCGCTTCGCGTCAACCGGGCCGTGACTGGTTACGGATTCCACCAGTAAAAGCCAATTTTTTCCAGGGTAATAAAGGACGACGTCTGGCATTTTTCCGTGTGAATCTACCGTCACTCCCAGCTTGGCTAACAATTTCTCATCGAAATAGCCCCACTTATCGCCGGTATCCCCCACATAAACCAACACCGCGCCGGATGCAAAACGCGGGGCAAAGTCCTCAACAATCGCTTTGATAAGCTCGCTATGTTCACCAGGGCTGATCTTGATTTCTTTGCCGGGTGTTATCATCACTGGAATCAGCTTTTGCATACGCTCTTTAGCATAGATTTGGGAGAGGGTCTTGTTTGTTGAAAGGTAGTGTTTTAGCGAAGGTTTCCACTTCTTAGTGCCAAAAGTTTTCAATAATGCCAGTGTTTCGGGTGATATTTGGTAAACGGTTTTGGGGCTGTTAACGGGTCTGTCTGGTTTGTCGGGATTCATAATGGCTATCCCGGCTTGATCAAATTGGTGAATGGTTTGCCGTCGAAAGGTTTCACGCGTATTCGGAGCGTAGTCCTTGCCATAGTGCTTCCGGCTAAAATCCATCATCGGGGTTATGCCGATAAGGGGATTTTCAGCTTGCGCCCACGTCTTTTCAGGAGTCAGATTTAAAAGGGCCAATAGGCAAAGGGCGGACCGTTCGTTTCTCTGTTGCCGGGGAAGCCCAAGAGCCTCAAGGATTCGCAGAGCGGTTTTTATATTTCCGTTTTCTTCCATGCGAGACTTTCGATTTTCTGGTCTATTTTCTGTTGAGTCAGTTCCCCTTGAGCCTTTGCCCAGGCTCCAAGGCAAGTTAGAACCTCACGGCTCGGATATTTAAGCAACCGAAGATCGGTCGCGTTTACCTGGGTATGGCCACTAAAAAGGCGGAATTGCTCATCAACCGCCGTTGAATTGAGAAAAACCGCCAAACCGCGGGCAAGATTCTCAGGAATCCCCACTCTGGCGGAATGAAAGACATTAAGGTGATTTTCAAAACCGAGCATAGGGCTATCATCAAAGGAGTCTGGATAAACGACTCTCGCCATAACCCGGCGCTTTTCTTCCTTGGATGAAAACCGTCTGACCACTACATAATAGCCGTTTGGATAAAGCCATTTTTCGGTTTCTTCGTTCCTTAGAATGGCATTAGGTTTTTTCGCACCAGGCTTCGGCCATTCAATCGCCTGTCCTGAAAAATGGGTGGGATAAAGAAGAGGCACGGTGTCCTTCTCTGGCATTTGCCTGAGATAGGGTTTTAGCCTGAAATCCACTACCGGCCCGGTGGAAACTTCAAGGCCAATGTCTGCAAGCGAAAACTGGATTGCTGGGGAAACCTCGATGTGATTGCGTTCAAGGGAAGTGGGAACGTGTATAAAGCTCTCTGGATCATCTGGAAAAACGATCCGGTTAAAGGAAAAAACATTGGTTTCCATGTCGGTAAAACTATCGTCTGTGGACGTGGAGACGGTCACGTTCCCCTGTGGGGCGTCCCGTTCCAGCAAAACGATGATGTTTTCCTGTAAGACATCATCATCCCTGAAGGCACGGTTACGAGCGGCGAATAGGTGAATGTACTTAATCGCGGTTTTGGCAAGGATAATCTCACGGAATGGCCGGTAGTAAGGGCCATTGCAAAAGCTACGGGGCATAATCGCAACTATCTGGCCGCCTGGCTGCATGAGTTCAATTGTGAGGGCAACAAAGGCAGAATACAGGTTGACGGTTTCAATTCCTACCCGGCGTAGCAAATATCGATGACGGGAGGCGCTATGGATTTTTTTATAAGGCGGATTCAGGATTGCATGGGTAAAGTGCTCTTCCCCTTGAAAAATAAGCTTCACCGCTTCTTCAATAAAGTCACCACGGCGCACAGATATATCTGCACCGAAACGCCCCTCATATTTTGCCAGTATTTCAGATAAAAGCTCTCGTAACCTTAGGTCAACCTCATACGCCACAACTTCGACATGTTGAAAGTGAAACCCTCCTACCGCGAAACGATCCAGAGCGGCCCCTGACAGAGCGCCCATGCCCGCGCCAGCATCCAAAAGCCGGGCTGTTTTCAGGGTTGAAGGCGAGAACAGGGAGGCCATAAAGCGGGCAACCGTGGCCGGAGTCATAAACTGCCCCAGCTCGGATTTTCTTTTTGGGCTTATCTGCTGTCCCACTTCTTTGCGAACAGTCTCAGCTTGTTCAAGCAAATGGGGCATACTCCACCTTTATCCCATAACCCTTCAGACCGTGCCGGTTGAAGGCATGATAGCATAATTTTAACCGGAAAATTTAGTTTATCAGATTTTCATCTCAACCTCCTTATTGAGGTAGAGGTTGAGACACAAGGGGGACAAGGAAAAGACCAAAGCCAAACAGGGGGAAACCTACGCCACGTAAAGAAAGGAACCGTATTACCTCGGCAACACGGTTCCTTTTTTTTTGCTGAAAGCTTAACGCTGATAGCTGACCGCTACTTTACATAATCCGAATCTTCTTCGGCTGCTCCGGTTCGGGCTCCTTGGGAGCGGGTTTTTCCTTGGGAGCAGGCTTTTCCGGGGCCGGCGCCGGCTTTTCCTTAGGAGCCGCGGGCTTCTCCGGCGCGGGCGCGGGCTTGGGCGCAGGAGCAGGCTTGGCGGCAGGCTCTGCGGGCTTGGCGGGTTTGGGCTCCTCCGGCTTCTTCCTGGGAGGCGGAGGCGCCTCTCCGGGTTTAACGGGCTTGGGTTTTTCCACCACCGGGGGTTTGACCGAAGGCGGCGCCGGCCTTTCCACCGGGGGCGGCGCGGGAGCCACCCGTGGGGCCGGAGGGGGCGCCACTGCGGGAGGCGGCGGCGCGACCGGAGGCGGCGGCGCTTCCACGGCAGGGGTCACCGGCTCCTGGGAGAGATGCCGGGAGGAGACCCAGCCCCGGTTGCCGTCCCGTTTGACGATCACTTCGAACCAGTCATCCAACTGCCCGATTTTCTCCACGGCTTCATTCTGTTCCAGCAGAGAAATTCTGGGGCAATCCATGCCCGGGCAGCCCCGGAGATTGAGGCGAGTGGCGGCGACGTAATAAGTGGGCCGGCTGACCACGGGAGGCGGCGCCGGCTTGGAAGGCAGCGGCGGAGGTACGTAAGGGGTCTCGTAAATCCTGGGCGCGCAGCCGGCCAGATAAAGGGCCAGGCAGCATCCCAGAAGCCGCGGCCAAAGAACCTGGATCGCAGACACGGTTTTCACCTTTTACTCGTTTCCCTTTTAGATGGAACCAATATTCGAAGTAACTTATTGATAATTTGATATCTTTTAACGGAAAACGGTATTAAGAAGACCCCCCTCCCTCTTCCTTGCTATCCCGGATTTTCCAGTCGCCGTCGGTTTTCTCCAGCATGATCCTGTAGCTGGGCCTGAGCAGGGTATAATCATGGGTGCGGTGGTCCCAGACCTGAATATTCCAGATCAGGTCGGCGGATGCCTGGCGCTCGCTCTGGCGCTGCACGTTGGCGATCCGGTAGGACACTTCCCGGACGTCGTAATTTTTCCAGAGTTCCAGGATCTGGCTTTCCAGGCGTCCCAGGTTGGGGTAGGAGGAATGATAACACCCAAGCCATTTATTGATGTCTTTGTTCAGATGGGCGGAGCGGATCCTTTCCGCCAGCTTTTCCACCTCCCGCTTCGTATCGTCCTGGGGGGTGGCCACGGTGGGTGTTTTCGGCGCGGCCGGGATCTTGGGCAGGCGGGCGTACATATAGACCCCGCCCAGGACCAGGAGGACGATGCCCGCCATGAACAAGGCCAGCTTGGGCCGCCGCCGGGGGTGCCGGGAACCCCGGGAGCGGGGCTCGGAAGCGCGGGGATAAAATAAGGGCGGCCGGGGCGCGGGCTCCTCTTCTTCCGTGGTCACCCGGGCCACCCGCAAGGGCAGGCCGCACTCGGTGCAGAATTTCTGCCCCGCATAGGTCATATTGCCGCAGCGGGCGCAGGGGCGGACTCCGGTGGCCGAACCTTTCAGCAATTGACCGCAGCGTTGACAGAAGCGGTGTTCTTCCCCATGAATTAACTGGCAATGTTTACAATAAGGCATCTTTCTCCCTGGGTTAGCGGATATTCCAAAATTTTCTACCACATTCCCGACTGAAAGCAAAGAATAATCAAACAGGTACCTTCCGGGCCGAAAAACACCCCAAGCCCTTGGAAAGACCTGATTCCGGGTGTAAAATAGCCTGAACCGGCGAAATTCCTGAATCCGCCCCCTTGACAACCCTTGGCCCCCCGGATATAAATATACGGTTATTACTCAGGAGCGTTAAATCATGAAAAGCTATATGGCCCGGAAGGGAGAAGTGCCGCGTCAATGGTACGTGGTGGATGCCCAGGGCAAGGTGTTGGGTCGTCTGGCCAGTCGCGTGGCCATGGTGCTGCGGGGCAAGAACAAGGCCAATTTTACTCCCCATACGGACGCCGGGGATTTTGTGGTGGTGGTGAACGCCGCCCAGGTGCTCTTGACCGGCCGGAAGCTGGATCAGAAGTTCTACTACCGGCATTCCGGCTATATGGGCGGCTTGAAGACCGCCACCGCCCGCCAGCTCCTTAACCGCAAACCGGAAGAGGTGCTGCGCCACGCGGTGCGGGGGATGCTGCCCAAAAACAGCCTGGGCCGGGGTCTGCTGAAAAAATTGAAAATCTACGCCGGGGGCGAACATCCCCACCAGGCCCAGCAGCCGGTTTCTTTAACTTGGGAGGATTGATGAGCGCCACTACTACCATTCAGGCCACCGGCAAACGCAAGTCCGCGATCGCCCGGGTTTACTTAAGGCCCGGCAACGGCAAAATCGTCGTGAACCATCGGGCTTTTGAAGATTATTTCCCCATGGAGACCACCCGCAACCTGGTGCGCCAGCCCCTGAACCTGGTCAGCGCCGGCCCGGAGCTGGATATCCTCATCAATGTCATCGGCGGCGGTTTGGAAGGCCAGGCCGGCGCGGTGCGCCACGGTCTCAGCCGGGCCCTGGTGGTGCTCAACGCCGAGTTTCGGGGCGTTCTCAAAAAGGCCGGGCTTCTCACCCGGGACCCCCGGATCAAAGAACGGAAAAAATACGGCCGCCGGGGCGCCCGCCGGGGTTGCCAGTACTCCAAACGTTAAATACCGATCTTCGGTTTTTCGGTCTTCGGTAAAAGTCTGGGGGAACCCAGGCTTTTTCCTTATAAGGGTTAAAAGGGGAAAAGGTGAAAAGGGAATAGGCTTAGCCTCGGCCCTTGCCCTTTTCCCCTTTTGAGCTTTTTCCCCTTCAATATTTTTGCGGCTTTCTTTGCGTCTTTGCGAGAGGTCTTTTAAATGAAACGGATCAAAGTCGCCATCATCGGCGCGTCCGGTTATGCCGGCCTGGAACTGGTGCGGCTGCTGGCCCGGCACCCCGGCTGCGAACTCGCGGCCCTCACCTCCCTGGAATACCCGGGCCGGACCTTTGACCAGGTCTTTCCGGCCCTGGCCGGCATCGTTACGCTTCCCTTCAGCGACGCCGCCCCGGAGGAGATCGCGGGCAAAGCCGAGGTGGTCTTCACCGCGGTGCCCCATCAGGCGGCCATGGGCATGATTCCCGGCTTTCTGGAGCGGGGGTGCAAAGTGGTGGACCTGAGCGCGGATTTCCGCTTCCCGGACGCCGGCCTTTATGAAAAATGGTATCAGCCCCACTCCGCTACCCACCTGCTCGCGGAGACGGTCTACGGCCTGCCCGAACTGCACCGGGATCAGGTGCGCCGCACCCGCCTGGTTGGGAATCCGGGATGCTATCCCACCTGCGTGATCTTGGGGCTGGCGCCTTTGGCTAAGGCCGGGCTGCTTCAGCCCGGTTCGGTGATTGCCGATTGCAAATCCGGGACAAGCGGCGCGGGCCGCCAGGCCCTGCTGGGCATCACTTTCTGCGAAGTCAACGACGGCTTCCGGGCTTACAAGGTCCTGGAGCACCGGCATACCCCGGAGATGGAGCAGGAGTTGAGCGCTCTGGCCGGAACCCCGGTAAAAGTCACCTTTACCCCGCATCTGGTGCCCATGAGCCGGGGCATCCTGGGGACCCTGTACGCTGGCCTGACCGAGTCCCGCTCGGAAGAGGAACTCCGGGAACTCTACCACCGGTTTTATGACGGCCATCCCTTCGTCCGCCTCCACCCGGCCGGGAGGCTGCCGGACACCCGAGACGTCCGGGGCTCGAACTACTGCGACCTGGCCCTCAAGGTGGACCCGGAATCCCGGCGGGTCATTGTGCTCTCGGTCATCGACAACCTGAACAAAGGCGCGGCCGGCCAGGCGGTGCAGAATTTTAATTTGATGACGGGTTTTCCGGAGACGATGGGATTGGACGTAATCCCGTTTATTCCTTAATAGCTATCAGCTATCAGCTTTCAGCAAAAAAATAAAAATCCCTGATTTTAGGGGCGACGTTGTTGTCGCCCCTTTTTCTTAAGATAATTCCTTCCAATCAAATCATATATTAGCTATAAAATTAATAACTTGCCAAAAACCAAAAACCAAAAACCAAAAACCAAAAGCGAAAAGCTGAAAGCTCACATGAGAAACATCCGCCTCCTCCTCGAATACGAAGGCGCCGCCTACCACGGCTGGCAGCGGCAGAAAAACGCCCTGAGCATCCAGGAGGTGCTGGAGACCGCGTTGGCCAAACTCACCGGGGAGGCTCTCAGGGTGCACGGCTCCGGCCGCACCGACGCCGGCGTCCACGCCCGGGGCCAGGTGGCCAATTTTCACACCACCAGCCATATTCCCCTTAAGGCCTTTTACGCAGGCCTGAATTCGCTTTTGCCCCGGGATCTCGCGGTGCTGGAGGCGGTGGAGGCGCCGGGGGATTTCCACGCCCGCAAATCCGCCCGGGCCAAGACCTACGAATACCGGATTCTGAACCGCAAGGAGTCGTCGCCCTTAAACCGGCGATATGCCTGGCTGGTGCGGCAAACCCTGAACCTGGAAGACATGGCCCAAGCTGCAGCTATGCTTCTTGGGGAGCACGATTTTTCCGCGTTCCGAGCCAGCGGCGGCGCGCCTGGCCATGCAGTCAGGGAAGTGTTCAACGCAGCCTGGCAACCGGAGGCGGAAGGGCATCTCCGCTTCTCCATCACCGCCACTGGCTTCCTCCGGGGCATGGTCCGCTCCCTGGTGGGCACCATGGTGGAGATCGGCCTGGGGAAGCGCCCGCCTGAGGACCTCGCCGGACTGCTGAAAAGCGGCGACCGCGCCGGAGCCGGTCCCACCGCCCCGGCCCAGGGGCTATTCCTGGTGGAAGTGCTTTATTAGCCCAAAATTAAGGGCAAATTACTTTTTCACTCCCCCTTCCCGGTTGGCCTTCTTCTATTAACTATTTAAAATATCAAGTTTAGTTCCCGTACTTTGAAAAAATTTAATGTAAACATAAAGTCTTGCCGAATTGATGTTCAAGACCCTTCCGCCCACGTATCGCCTGCCTGTTGAATTGCGCCTCCGGGAAGCGGCTGTGGAACCCTTTCCGGAGTCTGGCTTGATCAACCTGTAACCGGGAAGGGAAGGTGAGGAAAAAGAGGCCATGTCCCCCCCTCTAGGAATCCTGAGTCAATTGGACGCTGAGGTTCAATTCCGGACCTTGGTGGAACAATCGCTGATCGGCATCTATATCCTTCAAGATGGCGTCTTTCGCTATGTCAATCCCAAGTTTGCGGAGATTTTTGCTTATACCCAAGAGGAAATCATCAATCGGTCCCCTGAAGACTTGGTGGCCCCCGAGGATTGGCCTTTGGTACAGGACAATATCCGCAGACGCTTGTCGGGAGAAATAGAAAAACTCATCTATTCCGTGCGGGGCCGCAGAAAAGACGGCGCCCGGATCGATGTCGAGATTCACAGCACCCTAACCGAATTCCAGGAAAGACCGGCGATTATCGGCGCTCTGCGGAATATCACCAAACTCAACCGGGCCCTGGAAGCCTTGAAACGCCGGGATGCCATCCTGGAGGCAGTCAGCTTCGCGGCTGAAGGTTTTTTGAAGACCATTGATTGGCGGAAAAATATTTCGGAGGTTCTGGAACGTTTAAGCCGGGCCACCAGAGTGGGCCAGGTCAGCGTCTTTGAAAATTATCGGGATGATGCAGGCTCTTTGGAAGCCAGACTTTTTTGCAGATGGTATTCTCCGGACTTTGCTCCGGGAGTGGATCAGCCTACATATGATGATTTCTCCTGGGACGCCGGGGGCATGGAAAATTGGGCCGCTTCTCTTTCCCGGGGACTGCCGGTTTGGGGCTGTTTTCGGAAATGGGGCCGGAAGACGTCGATTATTGATGTCCCCATCTTTGTGGAAGGCAACTGGTGGGGGGCCATCGGTTTCGAGGATTCCTTGGGCGAGCGGGAGTGGTCCGCCGAAGAAATCGAAGCCCTGAAAGCCGCAGCCGGCATCATCGGCGGCGCCGTGCAGCGGGACCAGGCCCATAAGGCCCTGCAACGGCAGCAAAACTTGCTGAGGACCATTTTCCGTACCATTCCGGACTTGATCGTCCTTAAAGACCGGGACCTCGATTACCGGGCCGTCAATCCGGCCTTCTGCCGGTTCCTGGGAAGGACTGAAGAAGAGATTCTAGGCAGGAAAGACCAAGATTTATTTCCCCCTGCCGAAGTCGATATTTACCGCCGGGAGGATTTACGGGTCATGGAATCCGGCCAATCCGTGGCGAAGGACCGGGAAGTCACCGGCGCCCAAGGCAAACAGTGGTTGCAGGTCTTGAAGACCCCTGTCCTTGATGAAGAAGGAGCCACGGCCGGGATCATCTGTTCCTTCCGGGATATCAGCGCCAGGAAAAAGGCGGAAGAGACTCTTGAGTCTCATCGGGCCAGGCTCCAGGAAATCATGGCCGAGAGAATCGCAGGGGGAACGGATTTTTAGAAGCGGAAAAGTTAATCGCCTGAGGCAGAACGAGATGTCCCAATATGCAAATCAACTAGTTGTCGGGCCGGGGAGTTTCTCTCACCTGGGGGACCTGAAAACCGTCTTGAAAACTTGCCGTCTTAATCTCGGCGTTATGGCTTTTGGTGGCGGATATGGAGTGGCGTAATCTTATCCCTGGGCTGGCCGGGCCCAAAAATAAGGTAGTGGAGAAGGCTACCCTTGCTGAATCTTTGGATGAAATGACTTACCTGCAGAATCTGGTGAGTAAACTTCAGGCGATCAATCAACAGCAAACCATCCAGATCCATTACCTCAAGGAAATTAACTTCCGGCTGGATGAGAGGAACAAAGCCCTAGTCGATTTTGTCCAGAAAGGCGGGCTGGCCCAGCAGGAGGAGAGCCAGGAGGATGCTCTATCGGCAATAGGCCGGATCAATGAGGACCTGGATCCCATCTTTTGCCGTCTGGAACTGGGAGAGGAAGTCTCCCCGGACACGGTCCAGAACCTCCGGAGCCGTTCCCAGCGGGTGCGGGCCCAAATCCTGGAGATACGGGAACAGTTTAAGAAAGAACGCCAGGAATTACTAGATAAGCTTTCGGAAAAAGAACTTTCCCTGCGCCTCACCCAATCCGATCTGGAGAGCATTTACAATGAAAACAAGCAGTTAAAAGAAGAGATCAGATTGTTGCACCTGAAGATTTCACGCCAGGAGGAAGATGCCTTAGAAAATGCAAATCTACGGCTATCCCTGAGCAACGAACTACAATCTCTCAAAAAGAAATGCCATCTTCTGGAATCGTCCAGGGAGCGATTCGACACCACCCAAAATATGTTCCAGGAAAATGAGTCCCTGAAAAAAGCCTTATTTCAGATGGATGAAAAACTGCACCTGGCCAACAGACAGAGAAATCGACTGCAGCTCGAATACGAAAAGCTCCTGGGGGAATACGAGCGCCTCTTCACAGAGATCTGATGAAAACAAAGGGCCGGGGCGCAGCCGCTGCGATCTGTGCCTGCCCCGGCCCCATCGAGACAATTTCAGAGAATTCGCCGACTCTTATTTCGCCAGCTTGAACTTCCCGTCCTTGACCTGGACGATGACCATGGAATCCACGTCCAGGCCGTTGTGGTCCTCAGGCGTCAGGTTATAAATCCCGGAAACCCCCACGTAACCTTTGGTCCCCTCGATGGCGGCCCGCAGGGCCTTGGGGTCCGTGCCCGCCTTTTTCATGGCGTTGGCCACGATGTAAATGGCGTCCCAGGCATACCCGGAGTGGGTGTTGATGGGAAACTGCTTATCGAACTTATACTGGTCCTTGTAGAGCTTGATGAATTCCTGGATCACCTTCTTCTGTGGGTCTTTATCCGGCAGTTCGGCCGCGGCCATCAGCTTGGTGGCGGGCATGGCGTCCCCTTCCGAGGCCTTGCCGGCCAACTGGATGTACTCCGGCCCCGGCTGGCCGTGGCACTGGAACAGGGGGATCTTGATGCCCAACTGCGCCTTATTCTTGGCGATGATGGCCCCCGCTGGCCCGATGGTCCAGACCACGATGGCCTGGGGATTGGCGTTCTTGATCTTGGTGAGTTGCGCGGTCATGTCAATGTCCTTGGGGCCGAAGGACTCCTTGGCCACCAGGGTCAAGCCGAATTCCGGGGCCAGCTTCTCCAGCCAGACCACGCCGTCCTTGCCGAAGGGGTCGGAGGCCGTGAGCAGGGCTACTTTGGTGAGTTTCTTGTCCTTCAGGTAGCTGTAAAGCTTTTTTACCGCGGTGGAGGAGCGCTGGGGGGATTTGAACACGTTATTGAAGGACCCCAGCTTTTCGCCCCCCATGATCACGGGATCGCCCCCCACGGTCATGAAGGTGGGGATGCCCGCTTCCTCCACGATCTTCTTCACCTGCATACCCGAACCCGTAGTGGTGGGGCCGATGATGGCCGCCACCTTATCGGTGTGGATGAATTTCTTGGCGATGGTGGCCGCCTTGGCCGGGTCTGATTCGGTATCGCCCATCACCAGCACGATTTTGCGGCCGTTGATGCCGCCCTCCTTGTTGATCTTGTCCACCACCATTTCCGCCACCAGCTTGGTGGGGGTGCCGATGGGGGCCGCAGGTCCCGACAAGGCAAAGAACGCGCCCAGTTTAATGGGTTCTTTCGGGTCCGCGGCCTGGGCCGTCATTGACACGGCTCCCACCAGGGCGACCGCCACCAGGATAATGATCAGCCTGCTCTTCATGAATGATTCCTCCTCTGGTTTCCTTGGCGCATTTTTCACCTTTACCATAAAAGACCCCCGGGACACAAAGGGTAAAAAAAAGATTGCGCCCGGGCGCAATCTTTTTTCTCTGCGCTTTTGCGTTCTGCGGAAAAGATAGCCTCACGCAAAGACGCAAAGGCGCAAAGCAAGACGCAAAATATTTATCACTTAAGCGATTTTTAGGAGTTTCTTCACCAATTCTCCTTTCTGCAGTACTATTGCCAATGCTTCTTCAGCTTCAGATTAATCTATGGTTTCCAGGGTCAAATCACCGGGGTATCGCCCGGCTACGATATACTCATTCAAAATGGCCCCGCCTTCCAGGAGCTGAATAAAACCTTCGTTATAGTCGGCACACATGCCCAACAACACCACGATATCGTGGGTTTTCTCCAGGGACCATCCCTGCGCGATTAAATAGCCTTTCAAGTATTTTTCTGCGGCACTCTGGCAAAGGAAACAAACGGTGCGAAAGGCTGGAGAATCATGGCCCATCTCCCGTTGGGCCACACCCAGATTTTCCTCGGCAAACCGCAGCCATTCAGCCGGGGTTTCAACCGGTGGGTTGGACATTTTTTCTCTGGTAAAGGATTATGCCACGACCAAAAATATGTTCCGTGTAAAATGGATTGCCGTCGTCCATATTTCTGGCCACTTCTGCGGGGGTGCGGACCAGCAAATCCAGACCAAAACGTCTATGCAGGAACAGCTTTTCCAATTGCCGGCGAATTTGCCTGTCAGTTTCCGGACTATCGTGCACCACCAGCAAATCCAGATCGCTACCTCGAACCACCTCACCCCGGGCTTGTGATCCGAATAAAACTATCTGACATGGATTAATAGCCTCGATAATTCGCCGGCAAATATAATCGATTAGCTCATGAGTTATCTCATTCACCTGAAGAGATATGTCCCGTTTCATGGTTTTGTGATCTGCGAAATGTTTGGGCCTGTTGTGTTTAATTCCAAAATTCTCCGGCCTGTCACCAGGACCCACTCATCCCCGGGGGACATCCCGGGGAGCAGACCGCGTCCGCACCCCAATTAAAATTGCCGGAAGGAATCGGCCGGGGCGACACCGTTCCTCCGCCCTCAATCTGGCCGGCGCAGCCCGCCAGGGCCAGCAGCAGCATAATGGCAAATACGCAAACAAGCTTCTTCATAATTAACTCCTGGAAAAGGCATCTACCCTATTTTTCCATCTATATCATGGAATCGGTGATAATAATCTTGTTTTCTTTGCGCTCTTTGCGTCTTTGCGAGAAACTCAAATCACGGAATCCGTAATCCGCGTATCAAAAACCCGCTTGCTCTTTCGGTCCGTCCGGGGCAGCGCGCCGTATTCCACCACCTTCATCTTCGGGATGGTTAGAGTCTTTTTATCTTATAGCCTGAACCTCCTGAGGTAGTCGGGAAAGGATAGCCATTTGAATCTCATGAGCGATATGCAATGCCTCTTGGACCTCTTGAAGGGAAGGCTCCTCCGGCTCACCGGGATAACGAAACTTCCAGGCGAATTCAGTCAGGGGCACGGCCCGGTCGACCATATCCTTCAATGATATGTCTAAATCCAGGCATTGCTCGCCAAGCTCTTCCAAGCTATGGGTCTTGCGAAAAGGTATGCTGTGCCACATGAGAAAAGCTTTAAATAGTTTTTCTACCGCCTGTTGGCAATGAAACGCGGCATCATCCATAATGGGAGGAACCGCAGCCAGGTCATGTTGGGCAGCCCGTAGATCGGTCGCGGCCTTTTGCAGCCAAGCCCTGGTTTCTGCCACCAAAACAGGATCAGGCGGCATAAAGCAGCTTCCCTTCTCTGGCGATGGTTGCGGGCAATGAGGCAGGAAGGTGCAGACGGCTGTCAAAGGCTTCCTTGGTCCAGACCAGGATGTCAGCCGCTGCCCGGGTGCCCCGCAACGCCTGATAAGCCAGGCGGCTCCGCCTTTTTTCCGGAGGGGCATCATCAGCAACCACGATCATCAGATCGTAGTCGCTATCAGGCGAGGCATCATTCCTGGCCTTGGACCCAAAGAGATAAACCCGCTCGGGTTGGAAGGCGGTCACCAGCCGTCTCAGAATCTCCCGCAACACCTCATCATCCGGCAGGCCTGATGGTTGGCTGGTCATTTCCTTAACCACCTAAAAATATGCTTAATATTGTAATCTTTATATCACGGAATCCATAATCCGCGTATCAAAAACCCTTTTGCTCTTCCGGTCCGTCCGGGGCAGGGCGCCGTATTCCACCACCTCCACCGCCGGGGTCACCAGGAGCTTGTGTTTGGCCACGTAAACGATCTCCCGCCCCAGTTCGTCGGCCCGGCCCGGCTCCACCCCCTCGCCCCGCTCCACTTTCAGCAGCATATGGTCCCGGCCCGCCGCGTCCCGGGTCAGGTGAATCTGGTATTCGGAACCCAGGCCCGGAATCTCCGAGAGAATCTTGTCGATGCTCGAAGGGTAGATGTTCACCGCCCGGAACTTGAACATGTCGTCGGTGCGGCCCCGGATGCGGGAGTGCCGGGGGAGGATGGACCCGCAGGTGCAAGGCCCGGGGATGATGCGGGTGATGTCCCGGGTGCGGTAACGGATCAAGGGCGCGGCCTCCTTGGTCAGCGTGGTCACCACCATCTCCCCCCATTCGCCGTCGGGCAGAGGCTCCAGCGTCTCCGGGTCCAGGATTTCCAGGAGATAGTAATCCCCCCAATAATGGATGCAGTCGTGGTCCGGGCACTCGATGCCCGTCCCCGGACCATAGAGTTCGGTCATGCCGGGGATGTCGAAAAGCTCCACGCCCCCGAAAAGCTCCGAGACCTTTTTGCGCATGGACACGCTGGAACGCTCCGAACCGTAGATGACCTTTTTCAGATTAATCTTGTCGGCGATGCCCCGCTTGTGCACCTCTTCGGCCATCAAGAGACCCATGGACGCGGTGCAGCAGAGCACCGTGCTCTGCAGGTCCACCAGGAATTCGCAGTGCATGTCCACGTTCCCCGGCCCCACGGGCACGGCCATGGCCCCGAGTTTTTCCACCCCGGCCTGGAAGCCCGCGCCTGCGGTCCACACCCCATAGCCCACCGCGATCTGCACCCGGTCCAAGGGCGTGACCCCGGCCATCTCGTAGGCCCGGGCGAAAAAATGTTCCCAATCGTCCAGGTCCTTCTGGGTATAGCACAGAATCTTGCGTTTGCCCGTGGTGCCGGAACTTGCGTGGATGCGCACGATCTGCTCATAAGGCGCGGCCCGGAAGGGGAAGGGGTAGCCGTCCCGAAGGTCCTCCCCGGTGGTCAGGGGCAGCTTCCTTAAGTCCTCCAGGGAACGGATGTCCTCAGGGGTGAGGCCCGCGGCCTCCAGGCGGGAGCGGTAAAAACTCGAACCTTCGAACGCATGGCGCACGCTCCACTTCAGCCCCTGAAGCTGGTGGGCGTGAAGCTCGTCCACGGTTTTAAAAGGCGGCATAAAGGTCTGTTTTCTCATATCCGGTTTTTCCAGTCTGATATTGGTGAGTCCGGCCGCGCCCAGGCGGGACGCGGCCGGGTTGTCGCCGGAGCCCGCGCCCAAAAAGGCCCGGCGCAGCTCCGGGTCCAATAAAAGC
>QZIZ01000082.1 GCA_003599195.1 Deltaproteobacteria bacterium | reverse complement strand
ATCTGCGTGCATCTGCGGTTAAAATATTTAACCGCCGATGCACGCAGATGCACGCCGAAGGAAGTCCACACTACCGATGGCCTTCCTTCTTGCCCCCCGCTTATTTAAACGGTAAACTGTTCCCTAAGCATTGAAATAATTTCATCAAAACGATATGAAAAAGTATGCCCAAACGCACTGACATCAAGAAGATCTTAATCATCGGCTCGGGACCCATCATCATCTCCCAGGCCTGTGAATTCGACTACTCCGGCACCCAGGCCTGCAAGGCGCTGCGGGAAGAAGGCTTTGAGGTGGTGCTCATCAACTCCAACCCCGCGACCATCATGACCGACCCGGAGATGGCGGACCGCACCTACATCGAGCCCATCACCCCGGAGATGGTCTGCCAGGTCATCGAACGGGAGCGCCCCGACGCCATCCTTCCCACCCTGGGCGGCCAGACCGGGCTGAATTGCGCCATCGCCGTGGCGGACACCGGTATCCTGGAACGGCTGGGGGTGGAGATGATCGGCGCCAACCCCCAGGTCATCAAAAAGGCGGAAGACCGGGAGCTGTTCAGGGACGCGATGACCAAGATCGGCTTGCGCGTGCCCCGGAGCGCCATCGTCCGCACCTTGGAGCAAGCCGTGGCCGCGGCCCCGGAGATCGGCTACCCCATCATCGTCCGCCCCAGCTTCACCCTGGGCGGCACCGGCGGCGGCATCGCCTACAACCTGGAGGACCTGAAGGATTTGTCGTCCCAGGGTCTGGAAGCCAGCATGATCACCGAAGTCATGCTGGAGGAATCGGTGGTGGGCTGGAAGGAATTCGAACTGGAGGTGATGCGGGACTTCGCGGACAACGTGGTCATCATCTGCTCCATCGAAAACGTGGACCCCATGGGCGTGCACACCGGCGACTCCATTACCGTGGCCCCGGCCCAGACCCTCACGGACCGGGAATACCAGGAGATGCGGGACGCGGCCATCGCCATCATCCGGGAAATCGGGGTGGAGACGGGCGGCTCCAACATCCAGTTCGCCATCAACCCCAGGAATGGCGAAATGGTAATCATCGAAATGAACCCCCGGGTGTCCCGTTCCTCCGCGTTAGCCTCCAAAGCCACGGGCTTCCCCATCGCCAAGATCGCGGCCAAGCTGGCCGTGGGTTTCCTTCTGGATGAAATCAAAAACGACATCACCCGGGAGACTTACGCCTCGTTTGAACCCACCATCGATTACTGTGTGGTGAAGATTCCCCGCTGGGCCTTTGAAAAATTCCCCGGGGCCCAGGATTTCCTCACCACCGCCATGAAGTCCGTGGGCGAAGTGATGGCCATCGGCCGCACCTTCAAGGAGGCCCTGCAGAAGGGCATCCGCTCCCTGGAGATCGCCCGCTTCGGCCTGGGCGCGGACGGCAAGGACCTGCCGGAGCTCTCCCGGGAGGAATTGAGCTGCAAGCTGCGCATCCCCAATTCCCAGCGGCTTTTCTACCTGCGCCAGGCCTTCCAGGACGGTATGACGGTGGAGGAAGTTTATGGCCTCACCGCCATCGACCCCTGGTTCCTGCACCAGATTCAGGATTTGGTGGCCTTCACCGGGGAATTGGCCGCCTTCGGCAACCTGCTCAACCAGGGCCGGGGCCAGGACCAGTTGGAGGACATGCTACGCCAGGCCAAGGAATACGGCTTCTCCGACGTGCAACTTAGCCGGCTCTGGGGAGGCGGCGAGGAGCATCTGGCGCTGATGCGCCGGGAGCACGGCGTCACCCCGGTTTATAAACTGGTGGACACATGCGCCGGGGAGTTCGAGGCCTATACCCCTTATTTTTATTCCACCTACGAGTGGGAAGACGAAGTGCGGGAGACCCACCGGGAGAAGGTGATGATCCTGGGGGGCGGCCCCAACCGCATCGGCCAGGGCATCGAGTTCGACTACTGCTGCTGCCAGGCCTCGTTTGCCTTAAAGGAAATGGGCGTCGAGTCCATCATGGTCAACTCCAACCCGGAGACGGTGTCCACGGACTACGACACCTCGGACAAGCTCTATTTCGAGCCCCTGACCCGGGAGGACGTGCTGCACATCGCGGCCGCGGAAAAGCCCAAGGGCCTGATCCTCCAGTTCGGCGGCCAGACCCCTTTGAACCTGGCCGTGCCCCTGGGCCGGGCCGGGGTGCATATTCTGGGCACTTCCGCCACGGCCATCGACCGGGCTGAAGACCGGAAACTCTTTCAGCAGCTCTTACAAAAACTGAACCTCAAGCAGCCCCCCAACGACACGGTGCGCACCGTGGAGCAGGCCCTGGAAGTGGCCCACCGCATCACTTACCCGGTGCTGGTGCGGCCATCTTACGTGTTAGGGGGCCGGGCCATGCAGATCGTGGCCGACGATGCGGGGCTGGTCAATTTCATGAATTGGGCCCTGGAGGCTTCGCCTGAGCACCCCATCCTCATCGATAAATTCCTGGAAGACGCCATCGAGGTGGACGTGGACGCCATCAGCGACGGTAAGCGCACGGTTATCGGCGGCATCATGGAGCACATCGAAGAGGCGGGCATCCACTCTGGAGATTCCGCGTGCGTGCTGCCGCCCTATTCGCTGTCTAGAGACACCCAGGAGGAGATCAAGCGCCAGACCCGGGCCTTGGCGGAGGAATTAGGCGTGGTGGGGTTGATGAACATCCAGTTCGCGGTGAAAGACGGCCAGGTCTTTGTGCTCGAGGTCAACCCCCGGGCCTCCCGCACCGTGCCTTTTGTTTCCAAGGCCACCGGCGTCTCCCTGGCGAAACTGGCCACCAAAGTGATGCTGGGGCATACCCTGGAGGAACTGGGATTTACCAAAGAAATCGAGCCGCCCTATTTCGCGGTGAAAGAATCCGTCTTTCCCTTCCGGCGCTTCCCCGGGGTGGACCCCATGTTGGGGCCGGAGATGCGTTCCACCGGTGAAGTTATGGGCCTGGATACGGACTTCGGGCTGGCTTTCGCTAAGTCCCAGTTAGCCGCGGGCCAGATTCTGCCGCTCACCGGCGGCGTGCTCTTCAGCGTCAAGGACCCGGACAAGGCCGCGGCCCTGCCCGTGGCCCAGGGGTTTGCGGCGGAAGGGTTCAACCTCTACGCCACCGCGGGCACCGCCGCGTATTTGCAGAAACACGGCCTGAAAGTCACCAAGGTCTATAAAATCCGGGAAGGCCGGCCCCACATCATCGACTGCGTCAAAAACCAGGAGATTCACCTGCTGGTCAACACCCCCGAAGGCCGCTACACCCCCGCGGACTCCTACTCCATCCGCCGCGCCGCCCTGGAATACAACATCCCTTACACCACCACCATCGCCGCGGCCAGAGCCACCCTGGAGTCCATCCACGCCATGAAACAGGGGAAGCTGGAAGTGAAGAGTTTGCAGGAGTATCATGAGGAGGTGGGGAAGTGATTTTGAGGGAAATACCGGGGGAACCGCAAGGCGATCCCCTGATCCGGGAAGCCCTGGACCGGGGCAAGGTCTTGTATGATTCCAAGATTCTGTTGTAAATTGTAGAGGCGAACCTTGTGTTCGCCCTTGAACGCCGGGCAAACACAAGGTTCGCCAAGGAAGAACTGTTATTTAAGAAGAATCGGCACGTAAGTTATTAGGGAGAAACTGCCATGAACCTTCGGGAAGAAATTATCAAAAACCTGGATAGCCTCTCTGAAGATGCGTTAGAAGGTGTCCTGGAATACATCCGTTTTGCCCAGGAGCCGGAGGAAGTGGAGCCCACAGAGGAAGAATTGAAGGCTATTGCCAGAGGCAAGGAAGAAATTGCCAAAGGCGAGGTGGTTAGTTGGCGTGACCTCAAGAAAGAGCTTGAGAAAAATGCTGTATGAAGTCAAGCTCACTAAAACGGCCAGAAAAATTTACCTCAAACTCCCCCCGAAATTAAGAATAGGTCTGGATAATTGTTTCGCCAAATTGGAGGAAGAACCTCGGTGCCACCCCAACATTAAGAAATTAAAAGGACTTATATCCGATTATCGGTATCAAGTTGGCGGTTGGCGCGTAATGTATGAAATTGACGATAGAAATAGATTGGTCACCGTTTATGATATCCTTCCTAGAGGAGACGCGTACAAACACGGTCATTGACTATCCCCTCATTCGCCAGTTTCCTTTTTTTATGCATTAAAAAACACAGGCGGGACGCCTGTGCCACATGTTTTTTGGGTTTTGTTTTTGTGTTTGTTTTTGTGGCAGGGCAAATCCTCCAACTACCAAAAATATGAAATTCATGTTAAGATTTCCACATAATTAAATTTACTCTGCCTAACCTGCCCATCAGGCCATGAATATTACGGAAAACGGATCACGGAACACGGAACACGCCTCCCCGGCCGGCCATCCCGACGCCTCTGACCGGCCCCGGGAGAAATGCGGCATCTTCGGCATTTACGGCCATCCGGACGCGGCCCGGCTTACTTATTTCGGGCTTTACGCGCTTCAGCACCGGGGCCAGGAGTCCTGCGGCATCGTCAGCGCGGACGGCTGCCGGGTGCGCCAGCATCGGGGCCTGGGGCTGGTGTCCGAGGTCTTCAATCCTCAGGTCCTGGAGCAGCTTCCCGGGCACCTGGCCATCGGCCACGTGCGCTACTCCACCACCGGCTCGACACTCCTGGTTAACGCCCAGCCTTTCGTGGTGCAGCACGCCGGCCACAGCCTGGCCGTCGGCCATAACGGCACGCTCACCAACGCCCGGGAGATCCGCCGCAGCCTGGAGGAAGGCGGCTCCATCTTCCAGTCCACCATGGATACCGAGGTCATCGTCCACCTTATGGCCCGGCACCGGGGCGCGGACACGGTGGAGTCCCTGATCAACGCCTTAGAGCACCTCAAAGGCTCGTATTCCCTGGTGCTGGCCACCGCGGACAAGGTCATTGCCGCCCGGGACCCCCACGGTTTCCGGCCCCTGAGCCTGGGGCAATTGAATGGCGGCTGGGTCGCGGCCTCGGAGACCTGCGCCCTGGACCTGGTGCAGGCGGACTACTGGCGGGACGTGGAACCCGGAGAGATCGTGGTCATTGACGAGAACGGCCTCCACTCCCATAAGCCTTTTCCCCCCGAGCACCCCCGGCACTGCATCTTCGAATACATCTATTTCGCCCGGCCCGACAGCCAGGTCTTCGGCAAAAGCGTGTACCTGGTGCGCAAACGCCTGGGCGCGGCCCTGGTCAGGGAGCATCCCATCAAGGCCGACCTGGTCATGCCCTTCCCCGACTCCGGTATTTATGCGGCCCTGGGCTATGCCGAGGCCAGCGGGATTCCCTTTGAATTCGGCGTCATCCGCAACCACTACGTGGGCCGCACCTTTATCCAGCCCTCCCAGACCATGCGGGATTTCTCGGTGAAGGTGAAACTCAACCCGGTTCGGGATATCCTCAAAGGCAAGCGGGTAGTGGTGGTGGAGGACTCCATCATCCGGGGCACCACCACCCGCTCCCGGGTCAAGTCCCTCAGGGAGGCCGGGGCCAAGGAAGTGAGCTTACTCGTAAGCTGCCCGCCCACCCGCTTCCCCTGCTACTACGGCATCGACTTTTCCAGCAAGGGGGAACTCATCGCCTCCCAGCAGGAGATCGAGCAGATCCGGGATTTCCTGGGCCTGGATTACCTGGGTTACTTGAGTCTGGACGGCATGGTGGCCGCCACCCAGATGGACCACGACAATTACTGCCTTTCCTGCTTCTCCGGGGATTACCCCGTGGTCCTGGAGCAGGACTTCTCCAAGACCTGCTTCGAAGATGATATCTGCGCCCCGGGGCCCATAGAGGCCGCAGTGGTTTGCGAGCGGTGAGCAGTAATAGTTCCAGGTTCCAGATTCCAAGTTCCAAGTGAAAAACACTGGCCGCTGACCACTGGCGACTGTCCACTGATTATGCGTATCGGCGTCATCTCCGACACTCACGGCTTTTTGCGCCCCCAGGCTTTGGAGGCCCTGAAAGGGGTCAGCCTCATCATCCACGCGGGGGATATCGGCTCTCCGGAAATCCTGGAGAAGTTAAGCGAAATCGCGCCGGTCAAAGCGGTCCGGGGCAACACCGACCGGGGGGAATGGGCCCTGGCCCTGCCGCAGACCGAAGTGGTGGAGGTGGGAGAAGTCCGGATCTACGTCCTCCACGACCTTCATGCCCTGGACCTGGCCCCCAAGGCCGCGGGGTTTGCCGCGGTCGTCTTCGGCCACTCCCACCGCCCCCATCTGGAACGGAAAAACGGCGTCCTCTTTCTCAACCCCGGTTCGGCCGGCCCCCGGCGCTTCACCCTGCCGGTTTGTCTGGCCTACCTGAAGGTGCAAGAAAATTCCCTGGAAGCGGAATTTGTCCCACTGGATATGCAAACTTCAAAAACCGTCCTGCCTTACGGCTTTTCCGTTTACTAAGGCATCCCTACCGGGCCGCTAACAGCCGATACTAATTAAAAAGCTTGAAATTAAATGCTGAGTGCCTAACATAATGGAAGCGAAAAGGAAAAATTCTGCTGTTGTTGGAGGATTCATGCTCAAGAGTAAATGGATTCCGGCGCTGTTCCTCATCATCCTGGCCGCGGCCTGCGGCGACAAACCCACATCCACCCAGCCTGCGGCCCCCAGCGCCGCCGGGCCGGTGGCCGATACTCCGGAGAACCGCAAGGCTGCGGCCAAAAAGTATTTGGAGGCAGTGCCTCCCCAGGAACTGCTACAGAATATTACGGGCAATATGATCCAACGGATGCCCGAAGATGCCCGCAAGGAATTCCAGGAAGCCCTGAACGACAAAAACTTGCTGGAAAAGACTTACCAGATCAGTGAGACCGCCTTGGTCAAACACTTTACCCCGGATGAGATCAACGCCATGGCCGCGTTCTTCGGCTCCCCCGCGGGAAAATCGGCCCGGGTCAAGTTTTCCGGGTACATGCGGGAGATGATGCCCCAGCTTAACACGGAGATGAAACCCATCTTCACCAAGTTGCAGGAGAAAGCGAAACAAACGCAGCCACCGGCAGGCACACATCCGCCGATAGGCGCACATCCGCCGGTAAAACCCAAGGTGGAACCACCCAAACCGGGACCGGTCCCGCCGGCAAAGCCGGAGACTCCGCAACCCAAGCAGGAAAAACCGGCGCAGCAACCCAAGTAAGGAGTCTAACAGGTTTTGATATTTCAGGCACAGGCGGAAGCCTGTGCCTTTTTTAGTTCCGAGTTCCGAGTTCCGAGTTTATGGTTCCTTTTTCCTCATTCGGAACTCGGAACTTGGAACCCGGAACTTTTATTCTTCGGTCTATAGCATCAGCGCCCCCGCCTGCTTATCTTTTGGATACTGCCGGAAAATTCGTAAATCTTTGGAAAGGAGGCGGAGATGAAATATTTGCTGGCCGTGATTTTGGCCCTGGCCCTGGCCGGAGGGGCGTACGCCGGGGTGGTGACCAAGAGTGTTGAATATAAGCAGGATGGCACGGTTCTGGAAGGTTTTTTGGCCTATGACGACGCCATCAAGGGAACCCGCCCCGGTGTGCTGGTGGTGCATGAGTTCTGGGGCCTCAATGATTACGTCAAGAACCGGACCCGGCAACTGGCGCAAATGGGCGTGGTAGCCCTGGCCATAGACATGTATGGCAAAGGGGTGGTCACCAAAGACCCCCAGGAAGCCCGCAAACTGGCGGGCCATCTCCGGGGTACGCCCTTGATGCGGCAGCGGGCCCTGGCCGGCCTGGAATTGCTAAAGAAAAACAAGCTGGTGGACCCCAAGCACCTGGCGGCCATCGGTTTTTGTTTCGGCGGCACCACCGTTCTGGAATTGGCTTACGCCGGCGCCGATCTGGCGGGAGTGGTCAGCTTCCATGGCGGTCTTGTGACCCCAAAACCGGAGGACATGAAAAACATCAAGGCGAAAATCCTGGTGCTCCACGGGGCCGAAGACCCGCATATCAAAGCGGAGGAGATCGCCGCTTTCCAGCAGGCCCTGGGGAAGGCGGGCGCGGACTGGCAGATGGTCTTTTACGGCGGTGCGGTGCACAGTTTCAGCAACCCTGAGGCCGGCAGCGACAAGTCCAAAGGCGCGGCCTACGATTCACGCGCCGCGGGCCGTTCCTGGAAGCAGATGCAACTGTTCTTTAAGGAGATTTTCCCCGGCTTCATGTAATTTATTTTAAGTTCAAGTTTACCCTGGATGGAACCGATAATCAGGAAGGGAGTGAAGAACGCTCCTGGCAACCGGGATTTTGTTAACCGGGAAGATCCCGTCGCCACTTCTTTCTGGAAGGTCGGTTAATGGCCAGAGAACGCCGGAAACGCACCAGGGTCAAATTCCGCTTTGAGGCATTGGTTGCCGTTGACAATCAGCCGGTCAGGGTGCAGACCCGTAACTTAAGCCTTAAGGGAATGCTCTGCAGCACGGACAAGATTTTCCAAGAGGGCCAGGTCTGCCGGGTGATCCTGAACCTGACTCAGGAGGATGAGGCGGAACCCGTCCGGGCCGTGATCCTGGGCCGCATCATCCGCGCCATCCCCTCGGAAACCGCCATCGATTTCAACCTCATGGACGCGGAGAGTTTTTTCCATCTGAAAAGGATCGTGGAATACCACTCCCAGGAGCCGGAGAGAATCGCCCGGGAACTCCTCACCGCCGCGTTTTCGCCGAATTTGGACGGATAAAAATCTAACCACAAAGGCACAAAGACACCAAGACACACAAAGAATTAATTCATTTATGCCTTGGCTCTGCCAAGGCATAAATAATTTCTTTGTGCCTCTTGGTATCTTTGTGCCTTTGTGGTTAATTAATTGTTACAGCTTCACCAATCCCGCGGCCAGTTTGGCGGCCATGACCGTATTTTTCATGAGCATGGTGATGGTCATGGGGCCCACGCCGCCGGGCACCGGGGTGATGAAAGAGGCGACCTCTTTCACGCTCTCGAAGTCCACGTCGCCGGCCAGGATGGCCTTGCCGGTCTTTTCGCTTTTGCCGATGCGGTTGACGCCTACGTCGATGACGCACGCGCCGGGTTTAACCCAATCAGCAGGGACGTACTTGGGCACGCCCGCGGCCACGATGAGGATATCGGCCCGCTTGCAATGTTCGATGATCTTTTCTTTGGGGGTGCCGGTGTGCACGCAAGTGACCGTAGCGTTGGCTCCGACCTTCTTCTGAATCATGATGGCCACCATGGGTTTGCCCACGATGTTGGAGCGGCCCACCACCACGACTTCCTTGCCCTTGGGGTCGCCGTAGGCCCGGACGATGAGTTCCTGGCAGCCCGCGGGGGTGCAGGGCAAAAACGCGTAGTTGCCGATCAGGATGCGGCCCACGTTCACCGGATGGAAGGCGTCCACGTCTTTGTCGGGATTGATGCCGTAGAGCACCTTGTTGGAGTCGATGTGCTTGGGCAGCGGCAACTGCACCAGGATGCCGTGGATTTTGGGGTCCTTATTATACTTGTCCAGCAAGCCCATCAGCGCGGCTTCGGTGATGTCCGGCGACTGGTTGTCCTGCACGGAGTAGAAGCCCAGTTCGTGGGCGGTCTTCTGCTTGGCGGTGACGTAGCTCACGGACCCGGGGTCTTCCCCCACCAGGATGGTGACCAGTCCCGGGGTGATACCGTGTTTGGCCTTGAGTTCGGCAACTTCTACTTTCAATTCCTCACGAATCTGGGCGGCTACCTCAGCCCCTTTGATCAATGTCGCAGCCATCTGACTGGCCTCCTTCACTTGTGATATTTTTCTTTTAATACCATCAATATTTCCAGAGCGTCAATCTAAAAATTCATTATGCAGCCGAATCCTGGTCTTGCGCCAAGTTGCCGGCAAGCGGCTATCCCTTTGAAAAAGTGCAATATTCTTAGGAATCGTCCCTGTCAGCGATTGCCGGGTTCTTTGCTTTCTTTCTTTTTTCAAGTAATGTATATTAACTATTTTAAAAATCGTCTGGAGTTACCTTTCGTGTCCCTGATTGTGCAAAAATATGGCGGCACCTCGGTGGCCGGTCCCGACCGCATCGCCAACGTGGCCAACCGGGTTGTCAAGGATTGGCGCGATGGCAACAAGATGGTGGTGGTCCTGTCGGCCATGTCCGGGGAGACGGACCGCCTCATCAATCTGGCCAAGGAGTTGGCCGACGAACCCGACCCCCGGGAGTTGGACGTGCTGCTGGCCACCGGCGAGCAGGTTACGGTCTCCTTATTTAGCATGTTTCTCCGGGGCCAGGGCGTGCCGGCCGCGTCGCTCTTAAGCCATCAGGCCTGCATTTATACCGACCGCAGTTATGGCCGGGCCCGGATCATCGGCATCGACACCGCCCGGATCAGGGAAGAACTGAAAAAGAACCGGGTGGTCACCGTGGCCGGGTTCCAAGGGGTGGACGAAGGAGGCAATATCACCACCCTGGGCCGGGGCGGCTCGGACACCACCGCGGTGGCCATCGCCGCGGCCTTGAAGGCCGATCTCTGCGAAATCTTTACGGACGTGGACGGGGTCTATACCACCGATCCCCGGATCTGCCCCAAGGCCCGGAGGCTGGACCGCATCTCCTATGACGAGATGCTGGAAATGGCTTCCCTGGGGGCCAAGGTCCTGGAGATCCGCTCCGTGGGCTTTGCCAAGCGTTATGACGTGCCCTTGCGGGTCCGCTCCACTTTCACCACCCATCCTGGAACTCTGGTAACTGCGGAGGACGAAGAAATGGAAGCAATTCCGGTATCCGGCGTCGCCTTCAGCAAGCTCGACGCCCGGGTCACCATCACCCGTGTGCCCGACCGCCCCGGCATCGCCGTGCGTCTCTTTAAGCCGGTGGCGGAAGCCAATATCGTAGTGGATATGATCATTCAGAACACCAGTATTGACGGCTTGACCGATCTCACCTTTACCGTGCCCAAAGGCGACCTGCACAAAACCCTGGCGCTGGTAAAGCCCGTGACCCAAGAAATCGGGGCCCAACAGGTGCTCAGCGACGAAAATATCGCCAAGGTTTCCATCATCGGCGTGGGCATGCGCAACAACGCGGGCATCGCCTCCCGCATGTTCGAGGCCCTGTCGGCCTCGGGGATCAATATTTTGATGATCAGCACCTCGGAAATCAAAATTTCCTGCGTCATCGAAGATAAATATGGAGAATTGGCAGTGCGGGTGCTCCATGACGCCTTCGACCTGGAAAACCCGCCGCCGAAGAAAAAATAATAGGGCGCGTCTCACGCGCCAAAATGGTGCGTAAGACGCACCCTACACGAGGTACCCCATGCGCCAGGTAAAGATCTACGACACCACCCTCCGGGATGGCACCCAGGCCGAGTATTTCAACCTCTCTCTGGCCGACAAGATCCGCATCGCCCGGAAGCTGGCGGAACTGGGGTTCCACTATATCGAAGGCGGCTGGCCCGGGTCCAATCCCAAGGACGAGGAGTTCTTCGAGGAAATCCGCAACTACAACCTGGGGCAGACCCGGGTGGCGGCCTTCGGCAGCACCCACCATAAAGACCGGCCCCCGACGTCAGATCCGGTCTTCCAGGAATTGCTCATCAGCCGGGCCCCGGTGATCACCATTTTCGGCAAGTCATCGCTCTTCCAGGTGAAAGAAATCTTGCAGACTACACCTGAACACAACCTGGAACTCATCCAAAACTCGTTGGCCTACCTTAGGGAAGAGGTGCGTGAGCTCTTTTACGACGCTGAACATTTTTTTGATGCCTTCAAAGAGGATCGGGAATATGCCTTAAAAACTCTTGAGAGGGCGTTCGATGGCGGTGCAGATGTCCTAGTGTTGTGCGATACCAATGGCGGCACCCTGACTTCCGAAATAGTGGAAATCATCAAGGCTGTACAAGGACATTTTGGCAATTATAAAGAACCTGTCCCCCTGGGCATCCATGCCCACAACGATTCGGAACTGGCCGTGGCCAACTCCCTGGCCGCGGTGGAGCTGGGCTGCGACCAGGTCCAGGGCACCATCAACGGTTTCGGGGAGCGCTGCGGCAACGCCAATCTCGTTTCCATCATTCCTGCGCTCAAGCTGAAAATGGGGATTGACTGTATCCCGGATGCCAGCCTCAAGCGCCTGACGGAGTTGTCCCGGTTCGTCTACGAGTTGGCCAACATCCACCCCCACCGCTACCAGCCCTATGTGGGCCAGAGCGCTTTTGCCCACAAAGGCGGGGTCCACGCCGCCGCGGTGAAGCGCAATCCCAAGGCCTATGAGCACATCACGCCGGAGTCCGTGGGCAATGTCCGGGCCATCCCGGTCTCCGACCTCTCGGGCCGGGGCAACATCCTGCTTAAGGCCCAGGAATTGGGTCTCGAGGCCGCGGCCCACGACCGGGCCGTGCAGGCGGCCTTGAAGAAGCTGGACGAACTCCTTAACCTGGGCGGTAAGCTGCCTCCCGCAGAGAGCAGCATCAAGGTAGCCCTGGAAAAGATCAAAGAACTGGAGTCCCAGGGCTACCAGTTCGAGACCGCGGACGCCTCCCTGGCCCTTTTGCTGATGGCGGCCCTGGGGGGGTATTATAAGGAATTCTTCAAGCTCCTGGGCTACCGGGTCATTGACCAGAAAGTGGGGGAAGACGTTGCGCCCGTCCCCGAGGCCAGCATCCGGGTGAAGGTGGGGCTGCACGAAGTCCACACCGCGGCCCTGGGCAACGGGCCGGTGGACGCCCTGTACAACGCCCTCCTTAAGGCCCTGGTGCGTTTCTATCCCCGTCTCACGGAGATGCGCCTGGAGGACTACAAGGTGCGGGTCCTGCCCGGCATGAGCGGCACCGGCGCCAAGGTCCGGGTGAACATCGAATCCCGGGACGCCCATGACTGGTGGGGCACCGTGGGCGTGGCCACGGACATCATCGAGGCCTCCTGGCAGGCGTTGGTGGACGGCATTAATTATAAGCTGTTTAAGGATGAACAGAAGTCCGGCAAATAAACGGGGGAAAAGGAAGTTACGGGTTGCGGGTTACGGGTTGCGGGTTAAAGAATCACCCCTCATAACCCGCAACCCGCAACCCGCAACTCCCACCCCCTTCCCCTGTTAACCTTTTCCCCTTCAACTTATGCCTCATTTCAGCCGCACCCAACTGGGCGTCAGCCTGCTTCTGGGGGCCGCTCTGTTGCTAATCTGGGCCTGGCGGGGGAATTTCGGCCTCTCCCCCTCCCCTCCCCCGGCGTCAACCCCTAATCATCCCGTTTATGTGGAGGTCGCCGGGGCCGCGGCCCGGCCCGGAGTCTTTGAATTTCCCCAGCCTCCCGCCCTCTCCCAGGTTCTGGCCGAAGCCGGCGCCGCCGCGTCCCCGGGACCGGCGGACCCCAAACTTGCCTCCGGCAGCAAGGTGGAAGTCACCGGCGAGGGCCGGTACCGCCTGGGCCGCATGGACGGCCCCAAACTCATGACCCTGGGGTTGGCCCTGGACCTGAACCGCGCCGCGGCTGCGGATTTAGAGGCCCTCCCCGGCATCGGCCCGACCCTGGCCCAGCGGATCGTTGCCTACCGCCAGACCCATGGCCCCTTCAAGAACATCGGCGACCTGGAGCAGGTCTCCGGCATCGGCCCGAAAAAGCTGGCCCAGGTCAAGCCCTATGTAGTTATTGGTGAAAATGCCGACAATGATTAAAGACCTCACGCAAAGACGCAAAGATATATTAATATTCTTGCGTCTTGGCGCCTTTGCGGCTTTGCGTGAGAATATCTTTTAAATGGCCTCCAGGAGCCAAAAGATGTCAGTAAATCAAAAGCCCGGCCTGTTCACCATTTTCACCAGCCACAGTTTCTACGTGCGGATCGTCACGGCTTTCGTGGGCCTGCTGCTGCTCACGGTGCTGCCCATCGTTTCCTATAATTATTATCAAACCCGGGGCATCGTCCTGGAGTCGGCCGATGAACTGATGGACCAAATAAGCTTGAACGTCATGGAAAAAACCGCCAATTTCCTGCTGCCGGCTTCCACGGTGGTGGAGATCAGCGCCAGGCTCGCCAAAACCGGGGTCCTTTCCTGTGCCGATCATCAACAATTAGTATTCTATACTGCGGGGGTGCTCAAATCTTATCCCCAGATGTGCATGCTTTTTTTCGGGGACGAGCATGGAAACTACCTCAGGTCCTGGCGGCTGCCGGACGGCAATATCGAGACGCGCATCATCGAGCGGCAAACCTCGCCGCCCCGGGACGTCATTAAGTACTGCGATCCTTATTGCTCAGTCCTGCGCACCGAGACTTCCAACGATATCAAATATGACCCCCGGGACCGCCCCTGGTATTTGGGCGCGAAAAAAACCGGCGGAACTTTTTGGACCGATCTATATATCCTCTTCCGGAACAAAAAGCCCGCGGTAACCGCGGCCTATCCCCTCAAAGATGATCAGGGCAAACTCCTGGGCGTTTGGGGGACGGACATTGAGCTCGATGAAATGTCCAATTTCTTAAAAGGCTTAAAGATCGGGAAAGACGGCCTCGCCTTCATTGTCAATGAAAAAAACGAAGTGGTGGCCTTTCCCGAAGCCTCCCGGATCGTCAAAGAGGAACAAGGCAAGCTCAGACCCGTGAAGGTGGAAGAATTGGGCCAGGACGGCATCTCCGCGGCTTTTGAGGAATACCTTAAAACCGGCCGGAACAAGTTGGTGGTGGAGAGCGAGGGACAGCGGTACCTGGCCTCCATCCGTGAATTTCCCCAGTCCTTCGGGGCCAGGTGGAAGGTGGCGGTGCTGGCGTCTGAAGACGATTTTGTGGGCCCGGCCAAAGAGATTATTCAGGTGACGGTTTTAATCTGCCTGTTTATTTTGCTGGTATCCATCTTAATGGCCGTTCTCCTGGCCCGGGCCATAGCCAACCCCATCAAGCTCTTGACTGAAGAAACCAAGAAGATCAAGGACTTTCATTTCGAGGACGGCTTCGCCATCAAGACCCGCATCAAAGAAATCCAACAGATGAGCAATGCCGTGGCCGCCATGCGTACCGGACTGCAAGCCTTCCGGAGATATGTGCCCGCGGAGCTGGTGCGGCAACTGATTCAATCCGGGGAAGGCGCGACCCTGGGTGGGCATAAAAAGGAGTTGACCGTCTTCTTCTCGGACATCACCGGGTTCACCACCATTGCCGAGCAATCAGAGCCGGAAGAGCTGATGCTGCACCTGTCGGAATATTTTGACGAACTCACCCGCATCCTCAGCGAGCATCACGGGACGGTGGATAAGTATATCGGCGACGGCATCATGGCCTTCTGGGGCGCGCCCCTGCCGGATGACGACCATGCCTCCCGGGCCTGCCGGGCCGCGCTGCTGTGCCAGGCAAGGATCAAGGCGCTGAACCAAAAATGGGCCGCGGCCGGCAAACCCGTTTTTCCCACCCGCATCGGCATCTCCACCGGCGAGACCGTGGTGGGCAACGTGGGTTCCAGCGAACGCATCAATTACACGGTGATGGGGGATAACGTCAACCTGGCCAGCCGCCTGGAAGGGGTGACCCGGCTCTATGATTCCCAGATCCTGGTGAGCCAGGCCACCTATGACCAGGTGGCGGACGAATTCTGGTTCCGCCCGGTGGACCTGATTGCGGTCAAAGGGAAGACCGCGGCCACCACCGTTTACGAATTGGTGGGCAAGAAAGAGGACGGCGGTGAAGGCGAGCCTTTGGCCGAACTTTGCCGGGAATTCACCCGGGGGGTCGAGGCCTATTTAAGCCGCGACTGGGCCGGGGCCGCGGCCATCTTCGGGAGCCTGAGGAAAAAATTCCCGCTTGATGTGCCGGTGGAGCTATATTTCAACCGCTGCAAAAAATACCTGAAGCAGCCGCCGGGACCGGACTGGCGGGGGGTTACTTACCTGAAATATAAATAAAAGTTAACCGCCGATGAACGCAGATGCACGCAGATGATATATAATATCTGCGTTTATCGGCGTGCATCGGCGGTTATAATTATGCTTATCTTAGGAATCGAAACCTCCTGCGATGAAACCGCGGCCGCGGTGGTGG
>QZIZ01000029.1 GCA_003599195.1 Deltaproteobacteria bacterium | reverse complement strand
GGCCAGGGGCACATCCGCTGCCGTGTGGATGGCTCTGCCTTCACTCTGGAAGAAGGCCGGTGGAGCGCCTGGGTTCCCGTGCCTTTCAAAGTGGGCTTTTTGCGCACTGTGACCGGTATGTGCCGGTTTTATCTGGAAAGCATTAAACCGGAATTCAAGCTCTACGTAACCCCGGTCAACCTCAGCAACCACATGAAGTTAATGCCCGTCTCACACCCTCTGGGTTATGGCCAACAACTAGCGGAGGCAGTGGGCCCTTACGCCACCCTGGGCATGGCCGAGGATGCCAACGCCTTAAACGACGAGATCATCGGTGAAGAGGCATTCCTCTCCGGCTGTGAACTGGTGATGGCCGAGCGGGAAAAGATTTTTTTTCACGAACTGGCCCGGTTCCATCAAGGAATTCTGGCCTGCGTCTTCGACACTACGGACCGGGTCCAACACCTGTTCTGGCGCTACCTGGACGGGGAACATCCCAGACACGACCCCGGCGAGGCGCAGGAGTATGCGGCGGTGGTGCCCCGCGTCTATCAAAGGATGGACGGCGTCCTGGGGAAGGTTTTAGCAAGGTTGGATGGCGACACCCTCCTCATCGTCTGTTCGGACCATGGCTTCACCAGTTTCCGGCGGTCGGTCCACCTGAACACCTGGCTGGTACATAACGGCTTCATGGCGCTGAAAGAGGGGAAGCAGGCCGGCGCCCCCCTGTTTGCCGATGTGGACTGGCCCAGGACCGCGGCCTTCGCCTTCGGTTTAAATAGCCTCTTCCTCAATATTGCTGGCCGGGAACCGCAGGGCTGCCTGGATGGCGGAGAGTTGGGGGCAGTCAAAGAAGAGTTGGCAGTGAAACTGAAGGCCATGACCGATGGCGCTAATTCGGTCATCAAGGAGGTCTACGACTCCGGCGGGATTTCCGGGCTGGGGGATGGTATGGCTCCGGACCTGATCATCGGCTATAACACGGGGTATCGCACTTCTTGGCAGACGGCCCTGGGTGAGGCCCCGGCAGGAGCTTTTACCGAGGATAATCTGGGCAAGTGGAGCGGCGACCACTGCTGCGCCCCCCAGTTGGTGCCGGGGATCTTTCTCACCAATCAAAGAACTATCCTCTCAAAACCTCAGGTTCAGGACATCAGCCCGGCAATCCTTGATTATTTAGGATTTTAAGAGATATCCATGCTGCAACACAACCAGATTGGGAAAATTTCCTCCAGTCGCGATGCTTTTGGATTTTCTTTCAAGTTGTGGTTGTTTATTTTTATCACCATCCTCCTGCCCCTGGATTTGATCTATCGAGTCGGTCCCTTGAGAATAGCTTTACCCTGGTATCAGATAGGAATAGATTTTAGCTCGTTAGTCGTATTCTTTGCCTTGGAGGCTTTATGCATCGCTTCTGTGTCCATGGTTGCTTCATTGTTATTGCATCTTGTCACTCACCAGGGAACCCCTATCATTAAAGCAGTTAATGGAACAGTCGGATTATTTATCTTCGTAATAATTTTTATCGATTATTTCTATAGGTGGATCGGAAAAGTAACTCATAATGCAATATTGCTTAATCGTAATATTAAATATTACATTCTTTATATTTGTATCGGCATATTTTTATTAATTGCTATAGCTTATTACAAGAAGATAGCTTTGTGTTTATATCAGAATATTTTAAAAACTGCCCATTATTTTTATAAAATTAATATCGGGATCACTTTAATTTGTCTACTTGTAACCATTTCTGTAGTTTCAGGACATTTTTACAATAGCCCTAGGGCAACTAACCAAAGTTATTCAGTGGTAAACGAAAATCACCTCGCCAATAGGCCTAATATAATCCTCATTACTTTCGATGCTCTTTGCGCTAAACATACATCATTGCATAGTTTTGAGCGGGACACTACCCCTGAATTAGCTAAATTTGGAAGAGAAAGTTATGTATTTGACAATATGTATGCAAGCTGCAACTGGACATTGCCCAGCCTGGTAAGTTTATTGACCGGAAAGCACCCTATTACCCATGAGATACAAAACAGCTTTTCAATGTTTAACGGGGTTAGTCAAAATGAAAACTTACCATTTATTTTAAAGGAAATAGGTTATGGAACTGCGGCATCTGTAAGTAATACTTACGGTGTTCCCTGGAGAATTAAATTGAATGGTTTTGATCAGGTAAGCTCCTGGATGGGAGGTTCGGAACTGATCAACAATATTATGAAATTATGTTATACATCAAATATAACATCCGGATCCTGGTTGTTGGTGTTGATGTATGAATCGCTTCTTTATAAGTTGGCTGACAGATGGTTAGATAGCACCGGTTTATTAAATTACCTCTGGTTGCGCCCTGAAGGTATGAACGTTACTCCAGAACTTAGTTTTGAAATGGCTGCCAACTTTCTGAAGCACACCCGGCAGCCGTTCTTCCTCTGGGTACATATTTTACCACCCCATGCTCCATATGTTCCGCGGGAAGGGTTCATTTATACTTTTCTCCCCCAAAAGATATTTAATAGCATTAATAAATTTTACAGAGAAATTGATAAGATAATTATATCATTAACTTATCAGGATAGTGATCAAAACCAAATAGATCAACTTTCTTTGCGTTATGACGAACATATTCTCTATGGCGACCACGAAATGGGAAAATTTTTGTCATGGTTAAAAGAAACTGGAGTCTACGAAAAATCGATCATCCTAGTCACTGCCGATCACGGCGAATCATTCGAAAGAAATTTCTGGTCGCACGGGGGGCCTTATCTCTACCAGAACCTTATCCAGGTGCCCTTGGTCATTCATCTGCCCGGACAGACTCAGGGGCAGCGGATTGCAGCCAACGTCAGCCATGTGGATCTCGCTCCCACCATCTTGGATATTCTGGGCGTTAAAGCTCTGTCCCGGATGGATGGCAAGTCGTTTAAAGAGGCTTTCCATAACCCCCGCTTCGACACCGGCACCAAATTCTCCATGGCTTTATACCAAATGAACTTTCTCCCTAATTTTCCCTCCTCTTCCATCGCCGCGATTCACGGGGACTATAAACTCATTAAGTATCTGAAGTTCAATAAATATGAGATGTATAATTTGAAAAGGGATCCTGAGGAGAGAAAAAATCTGGCCGGACAGGAACCGGAGAGATTTTTTCCCCTTAAAAAAGGGATCGATGAGTTCCTCGCCCCCAAGACGCCACAATAATCTGAGGACCATGGCAATGCCGACTCTGGCCGAAAAGATCGAGGAAAGCTGCAGCATCCTGCGTTACGCCAGGGAAGTCTTTGACGGTTCCTTGGCCGTCACCTTCTCCGGCGGTAAGGATTCCCTGGTGGTTCTACACCTCATCCATTCGTTGCATGACGGGACTATTCCCTTCCCGGTATTCAACCTGGACACCACCGTCAAGTTTCCGGAGGTGCTCCAATTTCGGGATCATCTGGCCGCTCTCTGGAACTTGCGCTTGGTAGTGCTTCAAGATGCCGAGGCCGCCGGGCGCCTGGAGATCGGCAAGGACAAAAAAGCTTGCTGTTTGGCCCTGAAAGTGCAACCTCTGAACCGGGCCATCGCCGAGTACCATATCCGCGGCCTCATTACCGCCATCCGTTGGGACGAACAAGAGGCCAGGGCCGAGGAGCAATATCTCTCTCCCCGGGAACTCCCGCCCCATACCAGAATCCACCCTATCCTCCACTTCACTGAAGCCGATATCTGGGACTATATCCATGCCTTTAACCTGCCCTACTGCCGGCTCTACGACCAGGGCTACCGGTCCCTCAGTTGTATCCCCTGCACCGAAAAAGGGGGGGCAGGAGGAGATGAGAGGGGGGGGAGAACCAAGGGTAAAGAAAGTATCATGAAGGAACTCAGATTATTGGGTTATATTTAGAAATTCATTTCGGGCTTTCAAAACGGCCCCCGCAAGCTGCCCGGGTGGTCACCCAAATGAAAATGAGATGCACCAACTGCTGGTGGCCGTCTGAAAGTGTGAGCTGAGCGACCGGGGCTATACTCCCGCTTCAGCCGGGAAGAATGATGGGAATAAATTTGAGCAGAGGTTGAAAGATTGTGTTATTATGGGCCACATGTCGATTTATCATTATTGATTAATAGGTTACAGTAAACCAACTTTACAGATTTCCAAAAGTTTTCGAGCCTTCTCTAATTTGAGGTTATTGCAAAACTCTCTTTTTGGATCACCTTGAGCTGAGCTTAGTGGCTAAGTGGTAAAAAGACCAGGTACTTGGCTTTTCAGGACGACTTGCCTTTTTTGCGGTTTTGGAATCTCTCTGGATATTCCGGAGAGGCGAGTTAGCCAAATGGCCAATTGCGGGTTGGCCATTTGACCAAATGCCCTAACGGGGAAGTCACGGCCAGTGGAAAGCAATATCATAACATATTGGTATTAATAACTAATAAGACTGCAGGGAGCTTGGAACAGGATATGCAGGTGGAAGCTGTGATAAATCCTCTTTTTCTGTACCCCTGAGCAGAGCGAAGGGTCTGTCAGGGTGAAAAGTCTCGATGTTTCGCTTTCCTCAGAATGACATTTTTTGTGAATCGAGGTTTTGCAATAGTTTATAGTTAACCGGATAGAACCGATATCTTATGTTAAGTCCGGTTATGGCAAACAGCAGATTTTCACTGGAAAGGAGAAGTCCAAATGATATTGGCCAGGGCGCCCATGCGGATTACTTTGGGTGGAGGAGGTACGGATCTGCCCTCCTATTACTCTAAGTTTGGCGGCTTTATCCTCAGCGCCGCCATCGATAAGTATCTTTATATTTACGTCAACCGCCCTGCGGCCGATGGTCTGATACGGGTAAAATACTCCCGTTATGAGGAAGTGACCGAACCTGAGCAAGTCCAACATGACCTGGTGCGGCCGGCCTTAAAGCTGTTGGGAATTAAAAGCAACGTGGAGATCGTCTCCATGGCAGACGTGCCCGCAGGTACTGGACTGGGTTCATCCAGTACCTATCTGGTATCGCTGCTGACCGCGCTCTATGAGTTGAAGAGGGAGCGGGTTCCCACCCAAGCCCTGGCGGAATTTGCCTTTAAAGTGGAAAAGGAAATGGCCGGGCATCCGGTGGGGAAGCAGGATCATTACCTGGCGGCTTTCGGCGGGATCACCTGCCTGGAAATTGACCGGGATGGCAAGGTGCAAGTGAGTCCCATGGATATCTCCATAACCACTGCGGAAGATTTACACAGCCGGCTGCTGCTGTTCTTCACCGGCATCAGCCGTAGCGCCAATAATATCCTTAAGGAACAGAGCCAGGATACTCAGAAAGAAGACCCCACCGTGGTGGAAAGTCTGCACCGCACCAAGGAGATGGGATACCGGGTCAAGGATTATTTAAAGAAGGGCGATCTGGAAAAATTCGGACTTCTCTTGCACGAGCACTGGGAGAACAAAAAACGCCGTTCCGGCGCCATCAGTAATACGGTCATCGATGAATGGTATGAGGCAGCTCGGGAAGCCGGGGCTCTGGGAGGAAAAGTGATCGGCGCGGGCGGCGGCGGCTTTTTAATGCTTTACAGCCCCATCCGCAAGAAATCCGCAGTGCGTAAGGTCATGGCCGCGGCAGGGCTGCAGGAAATGAGCTATAATTTTGATTTTCAAGGCGCCAAAGTGATGGTGAATATCTGATGAAAGTCCTGGTAACCGGGGGGGCCGGATTTATCGGCTCCCATACCGTCGATCTGCTCCTGGAAAAGGGTTATGAGGTGCGCATTCTCGACTCCTTGCAGCCCCGGGTCCATCCCCGGGGGAAGCCGGACTATGTGCCGGCGGAAGCTGATTTTATCCAAGGAGACGTGGCCAACCGCACCGATCTGGAGAAGTCCCTGGAGGGTATGGATTTTGTCTTCCATCTGGCGGCCTACCAGGATTATCTGCCGGATTTCAGCCAGTTTATTCATACCAACACTGAATCTACTGCATTGCTGTTTGAGTTGATCGTGGCCGATCCCCGGCGTTTTCCGGTCAAGAAAATGGTCTTCGCCTCTTCCCAGGCGGTGTCGGGAGAGGGGAAGTATCGCTGCCGCGATGAAGGAACGATTTTTTATCCCGGCCCCCGGTCTCTGGAGCAGTTGCGCCGGGGAGAATGGGAATTCACCTGCCCCCATTGCGGCTCCCCTGCTGAGCCGCAACTTATCGATGAAGCCACCTGCAATCATCCTCATACCGCGTATGGCATCTCCAAGTACGCCATTGAGTTGTTGGCTTTTAACCTGGGACGGCGCTATGATATTCCCACTGCAGCCATGCGCTATACCTATGTCCAGGGGCCTCGTAATTCCTTTTATAATGCTTACTCTGGCATTGCCCGCCGATTCGCGCTACGAATCCGCGCCGGCCTGCCTCCCGTCTGTTACGAAGACGGCCAGCAGTTGCGGGATTACGTCAATGTTTACGATGTGGCCCGGGCCAACCTGCTGGTCTTGGAGAGCCGGGAGGCCAACGGTCTGGCCTTTAATGTGGGGGGCGGTCGAGCCGTCACGGTGAGAGAATTCGCCCAAATCATGCTCAAGGTCAGCGGGAGTTCCTTGGAAGCCCAGATACCAGGCGAATTCCGGTTGGGGGACACTCGCCACACGGTGAGCGACATCAGCCGTATATCTTCCTTGGGTTGGCAACCCACCATACCGGTGGAGGAAAATGTCCGCCAGTATCTTGCGTGGCTGGACACCCAAACCGGCACCGAAGAATACCTCTTTGAGGCTGAACGCATTATGGCGGAGCAAGGTGTCGTGCAAAAAATTGCGAGGTGAATGCATGTCCTACACAAAGCAGTACTTGGCCGAGGCTACGCAAATCTTGTCCCAACTCGATGCAGATGCCATTGACCGGATGGTGCGGGAGTTGGTTAAGCTGCGAGATCAGGGAGGACGTCTTTTTATCTTAGGCTCAGGTGGAGGAGCCGGCCATGCCTCTCACGCGGTGAATGATTTCCGCAAAATTGCCGGTATTGAGTCTTACACCCCCACGGACAATGTCTCGGAACTCACGGCCCGGGTCAACGATGACGGCTGGGATACCAGCTACGTCAATTGGCTGAAAGTCAGCCGCTTAAACAGCCGGGATATGCTGATGATCTTTTCGGTGGGCGGGGGCAATCGGGAACATCAGATAAGTATGAATCTGGTGCGTTGCCTGGAATATGCCCAAGAAGTCGGAGCAACGAGTATCGGTGTGGTAGGCCGCGACGGAGGTTATACTGCGCAGGTGTCCAGCGCCTGTGTTGTCGTCCCCACCGTCAATCCCAGCACGGTCACCCCCCACGTGGAATCCTTTCAGGCAGTGGTCTGGCACCTCCTCGTATCTCACCCCGATCTGCAGGCCGCAGAAATGAAGTGGGAATCGGTGAAATAAGATGCGCCGGGCAGTCTTCCTGGATCGCGATGGCGTGCTGAACCGCACCTATCTGCACCGGGATGGGAAGACTCATCCCCCTGCCAGTCCGGAAGAGACGGAAATCCTGCCGGGCGTCCCCGGTGCCTGCCAGGCCTTGCGCCAGGCCGGCTATCTGCTGATCGGGGTGACCAACCAGCCGGATGTAGCCCGGGGCACCCAGCAGGCAGAAGTAGTAGAAGCCATTAATAAGAAACTGCGCCACCATCTGCCCTTGGATGAGATTCGCGTCTGTTATCACGATAACCAAGATAATTGCTCCTGCCGCAAACCAAAGCCTGGTTTAATCCTTACCGCCAGAGATTTCTGGGGGATTGATCTGGCTCAGAGTTTCATGGTGGGAGACCGCTGGACCGATATCGAAGCCGGTCAAAGAGCCGGCTGTCAAACGATATTTATCGGCACCATGCCGTTACTGGATGGGGACCGGAGGAAACCGGATTTTCAAGCTGCTTCCCTTCCGGAGGCGGCAAATTGGATTTTAAAAGGGCATCAGCCGGGCCTGAAAGGAAGAAAAAAGCTCTAGACCCCCAGTGTGGCAAAAATCATTAAGGGAGAAAAAATATGAAGAAGCTGTCGGACTTAAAGGTAAAGATCTTCGCAGATGGAGCGGACAAGGATGGAATGCTGGAGATGTATGCCAACCCTCTTATTAAAGGTTTCACCACCAATCCAACCTTGATGTGCAAGGCGGGGGTCTGCGAGTATAAAGCTTTTGCCCGCGAGATCGTGGCCGCGATTCCCGACCGTCCTATCTCCTTCGAAGTCTTTGCCGATGATTTTCCGGAAATGGAACGACAGGCCTTGGAGATTTCTTCCTGGGGGACGAACATCAATATTAAAATTCCGGTTACCAACACCAAAAAACAACCCTCCTATGACCTGATTCGCAGGCTGGCCCAGGCCGGGGTGAAACTCAACGTGACCGCGCTGATGACCTTGGATCAAGTGCGGGATGTCAGTGCAGCTATTGCTGATGGTCCTCCGGCCATTATCTCTGTGTTTGCCGGCCGGATTGCCGATACCGGCCGTGACCCGATGCCCCTCATGGCCGCCGCGGTGCAACTCCTCAGCCTCTATCCCAACCAAGAGCTTATTTGGGCCAGCCCCCGGGAACTGCTGAACATCTTTCAGGCTGACGACGTCGGTTGCCACATTATTACCGTCACCAATGACGTGCTGAAGAAGCTCTCCCTGGTGGGCAAAAATCTGCACGATTACTCCCTGGATACAGTCAAGATGTTCTATAACGATGCCCAGAAGGCCGGGTTCAAGCTGTAATAGCGGGGTTTCCAGGACGAGTCCCTATTTTCTAAGAATATGACCTAAGGGCCCAGGCGAATTGATTACCGCGGAAGAATCTTTCTGCTGGACTGGGCCCTTTGATTTGAGAGAAAGCGCCTTGACTAAGCGATTTATCTTGCTGGACCGGGATGGCACGCTCATTAAAGAACAACATTATTTGTCCCGGCCGGAACAGGTGGAGTTAATCCCAGGGGCGGCTGCCGCCCTTCGCACCCTCAGGGAAATGGGGTGGGGCGTTATTTTAATAACCAATCAGTCCGGCCTCGGACGAGGTTTTTTTAGTCGCGCCGATCTTGATCACATTCACCTCCGCCTGATGGCTTTGCTGCGTGAGGAGAATGCCTCGCTTGATGGTATCTACTTCTGCCCCCACCTGCCGGAGGAGGGCTGCAACTGCCGTAAGCCTTTATTGGGATTGGTTTATCAGGCGGTTATGGACCACGGATTCGACCCCAAAGGGTGCGTGGTGGTTGGCGACAAGGCGTGTGACCTGGAAATGGGACGCCGTTTAGGGGGCATGACTTGTCTGGTGCGCACCGGTTACGGGCGAAATTATGAGGAGTCAGACCCACATCTGGCGGATTATGTTTTGGACAGTATCAGCGAACTACCGGTTCTTATAAAAAATATGGAAGCGACGTAAAGCAAGACGCGACATACCCTCACCAAGGAGATGGAGATAGAGATGGATCTATTAGCGCGACTGCAGGAGGCAGCAGCCGAGTCTATCCGGCTCAAGAGCCGCTTCGTGGAAGAGGCGGGGCCCCAGGTGGTGGCCGCGGCCCGGATGCTGGCGGACGCACTGCGGATCGGGGGCAAAGTCTTTCTTTTCGGCAACGGCGGTAGTGCCGCGGACGCCCAGCACCTTGCCGCGGAATTCGTCAACCGGTTCCAAATCGAACGCCCACCTCTGGCCGCCTTGGCCCTTACCACCGATACTTCCATCCTCACCGCCATCGGCAATGATTACGATTTCCGGGAGATCTTCGCCAAGCAGATCAGGGCTCTGGGCCGCCCCGGGGATGTGGCCTGGGGCCTCAGCACCAGCGGCAACTCCCCCAACGTAGTTGCAGGCCTCAAAGTCGCTCGCGAGTTAGGCCTTTCGACCCTGGCGCTGAGCGGCCGGGAAGGCGGCCCGGTAGCGGAGCAAGGAGACATTGCCTTGGTGGTGTCTTCTGCTGACACCCCCCGTATTCAGGAAGTGCATATCTTGATCGGCCACGTATTATGCGATCTGGTGGATTATTTTTTATTTCCAGAGAAATTCGACACCTGATTCGGGAAATTAGCACCGCTAGGTAATTATCCCCCTTAATTTCCTGGATATTTTTGCTGGCTGCTATTTCCTGCCCTCCTACCCTACTGCCCTCCCTATTTAATCCTTATCCAATTGGTCCCATCACTTTTAATGGTGAGAGTATCCCATTGCTTGGTCAAAACCGCGGCGGGATGACCGTTAATGGTACCGCCACCTTCTACTTGAATGGTTACGGCATTAACCGAACTGTCAATTTTCGTGAATCCCAACTCTCTGCCGGTACCGGCATGGGCTCCAGATAATACTTTGATTCCGAAGCCGCCTTTAGCAGCGTTACAACCAAAATGACCATCGGTCAGAGTGGAACCGGCATATCCGGAACCACCATTAGTTACTTCCCGGTAGCCGCCGCCGATTACATCGGTAAAAGGCGGCACCGGTGAGAGATTGGGAAATATATTAGATGTGTTTCTGCGCCCCGCAAAAGAATCGGGACTCACAGAAAAGGCGTCTGCGAAGCTACTTTTATTATATAAATAATTGCCGATAGTATTGGTATTAATGTCATTGCGCAACATTAAGTTTGGTTTGGTCTTTGAAAATCCATAACAGCCGATAACCGAATTGTTGGCGCAAAATCCCGAGTATGTGGCGGAGCCAATGAAATAATCCGCTATGCTTCCCCCATCGGTTTTGCAGGCAACAAGGCTATTGCCATTGCAAGCGGCCCCGGCCCCACCACCATCAACTTCAGCAATTAAGGCAAAACCGTAATGGCCCTGTGTTCCCCAAGATTCACAGGCTATAAAACTGTTGTTACAGGACCCGCCGGCACTTTCAAAACAATTCAGCTTGGCGTTATACCCCAGACACCCTATGAAGGTGTTGTAATGCGAATTGTAAATATTATAATTTTCATCAACATTTGCTGTGTTGGCTACACAAGATATCAATCTGTTATAATTGCAGTTGGTCTGCAATGAAAAATTATAATTATGGGAGTTATAAGCATAACATTCTAACCGGTTATAATTGCTACCATTATGCAGATAATAGGCATTTTGGGTCGCGTTTGAAACTTGCATCTTGATATCGTTATAAGAACTTCCTTCAAGATATGCCCCTATAGAGGGAGAATCCGCTGTTCCCGATAACATATTATTGTTAGATTGATAGAGATTAAAAGCAATATTCTTTACGTTATCAAATCGCTGATTAATAAGTTGACTCCCTGTGGTCGATTTTAACCGATAACCATTATCAATCCCATTAAAATAACAATTATCGGAACGTACTTTGCTTACAGAACACAGAGCTACATAACCAATGCCGGTAAAATTGACATCCTTTAACTTACTCCCAGACCCAAGGGACATGACATTGTTAGTAGCAAAAGCAACCGTTCCCTCGCCCTTGAGGGAACCATTAATCCTAAAAGTAGAATTATATGATCCAGGATCGGTTCCCGGATTATAAGCCGAGGTGTAACCGGAGGTATTTACTGGAACAGAAAAAGAATTAGTATCAATGTATGTGATAGCATGAACATCATTCAAGGCTATCCATTCCGGTTGAGCGATCCCCGAGATGAGTATTACATCTCCCGTTGCCAGCCCATGATTAGTCCAAGTCACCACGCAGGCTTCATCTCTGGACAGCCCGGCAATAGCTGCCGGGGTTATATTTTGGGTGATGATCGCATCCTTCTCAATTTCAAGAAAAATGTTACTATTGGCGGTTAATTTGGCGGATATAGTTTCATTAGATCCTTTAGGGATGATCAACCAACAGTCGGTTCCGGCGGCATTAAGAGTTCCCACTGCGGCGGCGAGGGTGAGGTAACCTGAATCCCCAACGGTGATTTTAATCTTGTTGGCTGGGCTATGCCGCTTCGGCGGCAAATAATTCTGACCACTTTGTCCTAAAACACCGCTTTGAGCCCAAGTTAGTGCCCCTAGGCTCACCAAAATTATTATTAACCTGCTAATGCCACAGTATCTTTTCACCTTCTTGCCCTCCTCTTTAGCCAACCAATATAAATCAGATATTAATCTGCGAATAGTGATTTATTGACGATATTTCCGGGAACCTTCAAATTGCTGATTCCCCCCACGCCTTTCGTGCTGTTCCGCGGCACTGAGCCGGAAAGATACCTGGTCATGGCGTTATGCGCCGCGTTCATGGGGTATTTAAGCACCTCAGCGGCACCGGACCAGGACCTAAAATCTAATTGAATCACCTCATTTGCGGTGGCCTCACCCGGTAAATTATTGCTATAATCAGGTCAGGCGGCACTTTCAGTTGACGAATTCCGGCCCTGGACCCTCAAGAATACGGGGTTAGAGAGGAACCTATGCAACCGTTGACGCACGGACCCGTACCCGGGATCACGCCGGCCCCGGCCCCGGGAAGTTGGAAGGGCATTATCCTGGCAGGAGGCTCCGGCACCCGGCTCCACCCCATTACCCAGGAAGTAAGCAAGCAGCTCCTGCCGGTGTATAACAAACCCATGATCTACTATCCCCTCTCGGTGCTGATGCTGGCCGGGATCAGGGATATTCTCATCATCTCCACCCCCCACGACCTGGGCCGCTTTCGGAGCCTCCTGGGGGACGGCACCCAATTGGGTCTCAACTTCGCTTATGCGGAGCAGCCCCACCCCGGCGGCCTGGCCCAAGCCTTTCTCATCGGTAAAGAGTTCATCGGCGGGGATAAGGTGACGTTGATCCTGGGCGATAATATCTTTTACGGCCATGGCTTGCAGGACATCCTGAAACGGGCGATTGCCCTGGAGAAGGGCGGCCTGGTCTTCGGCTATTGGGTCAAAGACCCGGAACGCTACGGTGTGGTGGAACTGGATGAGACGGGGAAGGCCCTGAACATCGAAGAAAAGCCCAAGTCCCCCAAGTCCAATTATGCGGTCACCGGCCTCTATTTTTACGACCATGAGGTGGTGAACATCGCCGCCAATCTCCAACCTTCCGCTCGGGGGGAGCTGGAAATCACCGATGTCAACCGGGAATATCTGCGGCGGGGGCGGCTCAAGGTGGAGCTATTGGGCCGGGGCTTCGCCTGGCTGGACACGGGCACCCCGGACTCCCTGCAGGAAGCGGGGGCCTTTGTGCAGACCATGGAGAAACGCCAAGGATTGATAGTTGCCTGCATCGAGGAAGTAGCCTATCGCCTGGGTTATATTGACGGGGAGCAGGTGCGCCGCCTGGCCCGGAGATATAAAAACGAGTACGGCAAATCCCTGTTGCAGTCGGTGGAAAAACGGGCCAGATGAAGGTTACGCCTGCAAGATTGCCGGAAAGTATTGCTTATTGAGCTATGAAGCATCCTGATGTCCTCATCCTCGGCGGCGGCATTATTGGGCTGGCTGCCGCATATAATATTATCAAACTCTTTCCTGAAAAATCTGTCATCCTCCTGGAAAAGGAGCAAGAGCTCGCCGGCCATCAGTCGGGTCGCAATTCCGGAGTCTTGCATGCGGGCATCTATTACCGGCCGGGCTCCCTCAAGGCGATTAACTGCCGGACCGGGAAGGCGGCTATGGAAGAGTTTTGTGCCCGGGAGGGGATCCATTATAAAACCTGCGGCAAGGTGATAGTCGCCGTTAATGAGGCTGAATTGACCGCCTTGCAGACCATATATGAGCGTGGTAAGGCTAATGGAGTCAAATGCGAGGTTATTGATCGCTCCCGCTTGCGGGAAATCGAACCCTACGCCGCGGGGATCAGAGCCATCCATGTTCCGGAAACCGGTATTGTCGATTTCCGTCAAGTTTGCTTACGCCTGGGAGACATTATCCGGGCAAACGGCCACCGGATATTAACCGGGACTAGAGTAACCGGCCTGCAGGAAAAAGCCGGCGCCGTAATGGTGGAGACCACTGAGGGGGAATTCTTTCCCCGGTATGTTATTAATTGCGCCGGACTCCACTCCGACCGGATCGCCTCCATGAGCGCCAACTCTTTGCCGGTTAAAATCATCCCCTTCCGTGGAGAATACTATAAGCTGAAGCCGGAGGCCGAGAAATTTTGTCACGCCCTTATTTACCCGGTCCCGGATCCCAGGTTTCCTTTCCTGGGGGTGCATTTTACCAGGAAAATCTCAGGAGAAGTAAAGTGCGGCCCCAATGCGGTCCTGGCTTTTGCTCGGGAAGGATACCGCCGCCGCGATATTAATTTCCATGATTTAATCGACAGCTTATCTTTCCCGGGTTTTGCTAAAATTGCCGCTAAGTATTGGCGCACCGGGATTTGGGAAATTTGGCGTTCGGTCAGCAAAGACGCCTTTGTCAAAGCCTTGCAGCGTCTCGTTCCGGAAGTCGCCACCGCTCACCTGCTGCCCTACCCTGCCGGGATACGAGCCCAGGCAGTGACCGCGGCTGGGCAGATTCTGGACGATTTTGCCTTCCTGGAAAGTCCCCGGGTGGTCAATGTCATTAATGCCCCCTCTCCCGGGGCCACTGCCTCCCTCAGCATCGGCAGAGCAGTGGTGGAAAGGCTGGCAAAAAGATTCCACTGACCACTCTTTCCTGAGTATTTTTGGAAACAGGATCACCAAGACTGTAGATTGCAGGTGGCGTTAAGACGCCTTGGCGCCCATGTTATTTGCTAAAATATTTTGAAAAAAGCAGGAAATACCAACGACTTCGCTGAAGATATTTAAAGGAAGGAAACTTAGGCGTACTCCAACTCTCTGTTCAGCTTTCCAGGGCGAGAAAATCCTCAACACCTGCCTTAAGCGGTTGAACCAAGGTCACGATTCGGTTCTATCTCTCTGTAGTCTTCGGCGGTTTATTCTTGGGTTCTTTCTTTTGCCCCCGAAACAACCAGCAAGGCCATGATAGCTATCCCTGCACCCACGCCGATCACCAGACCGCCATAAAAAGCGAGAAGTGCCATTTTCTTCACCTCCATCACTAGTTATTTCTTGCACGGTAGTTTCCCGACTGGTCAATAAGAGCCTCTGAATTATTTTTGATATTAAATATAGGCACTCGCTATCTGAAATCAATCGGTAAAAATACCCAAATATCACTAGGTAAAATTACCTATATTATTTTATGCCTGTTATTCCCCCAAGGCACGGGGAAGGGCCGGAAAGGAGGCTACACGGCGTCTCTTGGGAAGGGCGGCAAAAAATACCGGGAGGAATGCCCTGAAGAATTTCCTGGGAACAAATGCCCAAGGAGCGTGCCCTCCCCTGCATCCTCTTCAGGCTTTATCTGCTTAATTTATCGGGAATAGCACGAAAAAGCTTAAAAATATCTTCTACCTACCGGTCCCAGGGAGACGGGACCCGCGGATTCCGCGGTGACTTGGATACAGGCGGCCAGAACGTGCGAATTTTTTTGGAGGGGGAAGAAGCGGGGCGCCTGCCCCAGGAGCAATAAGAGTGGGGGCTGCCATTTATTTTTCAGCCTGTACCTACCCGCACAGACTTGTCAAAAGCCGGCTATCAGGCCGGCGCGGTGAAGGGAACCTCTTCACGCCCAGCCTGGGTCTGGCCGTAGTAGCGGATGGCGCTCTCACCGATGATGCGGGCCATGGCCACCGCCGCCAAGCCGCCCGTAGCCACGGACAGCAAGGGGTGCAATCCCAGGGCGTCGGTTATGAAAGGCGTGCTCACGGCCAGGCCGGTACCCGCTACCACCGCTATCATCTCCGGGACCCGGGCCTGATCCTCGATATCATGGCCATAGAGCAGGGCGATTTCCAGGATGAGGTAAAGGTGCATGCGCACCAGTGCGGCCGCGCCGCCCACAAAACCCAAAACCTTTAGAGCCGGGCCGATGATGGGAATGGCGCTGGGTAAATCCAGGATCAACCCTCCCAACAGGGAGAGCTGAGCTTGGTCGTCAATGAGCCGGCGGGCCCGCTGTTCCAGGGATTCCTCCGGAAAACGGGCGTTGATATTGGCCACCACTTTGCGGATGCGGTCTTTACGCAGCCGGAGAAAAAAATAGAAAAAATCGTCCGTGAGGCGGCTTTGGATCTCAGTTTTTTCCGGCTCTGTAGACATGAACTATCCTTTCTGGGCAAGACCTATCAAGGATTCTGTAAAACCTCCACCTTATCGG
>QZIZ01000114.1 GCA_003599195.1 Deltaproteobacteria bacterium | reverse complement strand
CGGGAAGATTGCTGCGAAAAATTTCAACCTTGGTCCGGACATAATTCCGCAGCTTTTCAATCTCGTCCGCCGGCTCTTCAATGGCCCGGGTGAGCGCCTCCTCGAAATTATCGCACAAGTCCGAAAAGAGGGCCTTGTATAGGTCCTCCTTACTCTGGAAAAACTTGTAAAGCGTGCCGATGGCGAACTCGGCCTTCTCGGCTATCTCCTGCATGGAGACCTTGTGGTAGCCCTTCTGCGAGAAAAGATCGAGCGCGGCAGCCAGCATTTCCTGGCGTTGCCGTAATTTCTCCCTTTCCCGCCGTGGAAGTTTCCGGTCTTCCATCAACTGTCCTCCGGAAATGATGCCTTATTCATAAAATGAATCAGATGTCATATTACAGAATCAGATGTCATGTTGTCAAGCCAGTATCTCCGGTCCGCCCCAATGGACGTTTGAATATATGTACTATTTATGGTGCTCTCTCCCATGGTTATGATTGATTGGATTCTCAAAGCAAAGGGCAATGTAACCATTGAGACGCTCCAACGCACAGCCGCGCTGGTGGGGCGGGAGCTTCGGCTGGAATTGGTGTAAGAGGGGAGCCACAAAAAAAGGTCAGCCCATTTGAGCTAACCCTTTGAAATCAATGGTGGCGGGGCCCAGAATCGAACTGGGGACACGCGGATTTTCAGTCCGCTGCTCTACCGGCTGAGCTACCCCGCCCCCAAGCGATTTGTTTATCCCGGCCTCAGGGTTTTGTCAAGACTAAATCTTGGTCTAATGCGGGCTCTGGGCAAAGATCTATGTGAAATAGCCGAACAAAAAAATGGTGCGGAAGAATATAAGGCGGGAAGGGGAGGGGAGGGGATGGAAGGGAAGGGAAGGCGTCGCTTCCGCAGCTCCCCCCTGCCAACTAACTGCTCACTGCTTACAGCTCACTGCTCACTATTTCAAAACACCTTTTTGCTGTCCAGGAGCAGGGTCACCGGGCCGTCGTTGATTAAACCCACCTCCATCATCTGCCGGAAGCGGCCGGTGGACACTTTAATGCCGTAACCGGCCAGGGCCGCGGCCAGGTCCTCATACAGCTTCTCGGCCATCTCCGGCGAGGCCGCGTGGTCGAAGGAAGGCCGCCGGCCTTTGCGGCAGTCCCCTAAAATGGTGAATTGGGAGACCACCAGGGCCTCGGCTTGTATGTCCAGCAGGGAAAGATGCATCAGCTTGCCGTCCCCGGCAAAGATCCGCAGATGCGCCAGTTTCTGGGCCATGTGGGCCACGTCCTCCGGCCCGTCGTCCGCGGCCACTCCCGCCAATATCAGCAGCCCCGGGCCGATGCGGGCCACCTCTTCGCCTTCGATCAGCACCCAGGCCTCTTTTACCCGCTGCACCACCGCGCGCATTTTATCTCCTTAGTTCAAGGTTCAAGGTTAAAGGCAGGGTGCGTTCCACGCACCATTCAAGCGATTTCAGGATAGCAGTTAGGATAAAGGAAGCGTGCTAAAGGTGTCAAGATGGCAGTGGGGCAGTCTAACTTTGAACCTTGAACCTTGAACTTTGAACCTTCAGATCAGTTGCATCCGCCGGTTAAATGAGCTAATTTAAAACTGATAATTCAGCATAAGGAGATGTATTCATGGCCCTGATTGCACCCTCCATCCTGTCCGCGGATTTCGCCTGCATGGGGGAGGAAATCAGCAAAGTGACCGCGGCCGGCGCGGATTGGATTCACATCGACGTGATGGACGGCCATTTCGTGCCCAACATCACTTTGGGGCCCCCGGTGATCAAATGCCTGCGCCCCGCCACCCCCTTGTTTTTCGACGTGCACCTGATGATCTCCCAGCCGGAGCGGTATATCGAAGACTTCGCCGGCGCAGGGGCGCAATTGATTTGTGTGCAGGTCGAGGCCTGCACCCATCTGCACCGCACCTTGCAGCAGATCCGCCAGGCCGGGTGCCAGGCCGCCGCGGCCTTGAACCCCGCCACCCCCTTGGAAGAAATAGAGTATGTGCTGGAGGACCTGGATATGGTCCTGATCATGAGCGTCAACCCCGGGTTCGGGGGCCAGAGCTTCATCCCGGCCATGCTCCCCAAGATCCGCCGCCTCCGGGAGATGATCGACGCCTTTGGCTTGCCCGTCAAGATCCAGGTGGACGGCGGCCTGAACGGCGACACCGTAGGCCTCGTAGCCCAGGCCGGGTGCGACGTCTTTGTGGCGGGCACCGCCGTCTTCGGGCAGAAAGATTATGCTGCGGCCATTACGAAGTTGCGGCAAAAAATCGCCGAGGCCCTGGCCTCCAAAAAGAAATAAAAAAACTTAGCAAATTAAACCATGTGGTTTTATCTGGCGAAAAGACTGCTCCTGATGTTCCCCATGCTCCTGGGGATCACCCTTATTTCTTTTACCGTGATTCACCTGGCCCCGGGCACGCCCGTGGAGCTCCAGACCACCATGGACCCCAAGGTCTCCCTGGAGGCCCAGAAACGCCTGAAAGAACTTTACGGCCTGGATAAGCCTCTGCACGTACAGTATTGGGATTGGCTCAAGCGGGTGGCTATGCTGGATTTCGGCCGCTCCTTCTCCCCGGACCGGCGCCCGGTGTGGGATAAGATCATGGAGCGCATCCCCGTCACCTTGAGCCTCAATCTCTTGAGCATGCTCATTATCCTGTCCGTGGCCGTGCCCATCGGCGTGATCGCCGCGTACCGGGCCCACTCCTGGTTCGATAAGGCCACCACTTTGCTGGTCTTTTTCGGCTTCGCCATGCCCAGCTTCTGGCTGGCCCTGCTCCTCATCCTGTTCTTCGGCGTCTACCTGGACTGGCTGCCCATCTCCGGGCTGAGGTCTTTGCAGTTCCCCCAATTCACCTTCTGGCAAAAAGTGCAGGACCTGTTGGCTCATATCACCCTGCCGGTCCTGGGCGCGTCCTTCATGGGTCTGGCCGGCATGTCCCGCTATATGCGGGGCAGCATGTTGGAGGTCATCCGCCAGGACTATATCACCACCGCCCGGGCCAAGGGCCTGCCGGAGCGCACGGTGATTTTCAAGCACGCCTTGCGCAACGCCTTACTGCCGGTGGTTACCATGCTGGGGCTGAGCGTCCCCGGCCTCATCGGCGGCAGCGTCATCTTCGAGAGAATCTTTGCCATCCCCGGCATGGGCCAACTCTTCTGGCTGGCGGTGATGGCCCGGGACTACCCTCTGGTCATGGGGGAACTGGTCATCGTCGCCCTCCTCACCCTGATCGGCAACCTCCTGGCCGATGTGAGCTACGCCTTGGTAGACCCGCGAATACGGACGGGCTGAAGAATGCAAAAACGAGAATTCTTGTCCCGCTTCTGCAACAACCGCCTGGCCATGAGCGGCATGGTCCTGGTGTTGGGCATGTTCGTGGTGGCCCTGGCCGCGCCCTGGCTGGCGCCCTACGACCCCGGCTATATCAATCTCAAGGAGATGCTCATGCCCCCCAGCCAGGCCCACCTGCTGGGGACCGACACCCTGGGGCGGGACGTCTTGTCCCGCATCATCTTTGGGGCCCGGGTCTCTTTGATGGTGGGATTCGTGGCCGTGGGCATCGCCACCCTCATCGGGGTGCTAGTGGGGTGCCTGGCGGGCTATTACGGCGGGTGGATCGACCAGGTGTGCATGCGCCTGGTGGACGTGATGCTCTGTTTCCCCACCCTGTTCCTGATTCTGGCGGTCATCGCCGTGTTGGGGCCCAGCATCTGGAACATCATGGTGGTCATCGGCCTCACCGGTTGGATGGGAGTGGCCCGGCTGGTGCGCGCCGAGTTTTTGTCCTTAAGGGAACGGGAATTCGTGGTCGCGGCCCGGTCCCTAGGGGCGTCCGACGCCCGCCTCATCTGCCGGCACCTGCTGCCCAACGCCCTGACGCCGGTGATGGTCTCCGCCACCCTGGGGGTGGCCGGGGCCATTCTCGTGGAGAGCGCTTTGAGTTTCCTGGGCTTAGGCGTGCAGCCCCCCACTCCCAGTTGGGGTAATATCATCACCATGGGCCAGGACAACATCGAAATCGCCTGGTGGCTCTCCTTCTTCCCCGGCCTGGCCATCCTGTTGACGGTGATGAGCTATAATCTCCTGGGGGAAGGCATCCGGGAGGCCATCGATCCCCGTTTAAAGGAGTAAATGATGCAGACCTTTAAAGCGAAGCAGATATTGATGCTGACCGCGGCCGCGGCCGCGACCCTCTGGCTGGGAAGTGCCGGCGCTTTAGCCCAGACCGGCAAGGACTTCACTCAATTGATGATTAAGAGCTACGACTTGCTGGAAGCGGGCAAAACGGACGAGGCCCAAAAGCTTTACGAGGAGGCCCTCAATCAAGACCCGGGAAATCCGCTGGCCTTGAATAACTTAGGGGCCATCATGGTCAAGAAGGGGAAATACAAAGAAGCTCTGGCCTATCTGCAGCAGGCCCTTCCCAAGGCCAGGGGCTACAAAGTGAAGATCAACCGGGTCTGCGAGGTTGACGGCGTCTGCCTGGCCTTCCGGCCGCTGCAGGCGGAATACGGCGACCGGGATCTGGAGCCCCTGGTGAGGTTAAATATCCAGTTGGTGAAAGGGAAGATGGCCGGGGAGAAGAATTGATCAGTAATCAGTGATCAGTAATCAGTAATCAGTAGGTTCCTTGCTTTACTGATCACTGATTACTGGTCACTGATCACTGTCTTATCACATCGCCTTGGGCATCTCGCCTTCGGGAACGGCCAGAGGTGCTGATTCCTGGGACTCCGGCGCTGCGGGCGCGGCCGGTTCAAGCGGCGCTTCGCCTTCGGGAGGGTGGGGAGGCGTTACCGCTTCCGGCGGCGGCGCCACGGCTTCGGACGGCGGGGCCGGGGGCACGGGCGCGGGCGGTTCAGCAACCGGCGGCGCCATGGGCGTTCCCTCGGGGGTCACCATCCCCCCGCCCGGCGGCAGAGATGGCGCTCCAGCTGCGGGCGGTTGCGCCGCGGCCTTAGGCAGGGTCTTGAAATAAGCGGTCTGGATGCGGGAGAGGATAGCCGGGGGGTGGTCCTGCCGCATCCAGGGGCCTTTAATCTTCTTGCTTTGGTACCAGACGCCTTCCCAGAAAAAATAATACCGGCCCCGGTGCTTGAAAACATCGGTGGGGATATTGGGCGCATAAGAGACCCGGGGCAGATCGGGCAGCGGCGTCCATTGGGCCGTGACGTTGGGGGGCACGGGAATGATGCGCAGGCGCTCCGCGGCCGCAGGGCCGCAGGTAAGCGCCGCGGCCGCCACCATCAGGACCGCCAGGAGCCTGATAAGGCGGCGCTTCACTTCGGCATGCATTAAATTACCCTCCTTATCTTCACCAGGGCGGGGGTTGCTTGAACGCGCCCCGGTCGAGCCGCAAAATCCCCTTGGGCAGATTACGCGCCGGCTGCCAGGGGCCCCACATGGAATAGCTGCGATACCAATAGCCGCTGTAATAATAAAAATAGCGATTGCCGAGCCAGAACAAGTCCCCCTGGATATTAGGGGCATAAAAGACCTTAGGGTTGCCCGGGGCCGGGTACCATTCGGGCTTATCATAGGCCCCGAAGGGCGGCGGCGGTTGATAAGGCTGAGCCCAGGCCGCGCCCGCGGCGGCGAGCGAAGCCAGGACCAACAGGATGACCGTTATTTTCCGAACCCTGATCATGACCCCCTCCTTCCGAATCATTCCGGTATATTGCGGCGGCGCCCCAGGGACAGATCATGCAGCGGCAGCAGGATATCCGCCACCACCTTCACCTTGGCCGCACTCTCATACGCGTCGATGGCGTTGATATGCACGCCAGAGGGCACCACCGGCCCGGACGCGGGGAAATTCTGTTCGTTGCAGCAAAAACCCGTGATCACCGCTTTGCCGTTCTTGGTGTTCACCACCACGGACTGGCCGCCCACGGTGTGCCCGGGGGTGAGGAGCACCTGCACGCCCTCGACGATCTCCTGGTCCCCTTCCACCAGCACCACCTCCACGTCGTCCAGCAGGTCCGGGAAATAGCGGTGGTCCAGAGGGTGGGGGTTTTGAAAGAACTCATATTCCGCCTTTTGCACGTAAACTTTGGCATTGGTGCACTTGTAGTCGTTTTCGCAATGGTCGTTGTGCAGGTGGGTATGGATGATGATGTCGATATCTTCGGGTTTGAGCCCGAAGGTGTCCAGGGCCTCTTCGAACTCCTGCACCTTTATGCCGTATTCGTCCTGGATCTCCTGGGGCACCATGAACTGCTCCAGACCTGTGTCCACCAGGATCTTCTCCGGCCCGCCTTCCAGATAGAAGACGTAAATGGGAATCCAAATCCGTTTGCCGTAGCCCTTAAGATAAGTCATGACGCCCTGGTCGGTTTGGTTGGCTCCCACCACCAGGGGATGGATAATGTATTCGCGCATGTCCGCTCCTTCTTTTGGATTAAAGTTCCACGGTCTCCCCTTTCTTGGTCTTGATCTTCTTATAAATAAAGGGGATCGAAGAGACCAGGGCCAGCAGGAGGACGCCGATGAGCAATTCCTTGGAAAACTTGCCCTGAAAGAGATCCAGGACGTTGGCGGAAAAATAGGTGTAAGCGATAGTCAGCGGCATCATGCCGAAAAAGGTGGCTAGAACGTAATGCATCAGAGGAATGCGGGTCAGTCCGAAGGCATAATTCAAAAGGAAAAAAGGGAAGATAGGGATAAGCCGGGTAAAGGCCACGATCTCCCAGCCTTCTTTGGCCACCTTGTTATCCAGGCTCATTAATTTGGTGCCCTGGAGTTTGGCGGCCATCCATTCTCTGGCCAGATAGCGGGCCACCAGGAAGGCCAGGGTGGCCCCGGCGGTGGCCCCGAAGATGGTATAGACCACTCCCCAAAACGGGCCGAAAAGCACGCCCCCGGTCAAAGTGATGGGCAGACCGGGCAGGAAGAGGGGAGGGGCCAGGGTCCAGACAATCAAGTAAATGACGGGCCCCCAGACGCCATAACCGGCCACGAACTGGCGCAGCCGCTCCTTTTCCAGGTACTGGTCCAGGTGGAAGACCCGGACGGTGATGATCACCATCGCCAGGAGGAGCACAAATAGCAGGGGCTTTAAGGGGGAAGCTTTGCGAGCTTGAGGTTGGTCGGACATGGTCCGTATAATTTATCAAAAGCAAAGGAAGTATTAAAGAGAACTCTGAAAAAAGGTTGGCTGGGGAAATAGTAATCAGTGATCGGTAATCAGTAATCAGTAAAAGGCTAAGACCTCGTGGGTTTATTAACAATTACTGATCACTGATCACTGATCACTGATCACTGATTACTGATCACTGGTCATACCCTCCGCTCCCTTTCTCAAGCCTCAAAATTTTACAAACTGGGCGGCCCGCTTCTCCCGGCTGCACTTGGGACATAACCGCCGCAGGACCTGCTTGTCCATGGCCGCGTCGCTGCGGTCGGTGACGTATTGCTGATACCGGGCCGGGGGCAGGGGCTCGCCGCAGCCGGGGCATTTGTCGTTCTCCAGGCGGTTGAGCACCGTGCCGCAGAGGCGCACTTCCCGGAAACCTTCGCCTTCCTGGTAATCGATGGCCTGGGTGGGGCATACAATAGCGCAGGCGCCGCAGGCGATGCAGGTTTCCCGGGCTAACGGGTAATTGGTGAGCACCCGTTCGGCGGTGGTGATCTGGGAGAATTTCAGGGCGTGCACCCGCATCTGGTGGCAGGCGCGCTCGCATGCCGCGCAGCGGATGCAGATGTCGCAGCGGAGGCAACGTTGGCCCTCTTTCTGAGCTTGGGTGTCGGAAAATCCTAATTCCACGGGGATGAAGGTCGTTTTTCGCAGCTCCAGGTCCAGCATGGGGACCGGATTACGGTGGTTGGCCAACTTCTCCGCGGCGGGAATGACCTGGAACGGCACCTTCCGCCGCTTTTGGGGCCTGAGCACCGGGGAGGGATTAGCCCTGCCATGAATAAAGGCGTCGATTTCCGCAGCCGCCTGCTTCCCCGCGGCAATGGCCTCCACCACTGTGGCCGGGCCGGTGACTGCGTCGCCCCCCGCGAAGATGTCCGCGGCAGTGGTGTTGGTGCTGGGAGAGTGAGTGACAATGGTGCACCACGGGGTGGTTTGCACCGGCGGCTCCGGGAAGGGGCAGAAATCCGGCTGCTGGCCGATGGCGGTGATCACCGCGCCGGCTTCGATGCGGTAGTTGCTGTCCGGCACCGGGATGGGACGGCGCCGGCCGCTGGCGTCGGGTCGCCCCAATTCGGCCTGGAGGCATTCCACGTATTCCACCCGGCCGTTTTCGCCGCCGATCTTGATGGGAATGGTCAGAAAATGAATCTGCACCCCTTCTTCTAGGGCCTGTTCCACCTCTTCCGGGTGCGCGGGCATTTCCGCCCGGGTGCGGCGGTAGGAGACGTGCACTTCCTTGCAGCCCAGGCGGAGGCAGGTGCGGGCCGCGTCCATGGCCGCGTTGCCGCCGCCGATGATCACCACCTTGTCCGCGGGCTTCTCTTTTTTCTCCAGATAGATATGGCGCAGGAAATGGATGACGTCGTAAACCTGGGGGAAATCGGCTTCGCCCTCGATCTTCAGCTTGTAGCCCAGGTGCGCGCCGATGCCCAGGAAGAAGGCTTTGTACCCCTGGGCCCGCAGGTCGTCCAAAGTGATATCCCGGCCTATGGTGGCGTTGGTGCGGATTTCCACCCCCAGGCCCTTAATGAGGCCGATCTCATGATCCACCACCTCCCGGGCCAGCCGGTAATCGGGGATCGCCGCGCGCAGCAAGCCGCCGGGCTCCGGCAGGGATTCAAAGACCGTCACCCGGTAGCCTTTTAAGGCCAGATAATGGGCGCAGGTGAGCCCCCCGGGGCCGGAGCCCACCACCGCCACTTTGTTCCCGTTTAAGGGCTTAGGCTTGCGAGGCTTGAAACTGCCGTGCTTGGAGACCCATTCTGCGGCAAAGGCCTTCAGGTAGCGGATATTAAGGGGTTCGTCAAGGTTCCCCCGGACGCAGGCCCGTTCGCAGGGGTGGGGGCAGACCAGGCCGCAGACCCAGGGAAAGGGGTTGTCCTCCCGCATCACCTCCCAGGCCTCCTGGAAACGCCCCTGGCCGATGAGGCCCATGAAGCTGGGGATATCGATGCCCGTGGGGCAGGCCTGGTGGCAGGGCGCGGGCAGCAGCTTGGGGCATACCTTAGCCGGGCAGTGCTTGCTGCGCAGATGCAGCCGGTATTCCTCCGGGAAGTAATGCAGGGAAGTGAGCACCGGATTCACGGCTTGGCGGGAGAGATTGCAAGCTCCCCGTAATTTCATTTTTTCGCAGACCTGCTGCAATTCCTCCAGGATTTCTTCGCCGCCGCTGCCTTCGGTAACCGCGGTCAGCAGTTCCTTGATGCGCGTTAGACCCTGATGGCAGGCGGGGCATTGGCCTCCGGGCTGGTCCAGGATAAAGGAAATCTGCTTCAGCGCCAGGGAGACGAGGCAGTCGCGCTCGTCCAGCACCTGGATGACCCCCACGGCCAGGGTGCCTCCCAATTCCCGCAAGGTGTCATGGCTGAGGGTAAGATTAATGAGAGAAACGGGCAAAATTGCGCCCAACGGCCCACCCACCTGCACGGCCTTGGGGGTGCGGCCGAACCGCCAGCCGCCGCCGATATTGTTGATAACTTCCCCCAGAGTGGCGGACAGGGGCAGCTCCACGAAACCGGGACGCTCCACGGACCCGGTGAGGCGGAAGATCATGGTGCCGGGCGCGCACTCCACCCCCAGTTTGCGGAACCAGGCCACCGGCGTCTGGGCGATAAAGGGAAGCGCCGCGATGGTGCCCAAGCTGTGGCTCAGGAAGACCCGCCGGGGGAATTTATCCCAGAAGGAGCGGGGCAGCAGCCCGGTAATGGTCCGGGTAAGCTGGTCCTCATCCTCCATGAGGAAAGAACCGGAGCCGGAGACGATCTTCAAGTCAATGAGGGGTTCCTTGGCCGGCCAGAAGCGGGAAGCCCGGAACTCCTTCCAGGCCTGTTCCAGCCGGGCCTGGGCCAGCCGGGCGTCTGCGGGGAGATAAACAACGGCGGCCTGGGCCTTCAGGGTCTTGGCGGCAAGCAAGATGCCCTCCAGCGCCAGATGGGGGCACCCCTCCAGCAGGAAGACCTCCCCCGCGGCGCAGGCCGTGGGCGGCGCGGCGTTAACCACCAAAATGGGCTGCTCTTTTTCCACCCTGAGTTCGCACCACTTGGGTCCCAAGGGGGTAGTGGTGATGCGGGCGAATTCGCAAAACCCGGCAGCCACCACTTTCTGCAGGAAAGAATCGAATCCCTGGCTGAAGAAGGTCTGCAAGCCTTTATAACCGTCCTGGTCCTGGTACTCTTCCCAGGAAACCGGGTCAACTTGGCCCACCAGTTCGGAGACGTACATCTTCTGGGGTTCGGTGAAGTCCCGGTAATCCTTGCCCACCAGCCAACGGGCCACCGGCCGGCCTTCGTCAATGTGGCTCTGGATGATGCGCGGGGCCATGTCCGGGGTAATCAGCTCGTAGAGATGAGATCCCGTCTGGTCCTTCACCTCCACTACCACGTCCTTGCCCTCGATGCCCCGCCAGCCCACCAGGTGGACGTCCAGAGGCCCGAGATCATCCAGGGAGCGCTGCTTCAGCTCATTGATAAAGGCGTCGGCCACCGCCTGGGCGGCTCTGGCGCTTTTCCGGGGAAAGGTGCAGACATTGATGCGGATTAAAGGACGGCCGTTAAACTGGTTGGCCATGCGATTGGCCCCTCCATATGGGTATAGCGATATCTCTGGGGGATTTATGTTATTTCGAGATCTTAAATTTCCTTAAGATTCTCGCTGTCCAGGGGAATCAGTCTTTCCGGGGAAATTTTCCCGGCCCCGGCTTTCTCTTTAATCCGGGCGGTAATCAGCTTCGGAGGCCGGCTTCTGCCGGGGCCGGCCTCCGATGCGGCTTGAGGATATAATCCGAGGTAACTGCGAGTGTTGCCGGATTCTGAGGCAGCAAGCCCGTTCCCCCGGTTTGAGCCGCCGGCCACCAGGGCTATCAGGTCACCGATGATGACCTTCATCTGTCCCGACTGGTAAGATAGCTCCCGGGAAGCGCCCGCAGACTCTTCGGCATTGGCGGCGTTTTTTTGCACCACTTTATCAATTTCGGCCACTGCCTTGTTGATCTGTTCGGCGCTCTCGGCCTGCTCATAGGAGCCGGTGGCGATCTCCTCCACCAATTCCTTCACCTTCGCAGTGCTGTCGGTGACCTGCTTGAAGGCCTCGGCGGTCTTAAAGACCAGATCGGTGCCCCCCTTGATTTTGGAGACAGTGCCTTCGATCAACGCGGCAGTGTTCTTGGCGGCATCCGCAGCGCGCATGGCCAGGCTGCGCACTTCATCGGCCACCACCGCGAAGCCCGCGCCTGCCTCTCCGGCCCGGGCCGCCTCCACTGCCGCATTGAGGGCCAGGAGATTGGTTTGGAAGGCAATTTCGTCGATGGTCTTGATAATTTTTGCCGTCTCATCGGAGGCCTGGGAGATTTCCCGCATGGATTTGGTGAGGTCGTTCATGGAATGATCGGCTTCTTGAACCACCCGGCCGGTCTCCTGCATCAGGGTGTTGGCTTCACCCGCATGGTTGGCGTTTTGCCGGGTCATGGCGGCCATCTCTTCCAGGGAAGATGAGGTTTCCTCCAGGGACGCGGCCTGCTCCGTGGCGCCTTCCGCCAACTGTTGGCTGGTGTTGGTCATGGCCAGGGAAATGTCTTCGAGGCTGGCGGCCTGGGAATTCAGCGCCTGGCTGTGCCTCCCCACCTCCCGGAAAGCGTGCTGCCAACGCCAGGCGACAAAAAGCAACAGGAGGAAAATGAAGCCGATAATGGTCCAGGTCATCCGCTGCAGTTTAACTTCCCTATCTTTTATGCTGGAGAGCAGGTGCTGCATCTTTCCCTGCATAAATTTCCGCAACTCCAACATCTTGGCCCGGTATTGCCGCCAGAGGGGAGTCTCTTTCTCATTGAGAAGCTGGATAGCTTCCGCTTGCTTCTGTTCTTTGCCCCAGGTTTGGGCTTGCCGGTGCAGAAGGAGATCGTCACTCCAAAGTTGCCGGATTTCTTTTAATTCTTTGGCGACATGCTTCGTATCGTCTTTGCTGAATATCGATGCTTCGAGGTATTTGGAGGAATCCAGATTCTCCAAATTCTGTTTAAAATTATCGTTAGCCCAGGCGAAATTTTTGTAAGCCTGGGGATTTTTGGGATCCAGGATGATATTCCGCGTCGCCTGGCCCATCTGGAGACCAAAAGCGACCATGTCGGTTATCCCTTGAGATACATCATGGCCTTGAACGTATTGCTGTAAACTCAACTTATACAGACTGTTGCAATAGAAGGTGGTTCCCACCAAGGCGATGAAACTTAAAGAAATCAGGCCGATAACCACATGGCTGAATTTTTCTAAGCCCATGCCGCTTTTTTTGGTCTTTTGACGGTTCTGCATTTATTTAACCCCTTTTCCTGTCCGCAGACGCCGACAAATAGTTAAAGGAACCTGACCTTTTCCACCGATCGGACAAGGTATGGAATGCGTCCAAAAGGATAGCCCGATTTTGAGTGTTCTCGTCTTATCGGCCGGAGACAATGGTCTCCAGCTCAAAGGCCACGGTCTTCGCAAACCGCTCGCGCTTGGTCAGGTCCAATTGTTCGGCCCGGCCGAAACTGAGGCAATGGGTGACGCACTTGGCCACGCAGGCCGGGTCCAGCCCTTGGTCCACCCGGTCCATGCAGTAGTCGCACTTCACCACCTTGCCCAGTTCCGGGTGCCATTGGGGCGCGCCCCAGGGGCAGGCGGTGATGCAGCTCTTGCAGCCCACGCACAGGGCCGGCTCCACGTAGACGATGCCGTCCTGGGGGCGCTTGCGCATGGCCCCGGTGGGGCAGACCGGCACGCACCAGGGGTCTTCGCAATGGAAGCAGGGCATGAAAACAAAGGCCATGCGGGGGACGTTCCCCACCATCTTCGGGCCCACGGTGATTATCTGGCCCAACCTGGGGCCCAGCGGCAGGCCCTTGTTGCTCTTGCAGTGCACTTCGCAACTCAGGCAGCCGATGCATTTTTTCTGGTCTTGTAACAGATAATATTGGCTCATCAAATCCTCCGAGGATTGGAGTGATCAGTAATCAGTGATCAGTGATCAGTAAAATAATACTTGATGGACGCTCCCTTTTTTACTGATTACTGATTACTGATTACTGATCACTGATCACTTCTTCACTCAAACCGGCTTCCCGGTGTTCTCCTGAATCTCCTTCTTGATTACGCGGCTTTAACCAGCACCCAGGTCTCATGCAGCGCGGGGCTGCCCCCCACCTTATCGGAGATGTTCTCCTGGAGCAGGGCGTCGCTGGCCCCTTTTTGGTAGCAGCGGGTCTGTACGGGCACGGTCTTGCCGAAACCATGGAGCATGAAGACCGCTTCCGGGTGGATGAATTCCGTCACCTTGGCTTTGATCCTGCCCATGGTGCCCAAAGGCGAATCCACCTCCACATAGGCGCCATCTTTAATCCCCAGTTTGCCCGCGGGGCCGGGGTTGATCCACAGTTCGTTCTCCGGCACCAGTTCGCTTAAAAACGCGTTGTTCTGGGTGGAGACGTGGGTATGTGCGGCGCAGCGCCCCACCACCAGGCGGAAGCGGCCATCCGGGGGCGGGGCCACCTGCTCATATTTGGGGAAGGACGGGAACCCGGCCTTTTCCATCAAAGAGCTTACCAGTTCGATTTTTCCCGAGGGGGTCTTGAACTTGATGCCGTCTTTCCGGTCCCACATGATGGCCTTGTCGGTCAGGGACACGAAGCCTTTGGCATCAAAGTCTTCGATCTTTACCCCCATGTCTTTAAGCTGAAAATTCCAGATGTCTTCGATGGTTTCGTAAGGGAAATATTGGCCCAGGTCCAGGCGGTTGGCGATTTCCTTCAAAATCTGCCAGGCCGGTTTGGTGTCGTAGCGGGGCGAGACTGCCTGCTTGCGGATGCGCAGCGAAGGTTTCTGGCCCGCAATCATCTGGATGGAATCGGCCCGCTCCAGATAAATGGACTCCGGCAGGATGACGTCGGCATACCAGGCGATTTCGCTGTAATTGATGTCGATGGCGACGATGAGGTCCAGCTTGTCCAGGGCCCGGCGCACTGCCGCGCTGTCGGGAATGGACTGGAGCGGCTCGAAGCGGTTGGCGATCAAAGCCTTGACGGGGTAGGGGTCCTCATTCTCGATGGCGTGGGCCAGCATCTGGGGATTGCCGTGGGAAGAATCGGCAATGGGAAACGCAGCCTTCCCGGAGCCGTCGAAACGGGGCTGCTCGATCTTGGGGAACTCCTGGCTGACGTACTTGCCGATGTCGCCTCGGCCCGCGGCCGGAGCGCCCTTCTTGAAAAATAGGCCGCCTTTGGCTTCAATGCTGCCCATCAGGGCGTTAAGGATGATCAGGGAGCGGCGCAGATGAATCTCGTTAGGATGGTGCGCTCCCCGGTAGCCGTAATGGAAGACCACCGCGGGCTTGACCTCCGCGGTCTCCCGGGCCAAAGCGACGATCTCCGCCGCAGGAATGCCGGTCTCCTTTTCGGCCCACTCGGGAGTGTAGGGCTCCACGAAAGCCTGGAGTTCATTGAGACCCTCGACCCAGCGCTTTACGTAAACCTTATCGTAAAGCTGCTCTTTCAAGATGGTATGGATCAAGGCATAGTTGAGGGCCAGATCCGTTCCCGGCCGGATCATCCAGTAGCGGTCGGCCTTGGTGGCGGTGACGCTCACCCGGGGGTCGATATAGGTGAGCTTGGCCCCTTTTTCCATGGCCTTGAGCAGATTGTTGAGGGGCGCGATTTCCAGGGCCTCGAAAATGTTGCGGCCATACATGACGATATGCCGGGTGTTGGCGTAGTCCACGCCTACCTGGGGGTCGGCATAGCCCGTGAGACTCCGGAACGCGGTGTTCACCGAGCCCTTGCACAGGGCGTCATGGGTGAAATGGTTGGGGGAGCCGATGGCCTTCATAAAGGTCTTGCTGATGTGGGTATTCAGGTTGGTGCGCTCCCCGAAAACCACACTATGGCCCCCGTGCTCGGCAATGATGCCTTTGAGCTTATCCGCTACGTAATCCAGGGCTTCGTCCCAGGAGGCCCGGCGCCACTGCCCTGCGCCTCTCTCCCCGGTGCGGATCATAGGATATTGGGGACGTTCGTGGTCATGGAGCAGGGCCAGGCCCGCGGACCCTTTGGCGCAGAGCGCGCCTTCGATGCCGGGCACGTAAGGATTGCCCTGAATCCAGACGACGTCGTCGTTGGCCACCACCACTTCGATGGGGCAGCGCACGGTGCACATGAAACAGATGCTGAAGACTTTATTTCCCATTGGGACCTCGTTCTTTTCTATATAAGATACATTTTACCATAACATCGTTTAGATGGTAGCATTGCCAGAAGGCGATCAGAGCTGTTTGCTCCTTCTCTTCAGGGACCTTAGCGGGAGGACGTCCGGGCGGGGCTTTCGCCGGCCGCCTCCGGGCAAAATGCCTGGCAATTTCCGTGGCCAATGGTGTCATCCCCTGATCGGCCTCCCTCAGCTTTTCCTTATTTACGAGCAGTTTCTCAGGCTCGATTTCATCCGTGGCCACAACGATTTCGCCTTTCTCAAGAAAGCCTTGAAAAAACCTTTAATTGGTGCTTCACCCGTTTGCCGATGATGACCGCGGGGATATACAGCAGGATGAAGATGCCGATATAACCTAGAGACCAACTGCTGAAGGGCAAAGGGAAATCCAGGTCCAGGAACCGGTATTGCATCCAGGCCAGGGCGAAGAAGACCGGCCAGAGAAACGCGGCGGATAGGGCGGCTTGCTGGAAAAAGGAATGGCCGAAGGTTTCGTTGGCCAACTTGTTGGCCGCGGTGTATGCTTCCTTGTCACCGGCCTTCAACGCGTCCATCGAGAGGTCTTGGTATTTCGCCGCCTCTTCTGCGGTTTTATCGAGGCGTTTCCGGGTGAACCGGAAGGCCAGAGAGACGGTGATTTCCCCGATGAGCAGGCAAAGACACGCCAAAACCAGGGTGCCGATGACAAAGTCCACCCCGGCGTGGCCGTTAAGCCGGTAGAACCAGATCAAGTAGGGGTCCAGGACCTGATAGAAT
>QZIZ01000005.1 GCA_003599195.1 Deltaproteobacteria bacterium | reverse complement strand
CCCAGGCCGATAAATTCCACCCGCAGCCGCCGGGGGCCGAAGAAACGGAAACCCCAGCCCTGGGCCTTCACCGCGGCTTCTTTCACCGACCATAACAGGGCTGCGGCTTCTTCCGGGTTCCCTCCGGTCCGGACCAGGGACGTCTGCCACTCCTCCAGGTTGAAGACCCGTCCGTAAGGATATGCGCCGGTGAACTCTTCAGGGGACGCAGCGTCCAAGCCAATCCAGGATTGATCTGGCCCCGAGGCCGCGTACAATCGCCCTGCGCCCCAACTGAAGGAAATGGAGGGGCCGGGACGGCCGTCCACCAGCAGATGGGGGCGGCCCAGATGATCTTGGATGAGGGTATAGTTATGAAATTTTCCGCTCCAAAATTGTTCCAGCAACAGGCCCGCCAGGAACTCCTTTTCTCTCTGCAAGACGGGAACCTCATGCCCCCGGCCACTCCGCGGCTGCAGACGCGCGGCCGTGGAGGCCAGATAAGCCGGCTCAAGGTCGGGAGAAAAGAGTTCCGAGTTCCAAGTTCCAAGTTCCAAGTCACAACTAACTTGGAACCTGGAACTTGGAACCTGGAACTTTTTAATCGATTGCCTCATTCGGAAAACCAAGTTAAGTAGGGTGCGCTCTGCGCACCAATTAAGTTGGACATCCCTCAAATTTTTGGGTAAGTCCCAGGCTCAAAAGCGGTAGCACAGGCTTTCCAGCCTGTGCTAATTACCGGGCGGGCGAGACGCCCGCCTTACCATTCTTTTAATCTTTACGGGTGAACCTTAGTCTCACGCACGACTAAATAAAATTATATTCTCGCGCCTTTCTTTGCGCCTTTGCGCCTTTGCGTGAAATTATCTTTTTCCTCATCAACCCCGTTACTCGGAGAACCAGCGCATCCTAAGATCCTTCACCTGCATCAGGACTTGGCCGTCCGCGTCCACGGCCTGAGCGTCCCAGGTCATGCCTTTGTCGTCTTCGGTCCGCAGCCGCGCCTCCATAATAATTATCTCCTGTTCCCGGCATTGACGGCCCACGAGCATCTCCCCGATGCCCACCGGGATCACGGTGCGCGCATCCTCTTCGTTCCGCATCTTCAGGAAAAAACTGGTCATCTGCATCAGGCTTTCCAGAATGTAGGGCGAATACTGGAACACGGAGGTCTGCACGTGGGTAAAATCCCTGGTGATCTTGAACGTCCCCGACCCCCGAACTACTCCGGGCCCGGAGCCGTCCAGATGGCCCACCACCCGGTATCTGCCTTGCATATCGGTATGCTTGCCGTACCAGGCAAAGATTTCCTCAATTTCGGCGGGCCGGCTGTCTAACTCCTCCTGGTTCACGGGGAAGCCCGGGAGATCGAGCCAGGATGCGGAGATTCCTGCGCCCAGGATCACCTGGGCCCGGTAATTGAGGGCCTTGCGCTCCAGCACCCGGCCCGTGGGGGACACCAGCGGGGTCTCCATGGTGAGGTCGCATACCACCCGGCCGTCTTCCTGCGCCCGGCGCCGGCAGGTGATATAAGACATGATGGCCACCTCCGGCGAGACCTCGATGACTTCCATAAACTGTGCGTCCTTAATTCCCTGCACCCGCAGATACGGGAAGACGAGGCGGGAGGCTTCCATAAAGGTTTCCAGGGCCATGATGGTGGAGACCAGGGGATGTTTCAGGAATTTAAAAGGCTTGTGGTCCGCGATCCATGGATCCTTTTCCTGGGAGAAGGTCCGGGTGGCCAGCACTGCGCCTTCCTTCAGCGAAAGTTGGGAGACCGCGTCGATCATGGGGAATTGTTCCGGGGAAAATGCAAGGGTCGCTGCATGCAGGCCCGGAGAAGCGGAAGCCGGAACGGCGGCAGCCAGGCGCACCTGCTTGATCTCCGGCAGCCGGGACATGAACATCACCCAGACCTCGCCGGCCGCGCCCAGGAACAGCTCCCGACAGAAGAGCTCCTCCAGTTCCACCGGTTCAAAATAGCCCACGCCCATTTTTTCCAAAAAGAGGCGCACCTCTTCGTTTTCGGCCATGCCGCTGCCGCTGATAGGGGGGAGCATCAGGGCTTTGCACAGGATTTCCGGGTGTTCCAGTTTAATCTTACTCAGAAGTCCGGACATCATACGGTTGGCCGCGGTGTAGTTGGATTGGCCCCGGTTCCCCTGGATGGCGGCCGCGGAGGACAGGGCCACCAGGAACCGCAACCCGGAGGTTTGGGCCGCATGGTACAGATTCCAGGCCCCCAGGAACTTGACATCCAGGACACCGGCGATATCCTCGGGAGCCAACTGCGGTAACAGCCGGTCCCGGACGATTCCGGCCGCATGGACGATACCGTCGATTTTGCCGTATTTATCAATGATTTCCCGGACCGCGGCCTGTACCCGGGCGGGATTGGCCACATCGCAGGAGAGGTATGAGACCTCCAGCCCCGAGGCCCGCAGATCTTCCAGGGTTTTCAGGACCTCCCGGACTCGAAAGAGCCGGGCTATCTCTTTACCCAATTCATCCTGGGAGATTTCCGGCCGCTGCTGCATGATCTGCCAACGCAAAGCCTTTCCCGAAGGCTCCTCGGCCAGCAGCAGTTTGACGGTCTCCGGGGCGAGTTCGATGTCGGTGCGGCCCAGAATGACGATCCTGGGCTTGAAGGGGGCGAGGCCCTTAACCAGATGGGGGGTAATACCATAGCCGCCCCCGGAGAAGACCACCACGTCTTCCGGGCCCAAGGTCATGACGGGGCCGGCGGCGCCCGGGGTCAGAGTCACTTTGCCCTCCATGGTCAGGAGCCGTCCCTGCCGGTAAATGGTCTCAACCACCGGCTGGGCCGGGTCCAAGGCCTGGCGCAAGGCGAGGGACAGGTCCGCATCCTGATCCAACTCCACGGTGCGGAAGAGCAGGCCGGGGTTCTCCAGGGCCGCGCTCAGAAACAGGCCCAGGAGCCCCTGGGCCAGCAAACCTTCCTCTCCGGCATCAGCCGGGGAGAAGTTGAGGGCCAGGGCGAATTTCTTCCGGGGCGCATCGAGCAAGGCCTGAACCACGGCAAAACAACCCTGGACCACCCGGGGCAGGTCATCAATGCCCTTAAGCAGCGGCGTCAGGCTGCCGTCCAGGATAAAGGCTACTCCGGCCAGGGAGTCATCCCCCCGAAGCGCGGCCGCAAGCCGATGGGCCTCTTCCGGCTGCCGCAGGTCAAACCCCCCGGAGTCGGAATCCAGGAAAGACATGGGCTGGGTCTTTACTCCCCAATTCTTGCTGAACTCTGCGTTGACCCGCTCAGGCCCAGCAGAGGCAGCCCCGGGGCAGAGGATGGCTACCGTGTCGGACGCAGTCAGCTCCAGGGGGTGGGGGTCGAAGTCCGCCAGGGGCACGGGGTGAAAGGTCAGGCGCTTGACGATCTCGCCCTCAAAGAGAGGAGTCTCCGCGGCCTCTTTCTCCGGAGCCGTCGCTATTTTGGCTCCCTCCCGGGCAGCGGCCGGCTCCCCGCTCCGGGCCGCGACTTCCGCGATGCGGGTGGCCAGTTCCCGGACGGTGCGGACATCCATAAAGTCTTCCAACCGGATTTCAATGCCGAACCGGGTTTCGGCCGCGTCCATGATCACCGGCAGGCGGCTGGAGCGGATGGCCAGGTCGGTGCGCAGGTCCATGTCCGGCTCGATTTCATCACGCTCATATCCGGTGGCCTCCATGATGAGGAGGATCACTTCCTCCAGGTAGTCGGGCGCGCCCTCCGGCGCGGCAGCCGCGGGCGCGGCAGCCGGTGCGGCCGCCTGGGCTCCCGGGGCCAGGAGATCAGCGGTAGCTCCCAGGGTTGAGCCCAAGATATATTTCCGGACGTGCAGCCACTGATCAAGGCTTTCCTCGGAGAAATTGGGATCGTGCTCCCGGCGCAGGGCAGACAGCAGGCTTGGTTTCAAGAAACGTCCGAAGCTCTCCAGGACAAAGGCGTTGACCTCCCGCTGGAGGATGCGCTCCACCGGGTCCTGGAGCGCGGCCGGGGCAAAACCTCCCGCCGCCGCCGCAGGCGTCTTCGCCGCCGCAGGCGGGCGCCCCCCATGGACCGTGGGCAGGGAAGTAAACTTGAGAGTCCTTGGCCCGGGCAGATGCCCCTCGGCAATCAGTTGCGCGGTGGCCGCCGTCAGGCTCTGGCTCTCCCCCTCCGGCAGGCAGGTGGGAATACACTGGGGCGATTCCAGGGTTTCGGTGATGAGATTGCTGAGCGCATCCCCCGGCCCCACTTCCAAAAAGACCCGGATGCCGAAATCGTTCCACAGGGTGCGGACATTGCTGATCCATTGCACCGGGGACTCCAGGTGGGCCATGACGATCCGTTTGATTTCCGCCGGGTCCGCCGGAAAAGGCTCCTTGGTGGTGTTGGAGATCACCGGGATCTTAGGCGCGTGGAAGGGCAAAGGCGTGATGAACTCCAGCATTTCGTCATGGATCACCCGCATGATGGGAGAATGGAAGGACATGCTCACCTTAAGCTGGGTGGCCCGGTAGCCATCTTCCTTGATCGCCAGCCGCAGCGCCTGGACAGTATTGGTTTCACCGCCGATCACTATCTGGTTGGGCGCGTTGTAATTGGTAATGAAGACGTCATGCAAAGCCTTCACCTTAGCTTCCACCAACTCCAGGGGCATGTCGGTAGCGATCATGATGCCGGGGTCCAAATTCAACAGGCAGGCTTTGTCCATGCAGATGGCCCGCTGGTTCACCAGCCGGAAGCCGTCTTCAAAGGAGAAGACCCCGGAGGTGGCCAAAGCCGTGAGTTCCCCCAGGCTGTGGCCGGCCATGGCCGCGGGCTTGATACCCAGGGAGAGGAGGTGCTGCACCATGGAGTATTCCAGGGTAAAGGTGGCGGGCTGCTGCCACCGGGTCTTCTGGAGGTCCTCTTCCCGGTTGTTGAACATTAAATCCAACAGGTCGAAGTCCGCAACGGCCATGGCCCGGTCCATATATTCGCGGATTATCGGGAATTTTTTATAGAGCTCATGGCCCATGCCCGCGTATTGGGCCCCCTGGCCGGGGAATACCAGGGCCAGGGGCGGGGCCGCGGCGGTCTCCAGACCCAGGAAAATACCTTTCCGTCCCAGGACCCTAAGCGTCTTCTCCGGCAGGGGACCGTTGGGAGAAATGGGATCCATCTCCTGAATCCGGGTTAAGGCCTCGGCTTCGGAGTCCGCCGTCACGGCCACCCGGTAGGCATGGCCGTTCACCGTAGTCCGGCCGCAGAAGACTCCGTCCGGCCCTTTCTCTTCCTGGTCCGGTTCCGCGGCTGGCTGGAGATCAGGAGCAACCAGGACGATATCCCGCTGGTCCAGGGACTCTTCCAGGTGCATGACGTAGTTCGACCCGCCGAATCCGAAGGAGTTCACCTGGAGCCGCCGGGGACGGCCGTTGGCCGCGGGCCAGTCCATCGGTTCGGTGGGCACCAGCAGCCCCGATTCCTCGATGCCCATCTCCGGGTCGGGGTTCCGGTAGTTGAGGGTCGGCGGAAAGACCCGGGTCTGCATGGCCATGACCCCGCGGATCAGGCTGTTGAGGCCGGAGGCCCCCAATGTGTGGCCGATCTGGGATTTAAACGAGGATAACACCGTGCGGCCGTTGCCCTGGTAAAAGGCCTGCAGGGCCTTGACCTCTTCCACGTCCCCCTGGAAGGTGGCAGTGGCGTGGCATTCCACCAGGTCCACCCCGTCCGGCCTATAGGGGATATCCTGAAACGCGTTGCGGATGGCGATCTCCTGGGTGTCCCGGGAGGACTCCACCAGCCCCAAATGGTTGTTGGAGGCGCCGGTGCCGGTGAGGTAGGCGTGCACCCGGGCGCCGCGGCGCTTGGCTGCGGACTCGCGCTCGATGATGATCATGCCCCCGCCTTCCCCCAGCACCATGCCGTCCCGGGTGAGGTCGAAGGGACGGCTTGATTCCCAGGGCGGGTATTCCTCGCCGGTGATGCCCGCGAGTGCGCCTAGCGCGGAAAATTCCAGGAAGTGCATGGGGGTGAGGTTCTCTTCGCCGCCGCCGACGATGGCCGCGTCGATAATGCCGTTGCGGACCATCTGGATGGCGTTGAACAGCGCCACCAGCGAGGTGGCGCAGGCCGCGGACACCGCGAAACTGGGGCCCATCAGCCCGTATTTGCCGGAAATATAGCCGCCCGCGGTGCAGTTCAACCGGCCCAGGAGGGTGGTGTCGTCAATGGCCAGCCTTCCGGCTTTAACTTCTTTGGTGATGGCCTCCTGCATCTCCGGGGATAGGGGCATCACCCGCTGGATGGAGTTAAGGATGGTCTCCCAGGCTCCTCCCACCACCAGATCCGCCAGGGTCCCCGCGGCCTCCCCGGAATTTTGGGAGATCAACACGGCAATGCGTTCCCGGGGGATGTCGGAGGAGAGGATGCCCGATTCTTCGATGGCGTGGGCCGCCAGCCAAAGCGTGAGCTTGGTGGCCTGAGTCATGGTCCGGAAGTCCTGGGGGGGAATCCCCAGGTCTTTCCGGGTGATGTCCAGATGATGAAAGGCCCCCACCTTGCAGTAGGTCTTTTCCGGCATGCGGGGCCGGGGATGGTAATAGAGGGGATGATCCCAGCGCTCCGGTGGTACCAGGGTGATGCCGCATTTCATCCCCATGGCCGCGGCCCAGACCTCGGCGGGAGAGTTCCCCAGGGAATTAACCACGCTCATGCCGGTGACGGCGATCCGCTCATGGCCGTTGGTCCGGTGCGCCGGGGGCCGGTGCGGCATCGCGGCCGCGGGCCGCGGCGCTCCCAGTTCCGGCTGGGTCAGAGACAGCGGCCCCTCCGCCAACTCCCGGTGCAGCTCCGCCACGGATTTTACCTCAGCGATAGCGCCGGCGCAGGCCCCGCTCATAAACTGGCCCTTATCCACACAACTCGCCTCGGGCAGCCGGGCGCCTTCGGGACCATTGGTGCCCCGGGCGGCAACAAGCAGGCTGCCCGCGGCCAGGGTTTCCATTTCCTTCCGGAAAGAGGACTCGTCCTGGCGGCCTTCTTGAAAATCACGTTCCAGGGCGGAGACGCGGTCCAGCATGGGGGTCTTCAGGGACCGGACCCGGAGGCCGGAGCATTCGCCGCTGACCGCGGTGCCGCCGGGGGACGATTCCAGGATCAGCCGCTGATAGAGGGGGGTCAAGGCCCCGGTAGCGACAATCTCCGAGGTGGCAAGGTAGACCGTTCCCATCTGCAGGGCGTCGGCTCCCAGCATGGCGGCCATGAAGGCCGTCTCCCGGTTATAGATGCCCCCGGCCAGGACCAGATGGCGTCCTTCCAGGAGGTGCGGCTCTTTGCGCTTTAACGCCAGAGCGATTTGCGCCAGGGTCAGGGTGGTGTGCTGCCCCACGTGGCCGCCTGCTTCATTACCCTCCAGGATGAGATAACGCACCCCCGCGGCGCAGGCCAGACGCAGCAGATCCTCGTTGGGCGCGATATAGATGACTTCGATGCCCTGATCCCGGAGTACTTCGGCAAAAGAGGGCTCCCCCGCCGCGATCACCGCAAAGCGCGGGCGTTGTTTAATAATCCAGGCCACCTGGCTGTCCCGGTGGGGGTTTTCCGCCAAGGCGATGACGTTGACCGCGTAAGGCCGGTCCTCCATAATCTCCGGCAGCGGTTTCAGCTTCCGGTTTAAGGCGTCTTGATCCATCAGGCCCAGGGCCACGGTGGGCAGGCCTCCGGCCTCGGCCACTGCCAGCGCGAACTCCGGCACATCCGTGATCCAGGACATGGCCCCTTGAATCAGAGGATACCGGGTCCCCATTTCCCGGGCCGTGGGGCTACTGCCCAGGAGTTCCTCTTTTTCCTGGGCCCGGGCGCAATGCCCGGCGATGTCTTTAAGAAAACCCTCCAGGGCCTCACGGGTTTTGGAGCCGTACTGCGTTACAAAATCCTGGGCAAAGGCCGCTTCCACCCCCAGGGGGATGAGCTCTTCCCGGTGAAACCGGCTCTCCTGGGGGGCAATGGCAGCCTGGGCCACTTCCCGGATAAAAGCCCGGCCCCGCTCCCGGGGGCTTCCGGTCAGGCCGGATGCCGCCAGTTCCTGCAGCTTCTTGACCGCCAGGGAATTGCCCTTGTTGAAGACCCGGTGGGGTGCGTCAACGCTTACGCCCACCAGCTGGGTGTGGTCCGGACGCAATTTGGCCAGCCCCTGGCGGGGGGCCTCTGCTATGCGGGCCAGGTCCGTGAGCCAATGGAGACTCTCAAAAACGATGCCCTGGGAGCCGGTGGTGAGAAAGGCCGCGGCCGCTTCCGGCGCGGCCACGCCGCCCCAGATCACCAGACCGGGCGCGGACTCCCGGCTGCGCAGCCGGTCTTTTACCGTTGCATACAGGGTGAAGATGGATTCCTTGCCCACCAAGCCGGAGGCCTCGCAGCCCTTAAGAACGAGGTTGGGCAGGCTCGGATGCCGTTCCAGCGCTTCGAAAATGGAAGTCGCGTCGCTGAGAATGGGAAAAACTTCCACAGCCGGGGCCAAAGCCGTCAATTTACCGATGGCCTGGTGCGGGGATTCGTCCAGCAGCAGGGGGTGAAACTCCACCCAGAGGCCCTTGATGGCCAGAGATTCCAGCAGCTCGGGCAAGGATGGGTCATTCAGGGCTTCCGGGGCCATCTTTAGATGGACTCCTTCCCCCCGGACTCCACCCTGCCGGAGTGCGGCGGCCGCCGCGGCCATAGTCAGATGAGACAGATCGATGAGCGCGATAGTCCCCGTAACCCGGGCCATCTCCGCCACGGCCGGAAAAACCTCGTTAAGCCGCCACACCGTGGCCATTAGCGAACGGATGCGTGCCAAACCCGTAACCTCTCTTTTTGAATTACTTTTCTTTCGAACGGCAGGTAGGAGCGAACCTTGTGTTGGCCCCGGACGTTGGGCGAACACCAGGTTCGCGCCTACGAGAAAAAACCATTTTCCCCTTAATTGGGTTCATAACCGTAACGGGCGAAAGTCGGGCCCCAGCGCCGCCGCACCTTGTCGACGGCGGCCGGGTCCGGCGTATAGGTATTTTTCCGGTAATTCTTCTGGGATTCCAGGTAGGGGACCACCCGCTCCCAAAATTTCTCAAACCCAGGCAGAGAGAGGTCGGCATAGATCTTGGTCAACGAAGCCTTGGGATTGCTTACCAGCTCTTTATATCTTATTTCGCAGAGGTTGCCCGCGGGAATCAACCCCCGGTCGCGTTCGAACAGGTTATAAAGTTCTGTATACCAGGAGAGAATAGTTTCGTCTACGGCCTCCGGGTCGGGGGTCTGGAGATGGGAGAAACTGAAGCCCTGCCGCCACAAGTGTTTCATGGACAGATAGACTTCGTAGGGGTTGCGATGGATATGAATAAACTTGGCATCGGGAAACAACTCTAACAGGAGGCGCACCCGCCCCAGGTGCGGCGGGGACTTGAAGACGATTCTCTTCCCTTTGGAAAAGCTGACTTTCTCAACAAAGTGTAAAAACGCGGCCTTCCACTCCTCCAGGGCCTCTTTCTCCAGACTGGAAGGGTCCAGGGCCCCAAACCCGTTATCCCCGGTGAAGGGGAAAAGCACCTGCATATACGGAGACACGGTGGACAGGGCGGCCAGGGCGAATTCATCTTCATGGGGCGCTTTGGCGCCGATGGCCACGTTGTCCATGGGCCTCTTATCCGGAGAGAAGTAATTGAAGATCGCCATGGCCCAGGGCTGGGTATAGACAAAATGATGGGGGAACATCACCTGGTAATAGGTGGGGGTGGTGAAGTTTTCATCGCAACTGAGGAGGTTGTGCAGATGGGTGGTGCCGCTGCGCCAGCAGCCGATGATGAAGATGGGCGGGGCCGTCACTTTCATGCCCTTGATCTTGGGGCCGTTGCAGCGGCGTTCGAAGCAGGCCAGGACCGAATTGAGGCCGGCCATCACGAATAAGTAAAGAAGCCGGTCCCAATAGCGGAGTTCCACCCGGAAGCGGTTTCTCCACAGAATCCGCCAGAGCGTTTTCAGGTCCATGCCGGGGATTGATTGCCAGAACAGTTTCTTCAAAGACATCTTCAAAGACATACGAAACTCATATTCCCTCTCTGCGCCCTCTGCGTCTCTGCGGTTGAATTTTTTCACCGCAGAGACGCAGAGGGCGCAGAGAAAAAAAACGGCCTAAGGCTCCAAATCCTTGCGGTACACCCTGAATCTTTTATTCACCTTGGCGCCGCCGTCCAGGTACCACTGGTTGATCAAATCGTTGTCTTCAAGATTCCAGCCTAATTCAATATACTTATATCTCGTATATTTTTCATTCTCCATCAACATCTTATATAGGTAGTCGAAGGCCACCAGGGGCAGCCCCTGTTGCTGATACTTTCTCCGGATGCCGAAGATCAACCCCCGCCAGCCGATGATCTCCCGCCTATAAAGAAGAAATTTAAGCCACCCCAGGACGCCGATTTTGCCGTTGAACCGTTTCAGCAAGGGATTGATGTCGTCGATGACCATGCCCACGCCCACCGGCTCCTCGCCGTCCAGGAGGAAGAAACAGACATCCGGGTTCAAAATGCGCACCAGGTGCCGGCCCATCTCGTCCATTTCGTCGTCGGTCATGGGCACAAAGCCCCAGTTGTCGAACCAGGCTTCGTGATAGATCTCCTTCACGTACTTCAATTCCGTGCGAAAATCATCCAGGCGCATGGGCCGCATGGTGATGTCGGTCTTGCTGATGATGCGCCGGGCCAGGCGATGCACCCAGGACGGCGGCTGCCAGCTGCGATCCACCAAGAAGGCCAGCAGGTCCTTTTCTTTCGTGTACCCCTGGGATTCCACCAGCCCGGGATAGTAGGGGGGATTGTAGGTCATCATGAACACCGGGGCCTGCTCAAACCCTTCCACCAGCATGCCGCCTTCGTAATTGGTGGAAGGATTCAGGGGACCCCGTAAAAATTTCATTCCCTGACCTCTGACCCATTCCTCGGCCGCGGTGAACAGGGCGGCTGCCGTTTCAGGGTCGTCGGCGCATTCGAAGAAACCCCAGATCCCCATGCGCTCATCGTGGAAACGGTTATAATTTTGATCGACGATGGCGGCGATGCGTCCCACCATCTCACCGTTCCGTTGGGCCAAAAAGAGCCGGCGTTGCGCAAATTTCCAGAAAGGATGGGCCTGGGGATCCAGGAGCCGCACCACCTCCTTTTTCAGAGGGGGAACCCATAAAGGGTCCCGGGCGTAAATCTTCCATGGCAGGTCCACAAAGGCCTTCATCTGCCAGGGCTGCTCCACGGGGATCACTTTCACCTGTTCCATGGACACCTTTTTATGATGTGGGAACGCGCCCGGGGATGCTCAAGCCATCGCCCCGAACCGCGCTTTCCTCTCTTTAACCAGACAATCACCTATTGATAAAGGTGCTGATAATCCTTCCGGTTCTGCAGCAAAATTTTCCGGAATTCATACATATCCTCACCAATACCCAAAATTGTCATATATTTAACCAGACGGGAGGGGTTGCGGCGATAGACTCCCAGAAATTGCCGCCAGTATTGCCCCCGGTAGGGAGCCAGCACCCCCCGGCGCCAGCAGATGCGCAGCAAGGCCAGCAAGGAATAGATCTTATCCATAAAATGTTGCTTCGCAGGGGGAGGACCTTTGGGCAACGGCGTCCCCCGGCTTTCGGCCATGGCCGCCCGGGTGGGCCTCATCCTGAGGATGTGCTGATAGGCGCGTTGCAAGAAATTCCGCGGCTCATAAAGGTGATCCCAGAGGTGATAAAATTCCCCCATGATCTCGGCTTCCGGCCTGGTGGGGGCATAACTGAGGGACTTATCCACCAAATCGCTGTCAAACCGTTCCTTCCGCAAGCGTCCTTCCAGCTCCAGGCGCTGCCAGAGCTTGGTGCTGGGCAGAGGCACCAGGAAATTGAGCATGACCAGGGGGATGGTGGTCTCCTCCACGAAGGCGCAGATACGGTCCCCGGTCCCCGATTTTTCTCCGTCCAGGCCGATGATGAAGCTGCCCATCACCCCCAGCCCGTTGGCGGTGATGGTTTTGAGGCTCTCCACCAGGGAAATCTTGAGGTTCTGGTATTTATGGGCCGCGGCCAGGGCTTCCGCCTCCGGCGTCTCCACGCCGATGAAGATGTTGCCGAAGTTGGCCGCGGTCATGAGATCGATCATCTCCTGGTCCCGGCCCAGGTCCACCGAGGTCTGCCCCCAGAAAGAAAAGGGGAAGCCGCGCTCCTCCATCCAGGGGATCATACTGTGCAGCAAATCCAGGGCGTGTTCCCTATCGCCGATAAAGTTGTCATCGCAGATGAAGATTCCACCCCGCCAGCCCAGGCGGTAAACGGTCTCCAGTTCCGCCAGGAACTGGGAGCTGTCCTTGAACCGGGATTTGCGTCCGAAGAGACTGGAAACATTGCAAAATTCACAAGCATAGGGACAACCCCGGGAAGTCTGAATCCCCAGAGTGACATATTCCTGCAATTTGAGAAGATCAAAGCGGGGAACCGGCGAAGTTGAGAGACCTGGTTTCTCTCCCTGATTCCGAATCACTCCCCGGCGGCCTTCTTTAAGGGCTGCCAGGAAGAGGTGCAGGGTGTTCTCCGCTTCACCTTGGATGAGATAATCACAACCGGTGGCCAGGACTTCGTCCGGGTCCGAACTGGGATAGGGGCCGCCCACGACCACGATTTTCCCCCGCTCTTTCGCTTCCTTGACCAGGGCCGCAACTGGCTGGCGATGGATGGTCATCGCGGAAATCATCACCATCTCGGCCCAGTCCCAGTCCCCGGGGGTCAGAGATTCTATTTCAAGGTCTACTAGCCGTAATTCCCATTCCGGGGGGAGCATCGCCGCCACCGTAATCAGGCCCATGGGCGGGTAGAGGGCCTTCTTGCCGCTGAGCCGGCATAATTCGGGCAACTTCCAGTACGACAACGGGGATTCCGGTTGGACCAACAGGACCTTCATGTTTATCCCATCTTAAAGTTTCGAAGTTATGCCGACGCCGGCGGTTGAGGAGGCCCTTCTCCTTCTCCAGTCCTATATGATAACAAAAAGAAACAAAAAAACCCAATCCTGCCGGTTTCGGAAAAAAAACCGACCCTTTATGGGTCTTTCAAAGGGGGTTTTCCGTAGGGGCGAACCTTGTGTTCACCCTGGACGTACAGGACGAACACAAGGTTCGCCCCTACGGTTACACTGAAAAAAGCCTTTGATGACAAAGAGGCGCTATTAGGCTTGGAACTCGGAACTCGGAACTCTCAGTAGGCGCCGTCTCCCCAAAGCATCTCAGGGATGGTGAGGATTAAGATCTTGAAGTCCAACCAAAAAGACCAATGGTCGATGTAATAAATATCCAGCTGCATCCATTGCTCGAAAGTCAAGCGGGAGCGGCCTTGAATCTGCCACATGCAGGTGATTCCGGGCTTGACGCTGAAGCGGCGGCGGTGCCAATCCTGGTTGAAACCTTTATAGTCTCTGACCGGCAGCGGCCTCGGCCCCACCAGGCTCATCTCCCCTCGGAGGACGTTGAATAATTGGGGCAGTTCATCCAGGCTGGTCTTGCGCAGAAAGTGGCCGATCAAGGTGACCCGGGGATCTTTTTTGATCTTGAACACCGGGCCGTCGGCCTCGTTGAATTTTTCCAGTTCCACCTGCCGCTGCTCCGCGTCCGCCGCCATGGTGCGGAACTTAAAGAGACGGAAGACCCGTTTGTTGATCCCCATGCGCTCCTGGACAAAAAACACCGGCCGCCCGGAGGTGGCCAGGATCAACAGGGAGATGACCAGCAAGACGGGGGAGAAGATCCCGATCAGCAACAGGGACCCCACAAAATCAAAGACCCGTTTCACCATGATGGGCCAGCCGCCCATGGCCCCGGTATAAATGGTAATCAGGACATTTTCTTGAAATTCCTCCACCACCGATCGGGCCAGATTCATATTGGTGAGCAGATAAAAACTGTCGGAAATAAACCGCACCACCACTCCCTGCTTGACGCAGAAATCAACGATATCCATGGCCTCATGATAGAAGGTGTTCAGCGGCAGATCGATGACCACCTCATCAATCACATTTTTGCGGAGGAAGGCGGGGAAATTCTGGAAGCCCGCCACCAATTTATATCCGGAATTCTTAAAATCGACGCCTCCGGCCCATTCATTATCCACAAAGCCGGCGACCCGGTACCCCAACTCCGGCTGGCTTTCGATATCCTTGGCGAATTGCACGGCCCGGGAATTGGTGCCCACAATCAGAATGTTGTTGATGTTAATTCCCCGGAGTCTGAGAGGCGTGATAATAAAACGCACTATCATGCGGCTCGCACCGGTTAACATACTGGAGGATAACCAGAACACCAGAAGAAATGCCGGAGTTATCAGTGAGACTTTGAAAATTACGGAATAGACCAGCAATAACATGGTGCCGATGGAAACCGAATAGAAGATTTCGGAAGCCTCTCTTTTCCAGGGAACGATGCGTTTGCTGTAATATGCGCCATGCAACGATAAGTTGATATGCCAAATAATCATGAACAGCAAAAAGATAATAAAGTTTATCAATCTTAAGCGGATGTAAAAAAATTGCGAAAGAGGCACGCCATCAACCTCGCTGACTACAAACGAGGCGGCCAAGACAAAACAAAAGATCATAACTAGCTGATCGGCGGCGACTTTGACAAAATAGACTAGATTATTCTGAAATTTTCCCATAGAGGCATGATCGGGTTAACGGATATTCTTTACCGTTCCGGAATGGTTTGGTTTAAAAGGGATGACCCCAAAACGCAAAGGTTATTTCATACCAAAAACGGCTCTAAATTTCCAACAAATTTACGAAGGATTTGTTTAGGAGCTAAGATGATAATCAGTGGAAATTTTGACGCAAGCGGGGCCTGATTCTTTTTATAAGGGAAGATCACTTTAGGCCGCGCCCCCCGATCTTCCTGCCCTGCATGGGGATAGACCCCGCATTTTGCCTTTTTCAGAACGGGGCCTCTATTCCGAACTTTTTGCGTCCTTTAGTATAAATATTAAAGCTATCCGCTCATCATGCCGATATATTGACACGTTGAGTTAAATTAAGATTCAGGACAGCCTCAGCGCCGGGCCGGCGATTGCAGCCAAAAGGAGCTCTGCGCCCGGGCAGACCTGATAACAAAATGAAAAAACCCGGGCCGCGCCATCCGAAACCGCGCTTTAGCGAAATTTTTCACAATATCTTCTTGCCCCCCAATTTCCAGGGAACCTCCACCTATACCTTAACGCCGGCGAATCTTCCACGCGGAACGAAATCTTCAATTGGGGCCAGTGATGGATGAGTATAAGAGCAGGGAGGAACTCCTGCAAACCGTGACGGAGTTGCGCCAGCAGTTGCTCGAAATGGAGCAGAGGAAAAAAAGCCAACGGATCTTGGCTGAAAACCTGCTGACGGAGAAAATCCTCTCCGAAGCGGTGATAGAAACCCTGCCGGGTATTTTTTATCTGGTTGACTCCCATGGGAAAATGATCCGCTGGAATGAGGCTCTGGAGAACACCACCCAATATTCCACCGAAGAAATTACCCGCATGCACGCCCTGGATTTCGTTGCCGACGAAGAACGGCAAAGGGTGAAGACCGCCATTCAACAGGTCTTTACCCATGGCAGGGCCACAGTGGAAGCCGAACTGGTGGCCAAAAACGAAAGCAAAATCCCCTATCTGCTCACCGGCAACCTGGTTGCCGTTGACGGTCACGAGTACGTGATAGGCCTCGGCATCGACATCACCGAACGCCGCCGCCTGGAGGAAGCCTTTCGGGATCTTTTCTACCATGCGCCCATCGGCATTTTCATCATCCAAAACCGGAAATTTAAACTGGTAAACCCCGGGTTCCAAAAAATTACCGGCTACAGCGAAAAGGAATTAGTGGGTAAGGATTGCTTAATTCTGGCCGCGGAAGAGTTCAAGAATCGGATCAGGCGCAACGCAGTGGAGATGCTGAAAGGCAAAACCACATCTCCCTACGAATATCAGTTTGTGAACAAAGCGGGAGAAACCAGGTGGGCCATGGAATCCGTGACCACCACCACTTTCCGCGGCAAGACTGCCTCCATCGGCTATTTCATGGATATTACGGAACGCAAGCGCCTGGAAACCCAATTGACCCGGGCCCAGAGGATGGAGGCCGTCGGCATTTTGGCCGGGGGCATCGCCCACGATTTCAATAACCTGCTCACCGCCATCATGGGGTATGGCGAACTCATGAAAATGGACCTGGAGAAGAATGATCCCCATTACCATTATACCGAAGAGATTT
>QZIZ01000164.1 GCA_003599195.1 Deltaproteobacteria bacterium | reverse complement strand
CTCGATCTGGTCGGGGGCCGGGGCCTCGGCGTGCGCGGGATGCGCCCGCAGGGGCTGGAGCGCAGGTTCCGCCGGCATCGCCTCCACATCCTGGGGGAGCGCCAGATAGACGGCCCCGGGCCGCTCGGTCTGGGCCAGGTGAAAGGCGTGGCGGACCATCTCCGGCGCGGCCCCGGGGGTGAGGAGGGTCTCGGCCCATTTGGTCACCGGTTTGAACATGGACACCAGGTCCACCACCTGATGGGTCTCCTTGTAAATCCGGCCCAAACCCACCTGGGCGCTGAGGGCTACCAGGGGGGCGCTGTCCGTCTGGGCGTCGGCGACGCCGAGGAGCAGATTGATGGCCCCGGGCCCCAAAGTGGCCAGGCAGACCCCCGCCTTCCCGGTGACCCGGCCGTACATATCGGCCATGAAGGCCGCGCCCTGCTCGGAGCGGGTCAGGATGAAGCGGATGGACGAATCGTTGAGGGCATCCACCAGGTGGATGATCTCCTCCCCGGGAAGGCCGAAAATATAGGCCACTCCTTCATTTTCCAGGCAGCGGGCGATCAATTTGGCGACGTTCATTTTTTTCCCGAAAGTTCAAGGTTCAAAGTTCAAAGTTAAGAAGTGGCGCCCAGAATTTTTCACAACTTGTGGTCAGGCAAGCTCATCCAATCCAGTCCCTCATGCTATATTAATTAAGTTTTCTCACGTAATTTGGCAATGCCTTGACACTCAGTTCTGCCAGGTAAAGGCCTTGACACGCTGAAAAGAGAGATAATGTTACACCTTAGATGGCAGTAATTCATTAGTCCTTGGACACACCCGTCAGGATGAAGACTTGCCGACGGGAAAGCCTAACTTTGAACCTTGAACTTTGAACTTTGAACTCTCCCGCGAATACTGAATTGAGAAATTAAGGAGACCCGCTCATGGCCGACATCCTCCGCTTCGCGGATAAATTGGGGCCGGCAAAGATCGTCCAGGTGTACGAACCCTCCATCGATTTGAAGGCAGTGCTGGTAATAGACAATATCTCCATGGGTCCGGCTTTCGGCGGCATCCGCATGGCTGCCGACGTCTCCATCGAGGAGTGCATACGGCTGGCGCGCACCATGACCTTAAAAAACGCGGCCGCGGGTCTGTCCCACGGGGGGGCCAAGACCGTGGTCTACGCCGACCCGAAGATGCCCAAGCCCGAAAAGGAACGCCTGATCCGGGCCCTGGCCTGCGCCTTGCGCAATTTCCGGGAATACGTCATGGGGCCGGACATGGGTACGGATGAAGAATGCATGGCCTGGATCAAGGATGAACTCAACAACCGCAACGTCACCGGGCTGCCGGCCGAGGCCGGGGGTATTCCCATCGACCAGATCGGCGCCACCGCCTGGGGGCTGAGGCATGCCATCGAAGCGGCCTTGCCTTACTGCCATTTTCCCGAGGCCTGTACCCTGGCCGAGTCCCGGGTGGCGATTCAGGGTTTCGGCGCGGTGGGGAAGAACGCGGCCCGGTTCCTGATCGAACAGAACGCCATTCTAGTGGGGGCCGCCGACTCCCAGGGCGCGGTCTACGATCCGGAAGGCCTGGACGTGAACAAATTAATCCGGTTGAAAGACGCCGGCAAAAGCGTGGTCGATATTCCTGAAGGTGAAAAATTCCCCCGGGACGACATCATCGACTTCGATTGCGACATCTGGATTCCCGCGGCCCGGCCCGATGTAGTGACGGAAGAAAATGTCCACCGCCTGAAGGCCAAATTGGTGGTGGAGGGCGCCAACATCCCCATCACCGAAGCCGCGGAAAAATACCTCCATGACCAGGGCGTCATGGTCATTCCGGATTTCATTGCCAACGCCGGCGGGGTTCTGTGCGCAGGCATGGAATATCAGGGCAAAATCGAAAGCGAAGTGCTGGAAATTATAGAAAAATTGATCAGAAAAAACACCCGCCTGATTTTGGAGGAATCCAGAACGAAGAAGATCACCCCCCGGGAAGCGGCCATGAATCTGGCCGTGCGCAGGGTGGAACGGGCCATGTCCTTTAAGCGCTGGTCGATTTATTAACCGGATGCATTCAAAGCCAGCAACCGCATCTCCGTAAGTTCTTCGATAGCGTACCGCAAGCCCTCCCGGCCGAAGCCCGAGGCCTTGACCCCGCCGTAGGGCATGTTGTCCACCCGGAAGGCCGGGGAGTCGTTGAGGATCACGCTCCCCACTTCCAGGGTCTCGAAGGCCTGCCAGGCGTGGGCCAAGTTTTTGGTAAAAACCCCGGCCTGGAGCCCGTAGGCCGTATCGTTGGCCATCTCCAGGGCCTGGGCGAAGTTTTCGCAGGAGGCCATGACCACCACCGGCCCGAAGACCTCTTCCCGCCACACCCGCATCTCCCGGGTGACGTTCTCCAGCACCGTGGGGGGCATCAGGTTCCTCTCTCCCAGCCCGCCGGTGGCCAGACGCGCGCCTGCGGCCAGGGCCTCTTCGATGGACTGCCTGATTTTGGCCGCGGCCCCGGCGTCGATACACGGCCCCACCACGACTTCCTCCAGCCGCGGGTCCCCGGCCAGGATTTTTTCCTGCACGTTCTTGAGGAAAATTTCCCTAAAAGGCTGGTAAATGTCCCGGTGCACCAGGAGCCGCTTGATGGCGATGCACACCTGGCCCGCGTGGTAAAAGGAGCCGGTGGCGATCCGGGCCGCGGCCCGCTCCAGGTCGGCGTCCGCGTCGACGATGCAGGCGGCGTTACCCCCCAGCTCCAGGACGACCTTTTTCCGCCCCGCCAGGCTTTTCAAGTGCCAGCCCACGGCCGCGCTCCCGGTGAAGGAAAGGGCTTTCAGACGGTCGTCCGCCACATATTTCTCCGCCACCCGGGACGGACTGGGCAGGACCTGCAAACCTCCGGGGGTGAGTCCGGCCTGCTCATAGATTTCCGCCAGCAGCAGCGCGGTCAAAGGGGTGGCCGAAGACGGCTTGATGATGATGGGATTGCCCGCGGCCAGGGCCGGGCCCACCTTGTGGGCCACCAGGTTGAAGGGGAAATTGAAGGGGGAAATGCCCAGCACCGGCCCCAGGGGGAAACGCCGGATGATCCCCCAGCGGCCCCTGGTGGGCGCGGTCAGGTCCAGGGGCAGAACCTCGCCGCCGATTCTGGCCGCTTCTTCCGCGGCCAGGTTCAGGGTCAGCACCCCCCGGCCCATCTCGCCCCGGGCATAGGTGAGGGGTTTGCCGCCTTCCGCCACAATGGTTTGGGCCAACTCCTCCTGGCGAGCCTTAACCCCTGCGGCCAGCTTAGTGAGCAGCTCCTTGCGCTCCAGGCTGGAGAAGGCCTTGAAAGTAGCGGCCGCGGTTTGGGCCGCAGCCACAGCCGCTTCCCATTCGGCTTCCCCGGCCAGGAAGACTTCACCGACCGTTTCTCCGGACCAGGGGGACAGCACCGGCAGTTTTTCCCCGGTTTCCACCCAGGCATTGTTGATGAAACATCCCTTGAGCATATCCGTTTCCTTTCTCCAGGGGAGAATAGTATAATCGGGAGGCCGCGGGGCCGTTTTCCCGGGAGCCCCAGGGCCTGGCAAGCATCAAGTTGTGGTGGATATAATCTAATAATTAAACCGCGGCTGACAATCTTTTTTGATTCATAGAAACAATATTTCACGAGAGCCTGTTGGGGATTTTGCAAACATGGAACCTGGAACTTGAGCCTTCTGCGAAGGCCCTCTTTTGTCATTCTGAACGGAGCGAAGCGGAGTGAAGAATCTGTCTTTTGGGCGGACAGGACTTCTAATCTCATGTCATCATCGGCGCCACCGGGAAAAACCTTGCCGCAAAAACGAGATTCTTCGGTCGCTCCGCTCCCTCAGAATGACAAATGCTGGGACGTTCGCAAAGGTCTTAACCTGGAAAATGGAACCTTTGCGAGGCGGCGATGGCTAAAAAAGTAATCATCATGGGCGCGGCGGGCCGGGATTTTCACAATTTCAACCTATTATTCAAAAATAATCCCGCTTACCGGGTCATCGCCTTCACCGCCGCCCAGATACCCTTGGAGCCCTATCGCATCTATCCCCCGGAATTGGCCGGTACCCTATATCCGGAAGGCATTCCCGTTTATCCGGAAGAGGAGTTGGCCGCCCTGATCCGGGAGCAGCAGGCCGATCTCGTGGTTTTTTCCTACAGCGACGTCTCCCACGTGGAGGTGATGCACAAGGCCTCCCTGGCGACGGCTGCGGGCGCGGATTTTCTGCTGCCCGCCGCTCCCCGGACCATGCTCAAGGCCGCCAAACCGGTGATCGCGGTCTGCGCGGTCAGAACCGGCTGCGGCAAGTCCCAGACGACCCGGAAAATTTGTGAAATCTTGCGGGGCTGGGGCAAAAAGACGGTGGTGGTGCGCCATCCCATGCCTTACGGCGACCTCAGGAAGCAGGTGGCGCAACGCTTCGCGTCTTTTAAGGATTTTTCCTGCCAGCGCCTGACCATTGAAGAGAGGGAGGAATATGAGCCTCTGGTGGACCGGGGGATCGTCGTCTACGGCGGCGTCGATTACCGGGAGATTCTCTCCCGGGCCCAGCAGGAGGCCGACATCATCGTCTGGGACGGCGGCAACAACGACACCTCTTTTTTTCAACCCGATCTCCAGGTGGTGCTCTTCGACCCCTTGAGGCCGGGGCATGAATTGCTGTATTACGCAGGCGAGACCAACCTGCGCCTGGCCGACATCGCGGTCATCAACAAGGTGGATGCCGCCACCCCGGGCCACATCGAGGAAGTTCGCCGCAATATTGAGAAATACGCACCCGGCGCGGACATCGTGCTCGCCACCTCGCCGGTCCTCGTCAACGAGCCGGAGCGGATTCAGGGGAAGACCGTGCTGGTGGTGGAGGACGGCCCCACCCTGACCCACGGGGGTATGGCTTACGGGGCGGGGTATCTGGCCGCGGAGCGCTTCGGCGCCGCCCACATCGTCGACCCCCGGGCCTTTGCCGTGGGCGCGCTCCAGGCGGTGTACGCCGAATACCCCCATATCGGCCGGGTCCTTCCGGCCATGGGTTACAGCGAGGAGCAGATCCGTGACCTGGCCGCGACCATCGATAACAGCCACTGCGACCTGGTCCTTTTTTCCACTCCCATCCAACTCTGCCGCCTGCTTTCCTGCAACAAACCCACCATCAGGGTGCGCTACGAATACCAGGACTACGGGGAGCCGACCTTGGCGGAGGCGCTGGAGAGGAGAATGGGGGCGAGCGCGTTGTTTTGATATAGGATTGTTAATTGACGGATAATGGTAAGCTATCCTCCGATTTTCAACACCTTGGCGCCGCGGATCTTTCTTTCCTTAAGTTCCACCAGCGCTTTATTCGCCTCCTCCAGCCGGTATTCCTGAAACTCCGGCTTAAGCGGTATCTGCGCGGCCAACTCCAGAAACTCGGCTACGTCTTGCCTGCTGACATTGGCCACGCTCTTAATCTCTTTTTCCAGCCACAGGTGCCGGGCATAATCGATTTTTAAGAGCGCCTCCTTATCCGCTTCCTCTTTGCGGATGGCGTTGATCACCAGCCTGCCGCCCCTTTCCAGGTTCTTCAGGCCCTCGACGATAGGCTGCCAGACCGGGGTGGTATCAATGGCCCGGTGCAATTTTTCCGGGGGTTCATCCGTGAATTCCCCGGCCCAGAAGGCCCCTAATTCTATGGCAAAATTCCTCTCGGCTTGGGTCCGGGAAAAGACGAAGACCTTGCTCAAGGGATAGCGGCGCCGCACCATTTTCAGGACCAGGTGGGCCGAGGTGCCGAAGCCGAGCAGACCGAGGTTGTCGCCGTTTTCCATGCCCGTCAGCCTCAGGGAGCGATAGCCGATGGCCCCCGCGCACAGGAGCGGCGCGGCTTCCCCATCGGCGAACACTTCCGGGATAGGGTAGGCAAACTCTCCGGGCACCGTGGTATATTCCGCATAACCGCCGTTAGCGTCCCTGCCGGTGGCCTTAAACGCGCTGCATAAGTTTTCGTTGCCCCGGCGGCAGAAAGCGCATTCCCCGCAAGCCCGGTTGATCCAGCCGATGCCCACCCGGTCGCCGATCTGAAATCCGGTGACTTCCTTCCCTTTTTTGTCGACCCTGCCGACAATCTGGTGGCCTAAAATTATGGGGAATCTTTCAGGCGGAGTTCTGCCCTCGATTTCATCCAGTTCGGTGTGGCAGACCCCGCAGACGGAGACCCGCACCAGGATTTCCCGGTCGTTGGGCTCCGGGACGGGCAGGTCCGCCAACTCGAGGGGGGATTTATTTTCGGCAAGATTTGTCATCCGCGGCAAGACCATGGCTTTCATGGGGTTCCTCTATTATGGTGAACTTACTCCGGCCCGGTAAGCGTCCACGTTGGACACATGAACACTCCCGAATCATCTGCAAATTCAAAAAGATCAGCCATGAGAGATTTCTCATTTATAGGACCAGCCAATTATAAGGGATTTAGCGAGCAATGACGAGAAACGATTAACTCGTCAAGCGCTAGACCGAACCTGCCGTCGCCTTTTGCGAGCAAAAGCTTCTATGGGAAAGACCTATTAAGACGGGTCTCGCCAATCTTTAGATTAATTAGCTTAAAATAGAGAACTTCTGTTAAAATTTGAAGAGGTTTGCATCACAATTTCCCATCAGGGGCAATCCGAAAAGAGACATTCATGCGCATCCACTTTCATGGCGCGGCCCGGACGGTTACCGGGTCGATGCATCTGCTGGAAGTAAACGGCTCAAAACTGCTGCTCGATTGTGGACTCTTCCAGGGGCCGCGCCAGGAAACCTATGAGCGCAACCGCCATTTCCCTTTTGACCCGCGTACCCTAGACGCGGTGATCCTTTCTCATGCCCACATTGACCATAGCGGCAACCTCCCTCATCTCGTTAAGCAGGGATTCCAGGGACCGATTTACGCCACCCCGGCCACTGCCCACTTGACCGACTTGATGCTGCGGGATGCGGGCCACATCCAGGAAGGAGACGCCCGGTTTATCAATAAGAAACGCTCGGAGCGCGGGGAAGCGTTAATCGAACCCCTCTACACCGAAGAGGACGCGGCCTGGGTAAAACCGTATCTCCGGGCCGTACCCTATGATATTGCCTTTGAGGCGGCGCCGGGGGTCAGCGCCCGCCTGGTGGATGCGGGCCATATTCTCGGGTCCGCGGCGGCAGTGCTGGATATCCAGGAGAAAAGAAAAAGGACCCGCCTGTGGTACTCCGGCGATATCGGGCGACCCGGGTTGCCGTTGCTGCGCGATCCGGTTCTGCCCGAGGCCGCGGACACTCTATTAATGGAATGCACCTACGGCGACAGGCCGCAACCTGATCCGCAATGGGCCTGTCAGCAACTTCGGGATATTGTCAAAGCGACGGTCCAGAGGGGTGGGAAGGTCATTATCCCGGCCTTTGCCGTAGGCCGCACCCAGGAACTGGTTTACTGCCTGCACCGGATGATGCATTCAGGGGAGACGCCGCCCATCCCGGTTTACGTGGACAGCCCCCTGGCGGTTAACGCCTCGGAAATCTTCCGCATGCATCCTGAGTGCTTTGATGCCGAAACTTTGACGTTTATGCGGCAGTACAAACATCCCGCCCTGGATTTTGAAAAGCTCACCTATATTCAGGCAGTGGAAGAATCAAAGGCGCTCAATGACCGGAAAAACCCCATGGTCATCATTGCCGCCTCCGGGATGGCGGAAACCGGGCGGGTTCTCCACCATCTGCGCAATAACATCGAAGACCCCCGCAATACGATTATCATTGTCTCCTGGCAAGCCCCCCATACATTGGGCCGCCGCCTGGTCGAAGGCGAGCGTTTGGTGAAGATCTTCGGCGAGATTTATGAACGCAAGGCTCAGGTGGCGACCATCAACGGATTCTCAGCCCACGCCGGGCAGGATCAATTGGTGGAATACGCTCTGCGGGTTAAAGGAATAGCCCAACGGGTCATCCTCGTGCACGGAGAGCCAAATCCCGCAAAAACGTTACGCAAAATCCTGGTCCAGAATCATTTGGAGCCGGTTTATTATCCTGACCTGCACCAAGACATGGAAATTTGAATGAAAATTCCGGCGATAGCGGTTGAGTTATTCTAACGCCCGCCGCATCCTGTTTAGCGCTTCCGCCAGCGTCACCCGCGGACAGGCGAAGCTCAGCCTGACGAACCCGGGGCCGCCGAAGGCGGCGCCGTCGGCCAGGCCCACTCCGGCGTTCTCAAAAAATTTCACCGGTTCCGCCGGCCCCGCCCCCCGAGTATCGATCCAGGCCAGATAGGTAGCCTCCACGTGGGTCATGGATAAGCCAGGCATGCTGTTCACTGCTCCGGTTATCAGATCCCGGTTGGCCCGCAGGTAGGACAGCAGGGCCGCGTGCCATTCCGCCCCGTCCCGGTACGCGGCCAGGGCCGCGACATAGCCCAGGAGATTGACCCCGGGGACGATGCCGGCCTTGGCCTGCTTAAATTTCCGGCGCAGTTGCTCATCAGAAATGATGGCAAAGGCGCAGCCCAATCCGGGGAGGTTGAAGGTCTTGCTGGGGGACATCAAGGTGACCGTGCGGGCGGCAATGGCGGGGTCCAGGCTGGCCAGGGCCACATGCGTCTTGTCGGCATCGAGTATCAGGCCGCAATGGATCTCATCCGCGCAGATTATCAGGTCGTGCTGCTCGCAGATGCGGGCCAGCGCGGTAAGTTCCTCTTTGGTGTAGACCCGGCCCACGGGATTATGGGGGTTGCAGAGGAGAAAGAGCCGCGTGCGGGGAGTGATGAGAGATTCCAGGCGCTCAAAGTCGAAGGTCCAGCGGCCGGCTGCCTGGATCAGCGGCACGGTGGCCAGGCCCCTGCCGCTTAATTTCGGGGCCGAGAGAAAGGGGGGGTAGACCGGCGCCGCGGTCAGCACTTCTTCCCCCGGCGCGGCCGCGGCCCGGCAGATGACGTTCAAGGCGCTGACCAGCCCCGGCAGCCACACCAGCCATTCCGGTTTTACCTCCCAACCGTAAGCGGCCTGGAGCATGGATAGAATCACCTCCACCAATTCCGGAGGGACCGAGGGGTAGCTGAAGACGCCGTGTTCCACCCGGCGGCGCAGGGCCTCGATCACCGCAGGCGGCGAGCGGAAATCCATGTCCGCCAGCCACAGGGGGATGATGTCCCGGCCCCGGTACTTATCCCATTTGGCGCTGTATGCGCCCCGCTGGTCGGGGAGGTTGTCAAAATCAAAAGGGTGGTCTCTATCCACCAGGTTCATAGCCGATTTCCTTCCCGATCCACTTACCTATAAATTGATTGATTATTGTCTCAGGTACTTTTTTACTTTTGCCTGTAATTTATATGATTTTTGACCGTGATTGGCAGTCATAGCTAAAGCCCCCCTTTTGCGGATAGGCCTTCCCTATGATTCCATATCTTATAGATATATCAGGTATTTCTCTCTCCCATCGGGGGAGAGGGTAGGGTGAGGGGGGCATAAGGTATTTTTTCGGGTATAGGTCCATCGGGAAGCCGAGGGGCAAAAGTCGCCACCCCCACCCCGACCCTCCCCCCTCGAAGGGGGAGGGAGTTTTTTCACTTCAGAATCCCCCATGGAAGGGAATTTTTTGGTTTTTCTGAGCTTAAGCAATAAACATAAAATTATAGGCATAACCACTGGGCAAAAACCAGGGAGCGCGGCATTCCTTTTTTCTATCCTCAACCCGGCGGACACCATCTTTTACTCAACCCCCTTTCCAAAATCACCAGAAAATCCTGGGCGTTGGTCAGGATGGAGCGGGCGGCCAGGGAACCGCGGTTGGCGAGTTTGGCCGCGGCGAATTCGCTCATATCCACCACGAAAAAATAGACCGGCCGCACCCGGCCGCCGGCCAGGACGTGATAGCCGGGGATCATGTTGCCCGCGGCGATGCTGTGCAGTTGGGTGGCCACCGCGATCACCGTGGTGGCCCGGCTGCAAAAGGCGCGCATGGCGTCCTGGGCCTGCAAGGCGTCGGTTATTACCTCCGGCAGCGGCCCGTCGTCCCGGATGGAGCCGGCCAGGACATAGGGAATTTGCGCCTGCCAGAGGGCGTGCATCACCCCGTCTTTAATCAAACCGGTTTCCATGGCCCGGGCCATGGAGCCGGCCGCCCGCACCATATTCAGTGCGTCCAGGTGATGGTAATGCCCCAGGGGCACAGGGCGCTTGCAATAGATCTCCTGGCCCAGGGCCGTCTGGAAGAGCGCGGCTTCCAGGTCGTGCGTGGCCAGGGCGTTTCCGGCCAGCAGGCCGTGCACGTAGCCCTGGCGGATCAGGGAGACCAGGGCCTCCCGGGAATCCCGGTCAAAGACCGCGGCCGGACCCGCGACCCAGAGGATGAAGCCGTGGTCCCGCTCATAGGGCAAAAGTTCGTAGAGTTCATCGTAATCGATGGAAAAAGAGGTCTCCCGGGACGGCTGGGTGCGAAACGCGAATTTTTCGGCAACCGGCTGGGGCTGGGCAAATGCCCCGGTATGGACAAAGATGCCTTCCTCCCCGTTTTCCCCCCGGCCCAGGGCCACCTGCTCACCTTGCCGCAAATGGCGGAATTCCTTGACCTGCAGCGAGCCGTCCGGAGCCAGCGCCACCACGCAATCCATGCGGGAATTCTGCAGCAAGACCCATCGGCCTTTTTGCACCTGCAAATATTCCGGGAAGATGGTGGTGGCATGGTAATTTCCCGGCGCGAGGCCATTTGCTGGCGCCGGGGCAAAGCTCACCACCGGCGCAGTATTAAGCGGCGGCTCGCCGAAATCCGGGGGATGGTACACGGGGAGGGCAAAGGCCACGGGGAGAACCTCCTAGAAACGACCTCTGCGAAAGTCCCCCCACCTGTCATTCTGAGGGAGCGGAGCGACCGAAGAATCTCGTTTTCGGCGGCAAGGGTTTTCCCGGAGATGTTGATGATTACAAGCAGCTTGGAAATTCCGCCCGCCAAAAACCAGATTCTTCACTCCGCTTCGCTCCGTTCAGAATGACATATTGAGACTTTCGCAGGTCTATAAGAAGAGGTCAGATAAAAAACCGACAACCGACAACCAAAAGCTGAAAGCTGACCGCTGCCAGCTGACAGCTTTCTCAAGGAAACATATGCGTCCCCGTGCGCCCTGCCATGGCCGCGGCCAGGCTTTCGGGCCGGGTGATGAGCACCCGAGCGCCGCCCTGGTCCAGGAAATCCAGGGCCGACTCCATCTTGGGGCCCATGCTGCCGGGGGGGAATTGGCCTTCCTGCAAATATTTCCGGGCTGCGGCGCAGTTGAGTTCGGTCAAGGGCCGCCGGCCGGGCCGCCCGTAATCCAGATAGACATATTCCTCCGCGGTTAAAAAGATCAGCAGGTCCGCGGCGATTTCCCTTGCCAGCACCGCGGAGGCCCGGTCTTTATCAATAACCGCCTCCACTCCCGCCAAATCGCCGTCTGCCCGGCGGATCACCGGCACGCCGCCGCCGCCCGCGGCAATGACGATGATCCCGCCTTGCAGGAGATAGGAGATGACGTCTTGCTCGATAATGGTCAAAGGGCGGGGCGAAGGCGCCACCCGGCGCCAGCCCCGGCCTGCGTCTTCCATGAGACTCCAGCCCCGCTCCGTTTTCAGGTGCAGCGCTTCGTCCGCGGGATAGAAGGGGCCGATGGGTTTGTCGGGGGTCCGGAAAGCCGGATCATCAGCCGCAACCAATACCTGGGTAACGACCGTGGCCACACTTTTTTCAATGCCCCGGCGATGGAGTTCATTCACCAGGCACTGCTGGATGAGATATCCCAGGCTGCCCTCGGTGTCCGCATCGGAAATAAATAAGGGCATGGGCGGGACCAGGGCCTTGGCGCACTCCATCTGCAGCAGGAGATGTCCCACCATGGGGCCGTTGCCGTGGGTGATGACGGAGGCAAACCCGGCGGCGACCAGGTCGGCAGTGTGGGCCATGGCCTGGCTGATGCGGCGGTGCTGCTCCTCCAGGGTCCCCGAATCCCCGGGACGGATCAGGGCATTGCCGCCCAGGGCGATCACTGCTTTGGGATAGCGAACCGGATCAATTGGAATCATTGGCTGAGAGTTCAAGGTTCTTCAAAGTTTAAGGTTCAAGGTTCAAGGTTAAGGAGCATGTCCCCTGAACCTTTCATAATTTGCATTTGAGCCAAAACCTCATAAATGCCTGCATTGAATTAAATATAAGCACACTTAGATTATTTGGTAATAGTCGTCAACATCGTTTTTTCTTTTCGGTTTTTAGGCTTCGTTAAAAATGAGATTCTTAACCCCACTTGATGATGGGTAATCCTCGTTGCCCAACTTTGAACTTTGAACCTTGAACTTTGAACTATGAAAAGGTGGATGGCATGTACAAGGTAACCTTAGAAGGCGAAGACGCGGTGATCCGCATCAAGAGAAACCTGATGAACCAGGAAAGATTCTCCAGGCTCCTGGACCTGGTGAATCTCGAAGCGGTCCTGGAGGGCGGCAGGTTTGCCGCGGCCAAAGAAAAAATCCTGATCGGCATGGTGGGTCTGCCTACCGGCGCAGCCTTGCTCCGGGACCCGGTGCTGAATAAGGACGCGGCGTTCACCGAGGCGGAGCGGGAGATATTAGGGCTTCGGGGCCTGCTGCCGGCCCGGGTGCAGACCATGGAAGAACAGGTGCAGCGGACCCTGGAGAATTTCCGGAAAAAGGCGGGCAACCTGGAGAAATACCTCTTTTTGATCAGCCTCCAGGACCGTAACAAGACCCTGTTTTACCGGGTGGTGATCGATCACATCCAGGAGATGATGCCCATTATCTATACCCCCACCGTGGGCCAGGCCTGCCTGGAATACGGCCACATCTTCCGGCGGCCCCGGGGGATCTTTATTTCGGCGAAAGACCGGGGGCGTATCTCTGAGCTGCTGCGCAACTGGCCCCAGCGGGAGGTCCGAATTATCGTGGTCACCGACGGCGAGCGCATCCTCGGCCTGGGAGACCTGGGCGCGGACGGCATGGGCATCCCGGTGGGCAAGCTGACGCTGTATACCGCCTGCGCCGGCATTCACCACGCGCACACCCTGCCGGTGACCCTGGACGTGGGCACGGAAAACGAGGAGCTGCTTAATGACCCCTTATATATCGGCCTGAAACAGCGGCGTCTCCGGGGCGCGGCCTACGATGATTTCGTGGAGGAATTCATCGTGGCCGTCCAGGAAGTCTTTCCCAGGACCCTGATCCAGTTTGAGGATTTCGGGAACGTCAATGCCTTTAGGTTGCTGGAGCGGTACCGGGACCGCATCTGCGCCCTGAATGACGATATCCAGGGCACCGGCGCGGTGGCCCTGGCCGGGCTGTACTCGGCTCTGCGGATCAGGGGGGGCAAGCTGAAGGATCAAAAATTCCTCATCGTTGGCGCAGGGGAGGCGGGTCTGGGGATTGCCGCCCTCATCGCCGCCGCGCTGGCGGAGGAGGGGTTGACCCCGGAGGAGGCCCGGCAGCGCTGCTGGTTTGTGGACTCCAAGGGTCTGGTGGTGAAGAGCCGGGGCGACCTCAGGGGCCGGAAACTCCCCTATGCCCAGGAGCATGAATTCATCTGGGACTTGCAGACAATAGTGGAGACCCTGAAGCCCACCGCCCTGATCGGGGTTTCCGGGAAGCAGGGGTTATTCACCCAGCCGATCCTGGAGGCCATGGGCCGGATTAATGATAAGCCCATCATTTTCTCCCTTTCCAACCCCACCTCCAGGGCCGAATGTACCGCCGCGGACGCGTATACCGCCACCGGCGGGCGGGCTATCTTTGCCAGCGGCAGCCCCTTTGACCCCGTGGACCTGGAGGGGAAGACATTGGCGCCGGCCCAGGGGAACAACGTCTATATCTTCCCGGGGGTGGGATTGGGGGTGATTGCCTCCGGGGCCCGGCACGTCACTGATGAAATGTTCTTTGCCGCGGCCCGGGCCCTGGCCTCGCTTGTGACCGCGGACGATCTGGCCCGGGGCAGCGTCTATCCGCCCCTGGCCCGGATCCGGGAGGTCTCCGCGGCCATCGCCGCGGCGGTGGCCGAAGTGGCCTATGCCCAAGAGCTGGCCACCAGGCCCAGACCAGAAGATATCCCGGCCTTTATCAAATCCCTGATGTATGAGCCGGGGTATCAAAGCTACGTATAGCAAGCTGGTCGGGTTCATTCTCTCATTGACTAAAGCTCCCCGTAAGGGTAGGTTTGAGCACAATGTTCAAACAAACTCCAGGAACGCGGCAAGGCCGCAGGCGGAGCCGTATGAGCTACAGAAGATGCAGCGTTTGGCTGCTGATGGTCCTTCTCCTGGCTTCCGGATGTGTGAAGGTGGGGCCGGACTTCGCGAAACCGGACGCCGAAGTGATGCCGAAATGGCTGGAGGCCGGGGAGTACCGGCAGTTAACCGCAAAGACCGAGGATTACCGGGACTGGTGGCAGGCGTTCAATGATCCTGTCTTAAATAACCTCATCCAGACCGCATACAAGCAGAACCTGCCCTTGCGCATTGCCGGCGTCCGGGTCCTCGGGGCCCGGGCCCAACTGGGGGTGGCGGTGGGCTCTCTATACCCCCAATCCCAACAGGCCCAGGCCGCGGTGCAAAAGTTCCGCTTCAGTCAAACGACTCCTTTGACCGCTCCCGGTTCCACCCTCATTTTCTGGGGTTCCTCCATCGGCGTGACCGCCAGTTGGGAAATCGACTTCTGGGGCAAATTCCGCCGCGCGGTGGAGTCCGCGGACGCCTCTCTTTTAGCCTCGGTTGCGGATTATGACAATGCCCTGGTCTCCCTTTGCGGGGACGTGGCCAATTCCTACATCTCCATCCGCACCCTGGAGAAGCGCCTGAATATTGCCCGCCAGAACGTGGAGGTCCAGAAGAAAAGCCTGCAGATCGCCCAGGCGCGCTTTCAGGGCGGCACCACTTCTAAAAGGGATGTGGAGCAGGCCACCACCGTTTTGGAAAGCACCGAGGCCACCATACCCTCTCTGGAGGCCCAGTTGCGTCAGACGCAAAACGCCCTCTGCATTCTTCTGGGCATGCCTCCCAGAGATATAGGGGATTTACTGGGCGTCAAATCGGAGATTCCTGCGCCGCCGCCCGAGGTGGCGGTGGGCATCCCCGCGGACCTGCTGCGGCGGCGGCCCGACGTCCAGGCTGCGGAATTGCGGGCCGCGGCCCAGTGCGCCCAAATCGGGGTGGCCAAGGCCAACCTCTTCCCGGCCTTCTCCTTAAGCGGCAATTTCGGGCTCCAGGCCGGGGATGCGTCCCCCTTTGCCCTGGCTAATATGTTCGACTGGAAAAGCCGGGCCGGCACCATCGGCCCCGCGGTCCAGTGGAACCTCTTTAATTACGGCCAGATCACCAACCAGGTGCGGTTCCAGGACGTCCGGTTTCAGGAATTGCTCATCGCTTATCAGAACGCGGTGCTCCAGGCCCAGCAGGAAGTGGAGAACGCCCTCATCGGTTTCCTGAAGTCCCAGCAGCGAGCCCAGAAGCTGGTGGAGGCCACCGCCGCGGCCCAAAGGTCCGTGGACCTGGCCATCCTCCAATACCGGGAAGGGATCACCGACTTCACCACCGTGCTCACCGCGGAACAGACGCTGCTGACCCAACAGGACAATCTGGCGGTGACCCTGGGAGACATCTCCGCCAACCTGGTGGGGGTGTACCGGGCCATGGGCGGGGGCTGGCAGATTCGGGACGGCAAAGATTTCGTGCCGGACTCCATCAAAGAAGCCATGGCCCGGCGCACCAATTGGGGCAAACTGCTCACACCGGTGTCCCTGCCCCCGCCCAGGGATGAACCCAGATACGATATCAAGGCGCCGATGTGGTAGTTCAAGGAAGGTTAGAGGTTTAAAGTTCAAAGTTGATTGTGGTGCGCTCTGCGCACCAATTCTCTGACGGCGTAAAGGTTGACTAAAGATAATGGTGTCACCATTTTTCTCCTCCCCCTTGAGGGGGGTAGGGTAGGGAGGGGGTGGCGTCTTTGAACCCTTGTGACCCAAAGACGCCCCCTCACCCTATCCTCCCCCGAGGGGATGAGGGGATTAATACTGGCATATCCATAAGTTATTATTCTAAACAGTTGAACATGAGCCTTTGGCTCACCAATAAACCATGAAAAGTGCGTAGGGCGGGCGTCTCGCCCGCCCCGATAATCCGTACAGGCTTGAAAGCCTGTACTACCGCTTAGAACTTTTCAAGACAGTTGCTCATGAGCTTTTGGCTCACCCGTAAATTATGAAAAGTTACCGGCAGTTAACCTTGAACTTTGAACCTTGAACTT
>QZIZ01000175.1 GCA_003599195.1 Deltaproteobacteria bacterium | reverse complement strand
ATTTCTTTCTTTACAATATTTTGTCCTGTGTTTTAAGATACTTGCCCAACAGAAAAGAATTTCTTTATCCCCGCGAGTTTCTTGATAGAGGATTGTCCCTGTGGTATGATCACGCGACTCTGGAGTCGCGGGCTCCCAGGGGGGGACATGGGTCGTTACGGGGTCTGGATCTGTGCAATCATTCTCGTTTTGCTGAGCGCCGCCGGGGTGTGGTCTGCCGAAAAGGAGCTGTTCAAACCCGACCAGCTGGAAGGCGGGCCCTGGTGGCTCCGGGCCGAGAAGCTCACCTACGATGCGCCCAGCCATACTTATACTGCCGAGGGGCGGGTGGAAATTCGCCAGGGTGACCGCCGCCTCACCGCGGACTGGGTCCAGGTCAATGAGGCCACCAAGATCGCCAGGTTGCGGGGCAACGTGGTTCTGGTCCAGGGAGAGGACATCTTCAGCGGCCAGGAGGGGGAATTCAACCTCGTTACCCGCTGCGGGGAGATGAAAGACGCCCGTCTCTTCCTCCACCGCAACCATTTTCAGGTGAAAAGCGACCTGATCCGCAAAACCGGCGAATATTCCTACCGCGCGGAAAATTCCACCATCACCACCTGCGATGCGGACCTGCCGGTTTGGAGTTTTTCCGCCCGGCGGTTGGAGGTGGTCCTGGAGGGCTATGCCACCGGCCAGAACGCCCTGATGAAGTTGGCCGGGCTGCCGGTCTTATACTTCCCTTACGCGGTGCTGCCGGTGAAGACCGAGCGTCAGAGCGGCATTCTGATGCCCCAGTTCGGGCAGCACCGGGCCGGGGGTACGGTGGTGGAAGTGCCCTTTTATTGGGCCATCAACAACCACGCGGACGCCACCTTTTACCAGACCGTGCTCACCAACCGGGGCTATATGCAGGGCGGGGAGCTGCGCCGCCGGGGCTATCAGGAAGCGGCCGCCACCATCAGAGGCTTTACCCTCAGCGACGGTTCCGGGGATACCCCGGTTAACCACCGTTATTGGGTGGCCGGCATGATCAACCAGCCCCTGGACGATGATTGGCAATTCCGGGGCACAATGGATAAGGTGAGTGACGTCGATTATCTGAAGGACTTTAATTTCGGTTATATGGGCCTCAACCGCTATTCCCGGGAACTCTTGGCGGATTTCGGCCGCAATCTGGAGCAGGAGGACGTCCCCACCCGGATCTCCACCGGGATGTTGGCCCGGAATTTTTCCTGGGCCAATCTCACCGCTTACGGTAAGTACTATCAGCGGCTGCGGGCCGATGATCCGTTTCCGGCCAATCAACTCCCCGGAATAGCCTTGAATTCCCTCAGCCTGCCCGTGGGGAAGACGCCGCTCCAGTTCGGGGTGCATTCCTCCTATACCAACTTCTATCAGCAACAGGGCCTGATGGGACAGCGTCTGGATTTGCACCCCCAACTCTGGTTGGATGCCCAACCGCTGCCGGGGACTTCATTCAGCGGCCGGGTGGGATTCCGGGAGACCTTTTTCACGCTGGAGGAGCACACCTCCACCAGCCCCCAGGATAACTACCAAGCCCGGCAATTGTATGACGCCAAGGTGTCCATGGCCAGCTCCTGGGTCAAAGATTACGGCAGAGACTCCGGGGACTCCAAGTTTTACCGGCACATTGTGCGTCCGGAGGTCACTTATTGGAACATCCCCAACTTTGACCCCCACCGCCTGCCGGCTTTTGACCCCTACGATATCGGCTGGGTGGTGCGCGCCAACCGCAACCTGCCTATCAGAGACGGGGATGATCCCATCGGCGGCGTAAACGCCGTGACTTACGGGTTCACCAGTCATCTCCTGAGCCGTGACCAGAACCCCCAGGGACAGGCCCTGGTTGCGGAAAAGCTGTGGTTCCGGTTCAGCCAGAGCCTCTTTTTCAACAACACTTTCCTGGGCCTGGACGGCACCCCCCAATTCCACAACCGCGTCTCGGATTTCCTGGGGGAAATGGAGTTTTACCCCTTCCGCCAGGTGGCGACGGGGTTGGAATTGGGGGTCTCCCCCTATAGGGAAGGATTTAACCGGACCAACGCCCGGATCACCTTCCTGGATTCCAAGCGCCAACATCTGTTCAGTGTGGGCTATCTGTTCGTTAAGGATTTCGCCAAACAGATCAATGTCTCCACCTACCTCAATCTCTTCAAATCGGTGAAAACCTGGGTTACCTATAGTAATACCTTCGAGACCAACAATAAGTTGGAAAGGCAATACGGCCTGGTGATCCAGCGGCAGTGCTGGGGGGTGGTCCTGTCTTACACCGACCGGCCCGATGATCAGCGCATCGGGGTCAGCCTCTACCTGCCGGGCATCGGCGAGCGGTTGCGCAAAGGGCCGGGGCTGATTGCCGACAAGGGAGAAAGACCCGACTAGAGGCCCGCGCCGGCCGCCTGGGACCAAGCGATTTGCCGGAAGCAAAAGGCAAACCGTCTTTCCCCATCATCCTTTGAACTTGGTATTTTTCGGACGGAACACCTGCATGGACCTGACACGCCGCCGGCTGACGGATTCCCCCCAGATCTCCCGGGAAGGGCTTCGGGACCTGCCCCTGGAGAAGTTCTCGGACCTCAGGGTCCTGGTGCTGGGGGACTTCATGCTGGATGAATACATCTGGGGCGGGGTGGAGCGCATCTCGCCTGAAGCGCCGGTGGCGGTGGTGGACGTGGAGCGGGAGACCCGGACCCTGGGGGGCGCGGGCAACGTGGCCAACAATCTGGCGGCCCTGGGGGCCAAGGTGGAGGTCCTGGCCCTGACCGGCGCGGATAATCCCGCCAGCCTTCTTGAAGAGGAGCTGAGCCGCCTGGGAATCGACCCTAAGGGACTCTTTGCCGACCCCGGACGCCGCACCACCCGCAAGACCCGGGTTTTTGCCAACCAGCAGCAGGTGGTGCGCATCGACCGGGAGACCCGGGCCCCGGCGCCCGCGGCCTTTGCGGACTGGGCCCTGGAGCGCCTGGACGCGCTGCTGCCTGAATTAAACGCCATTATCCTGTCCGATTACGGCAAGGGCGCGCTCACCCCCGCTCTCCTCCGGGAGGCCATCCGCCGGGGCCGGGCCGGGGGCCTGCCGGTGGTGGTGGATCCCAAGGGGATGGATTACTCCCCCTACTCCGGGGCCACGGTCATCACGCCCAACCAAAAAGAAGTGGAGCAGGTGCTGGGGGCTCCTCTGGACTCCTGGGACGATCCGGTAAAAAAGCTCGGCGAACTGCGGGATCTTTTGGAAATCGATTACCTGCTCGTCACCCAAGGGGCGAAGGGCATGACCCTGATCCACGGGGACGGCGCCTGGCGCATCCCCGCGCGCACCCCCCGGGAGGTCTTCGACGTCTCCGGCGCGGGGGACACGGTGGTTGCGGTCCTGACCTTGGGCCTGGCCCAGTGGGGGGACGCGGCCCTGGCCGCAAACCTGGCCAACGTGGCCGCGGGGGTGGTGGTCACCAAAAAGGGCACCGCGCCCATCCTGCGCTCTGAGATGGAGCGGGAACTCCGGGGCCACGTGCACCTGGAGGAAAAAATCGTCACCCTCAAGGAACTGGGCTTCGTCATGGCCCACCTCCGGGCCCAGGGGAAGAAAGTGGTCTTTACCAACGGCTGCTTTGACCTCTTGCACGCGGGCCATATCAAGTTCCTGGAGGACTCCCGGCGCCTGGGGGACGCCCTGGTAGTGGCCCTGGACGCGGACGCCTCCGTGGCCCGGGTCAAAGGGGAGGGGCGGCCGGTCATCGGCGAGGAGCAGCGCCTGCGCATCCTCGGGGCCCTGGAAGTGGTGGACTACGTTACCTTATTTGACAGCGAGCAGCTCCCGGAGATTTTGCAGAACCTGAGGCCGGACATCCTCACCAAGGGCAGCAACTACCCGGAAGCCAAGGTGGCGGGAAGAGAGATTGTGCAGGGGTATGGAGGGCAGGTGAAGCTGCTGCCGGTGACGGAGACGGTGTCGGTGTCGGACTTGATTAATCGGATTAGGGGAGAGTGATTTAAAGGGCCGACGGGAGAGCGCGGAGGCCTGCCCCAACGTTTAATTAATCCTTTCTATAGGTACTGCATTAAAAATGTTTTTACCCCGGAAATCATCGCTTCAACTTGTTGTTTATTGAATTGATGAAAATTACCATGAGCTGTGTTGTTGCGAATATCCGCCCAAGCGCGTAAATGTTTTACTGTCACTTCATTATATAAATCCCTTCTTTTCAAACTATCAATTAGAGCATTCAACATTAAAGGATTGCCCTTATCATTAAAAATCGGCTCAGGTGGAGAAAGTTGATTACATATGGTTCTAAGAGACTTCTCTAAGACGGCTCCTGCAAGAACTGCCGCTGGAACATGATCATATTTCCCAGTAGTACCTTCATTAAGCAGATTTTCTGCCTGTCCCATATAATTAGCAGTTAGTTCTGCTTCAATTTCCAAAGCTAAATCGTCAAGATATCCTCTCTCAAAATCATCTTTGATTGATTTCAAAAATGATATTCCAAATTCAAGATGATCTTTAATATTCTTTAAGACTCCAAATTGACGAATGGTCGATCGATGAACACTATTTTTCGGGATTATCTGATCTAATAAGGTGATACAATTAGTTCGCCATTCAACAAATTGTGGCCAATCAATTTTTTCTATAACCTCATATCTTCGTCTCTCGGTAATAGGATTCTCATGAGTTATAGATTCTTGCTTTACTGGAACTTTCTGGCCTTTTTCAATTAAATGTTCCAATCTAGATAGGTACTTCTGCTTTATCTTGTTAGGTAATATCATGTTACGAATTTCCTTAAACTTATAGTTGTGCGATTAACGCTTATTCATGGCGGCACGCGCAGTCCTATAACCAAAAACTAAAAATAAAAACTATTACCCTACCCCCGTCCCCTCCCCTCCACCCGCTGAATCAAAAAATCCTGCCACAGTTGCCATTGGGCGTTGGGGGGAATATCCGGGATGTGATCCAGGGGAATTTCGCGGGCCTCCGGGCCCGCCCCACCGGTCTTTTCATGGTTTTGAGAGAGCCAAAGGCTCATGAACGACTGCTCCCTAAGTTATGTGAAGATCCTCTGTTTGCGCCGTTGGGATAGCATAGCTTCTAGATCATTAAGAATCGCCGGCATCTCCAGGGCTTCGGCAAACTCCCGCACCCAGCGCCGCACCCGGCGAAGGTTAAGCTTCGGGTGAGCCGCCAGTATGGCCTCAATGTCGGCCAGGTCCTGCGGGCGATGGGCCACCGCTTTCATGATGATCAAGTCCTCCGGAAGAGGCAGGGGCAGTTGGATGCCGCCCAGCTCCATCCAGACGGCCCGGGTCACGGCCTCTTTTTCGAAGTTAAGCGTCCCTGAGACAATATCAACATCTATGGCGCTTTCCTGGTGACGCACCAGGAGAACCCGGGTTTCCCGGGCGAAGGCCAGGACATCTTCACGACGTGGACTAAAACCATATCCTGCTCCCGCAGTTAGAAAATCGGACCATAAGCCCTCGTCCAGCAGCACTAGCACGTCCACGTCCCGGGTCAGCCGGGGTCGGCCCAAAATAGAAGCAGCCAGGCCGCCGATCACCACACCCGGAACCTTTCCAGCCTTGAGCCAGGCCACCAGATCGCGCAAAACCGTTAGCAGGGGCATCAGGTCAGCCGTTTCAAACATGGGAATACTTTCGTAACCGGGCATACCGTTCCCGGACCAAGGCCTCTTCCTCGGCCAGGGCCTCAGTCCAGCCGAGCTTAGCCGCTGACGCCAGCAACGCCGCCACTTGGCGGAACTTTTGAGCTACCGACGTGGAGGCCAGCTCATCTTTTTCGGCGGCATTGACGGCCTCCCACCTTTTCTTGAAAGCCTTGGCTTCTCCCTTGTTCAGGCGGCCGGCTGATCTTTCGTCCATGGCGGCTTCCATTTCCAGGAGTCGTCTCAAGAGAAAAGGTTGAGGTCGGCGTCGGCCGTTTTCCCACTGATTAACGGTCCCGAAGGTTACCCCCACCTCGTGGGCGAACTGCTCCTGGGTTAACCCCAGCCGTTCCCGCAAGCCCTTGACCAAAGCAGGAATGCTAAGAGGAATCATGTGTTAATCCTTCTTGGCGGCTATATCAAATAATATATCATTCGGAATATTTATTTTATCAAAACATTGGTTTCCTTGAGGAAAATCATTTCAGGCAGTGATGGTAGTTTAATAATATTTATAATATGTTAAACAAATTTTCTTTATAACGGAAGAAGATATTAACCTACCCCCGCCCTCTCCCCTCCACCCGCTGAATCAAAAAATCCTGCCACAGTTGCCATTGGGCGTTGGGGGGAATATCCGGGATGTGCTCCAGGGGGATTTCGGCCCGGGCGCTGGAGGCGTGGCCGCCGGCGGAGCCCAGTTTGCCGAAGGCCTTTGCGGCCAAGGTCCCGGCGTTCTTCCGCAGGCCGTCGTTCCTAAAGATAACCACCAATTTGTCCTGGTAGATGCCGCCCACCACGGTCCAGGCAATCTCCCGGGCCCTCATGAAAAAATCGGCCAGGATCACCAGGATGTCCGGGGTGCTCACCATCCCCAGGAAGGCGTAAAATCGCTGGTGGCGGAGGCGGTAGCGGGTGAAGGCCTGTTGGAAATACCTGAGCATGGAGATGTTGAATTCCGCGTACTCCAGGCTGCGGATCAAGGCCCGGCGGGTAAATTTGAAGAGGTAGTGAAAGGCCCGGACGTCGGCCTCGATGGCGGGGCGCTCGAAATTGGCGGTATCGGAGGTGATGCCGTAATAGAGGGCGGTGGCCAGTTTCAAAGAGGGCTTGATGCGTGCGGCCCTTAAGTACTCGGTCATGATGCTGGAGTTGGCGCCGTATTCGGAACGGATATCCACCATCCTGGCCGCGGTCTCCGGCAGCCGGGGATGGTGGTCGATGATCAGATCGTATTGGTGCGCGGCGAAGAGCTCATGGTGCCCCGGCTGGTTGTCCACCAGGGCCTTGCGGTTGAACTCGGCGGGATTGACCTCCTGAAGAGGGGTGAGTTTGATCCCCAGGAGCTCCACCAGGCGTTCGTTTTGGGGGCGGGTGATGGGCTGGATGGGGGCAATGACGCAGGAGGCGATCCTGCGCCACAACAGGCGTTTTAAGGCCAGGGCGCTGGCAATGGAATCCGGGTCGGCGTTAATCAAGATCAGGAGCCGGTCGTCGTGGGAAAAGAGCTGGTAGAGCCGGGATAAATTGGTGCCCATGGTCCCCCCGTAAATTGCCAACATATTTTACCTTAAAAAGGCCCTTCTTTAAAAGCCATTTTCAGGGCGATGTCCCCGAGGAGGCACCTGAGGCGGGCCTAAACACTATTTTTAATTTTTGAAAAAAGAGGTTTAGCAAAGTTAAACATAGTTGTAATTAGCTTACATACACCTATTACTAAGTTAGATATGCTCATTACTAAGTTTAATATGGTTATGACTAAGTTTAATTCAGGTTATAACATGTTTTATGTGAAGTATAATATCGTTTTATCTTTGGTTTAACATCGCCAATTCCCGAAATAATTAGCATGGAGTTAAGGTTATGAGGATATTTGACGATTATTATCAATATATTTTAAGGGCAAATTGACTAACCATGGGCTTGCAAAAATGCCACCGAAAGTAGGAAGCCTGGAAAACTTGGGATTAAGTTGCCATTATTCAAAAAAGTTATTTAATGGAACTTAAAGTTCCGGCGCCAATTGCCGATAAAGAATACAAAACCTGGGAAGGTCCAAAAGAGCGGAGAAAGGGGGTGGGAAGAATTCCTGCCGGGGACCTGCTCGGGAACGCAAGGATGCGGTCTTACACTTTTCAAGGAGGATAAACGTATGGGTCTTGTCATCAATCACAACCTGATGGCTATGAATGCCGCCAGGTCCCTGAACATCAGCTACGGCCGTCTGGCCACCTCCGTGTCACGCCTATCTTCAGGATTACGGATCAACAGCGCGCAAGACGACGCCGCAGGTCTGGCGGTCCGGGAAATTATGCGCACGGATATCCGGGTCTTGAACCAGGGGGTGCGGAACGCCAACGACGCCGTCTCCATGATCCAGACCGCTGACGGCGCGCTCTCGGTCATCGACGAAAAGCTGACCCGGATGAAAGAGCTGGCGGAGCAGGCGGCCACCGGCACTTACACCACTGCGCAACGTTTGATCATGGATAGTGAATACCAGGCCATGGCTTCGGAAATCACCCGGATTGCCACCGCCACCGACTTCAACGGGGTGAAGCTGCTGGACGGCAGCCTCTCCGGCAGCGCGGTGGACGGCACCGAGCAGATGAAGATTCACTTCGGCACCGGCAACAGTTCGGCGGAAGATTACTACTACGTGAAGATCAATGAAGCCACTGCCTCCGCTCTGGGGGTGGGCGCCGCCGCCGGCACCGGCGCAGGCTCCACCATCAGCACCCAGTCGGCTGCGCAGACGGCCCTGGCAGCCATCGACAGCGCCATTGCCACCAAGGACAACATCCGGGCCAACCTGGGCGCCCTGGCGAACCGGCTGACCAACACCGTTTCCGTTCTCTCCATCCAGGCGGAAAACTTACAGGCCGCAGAATCCCGGATCTCCGATGTGGACGTGGCCACGGAGATGACGGAGTTCACCCGCAACCAGATCCTGACGCAGGCTGCCGTGGCGATGTTGGCCCAGGCCAATTCCTTGCCGCAGTTGGCCCTGCGACTCTTGGGCGGCTAATTTAACCTCTCACTGGGGCAGGGAGGAAAATCCTTCCCTGCCCCGGTCCCATCCCCACCAGCCTCTCATCCCCGTAAATACTGAGCCAGCGGTCTCTCTGCGTTTGGTACAGCCTTTGCATCGCCTGAAGCAAACAACGGCAACGGCAGCTTAGGAGCGGCAGATGGCCACTACTTCAGGGATATCCGGCGTCAGCACTTACTACCAACCCTCCATCACTTTCAGCGGCCTGGGGTCCGACGTCGATTTCGCCAGCATCATCGACAAGTTGGTGGAGGTGGAGAGCGCCAGTATCCAGCGCTTTGAGTCCTGGAAGTCGGAATGGAGTGAAAAAATTACCGCGCTGGCAGACCTGAACACCAAGATGACGGATTTGAGGACCGCTGCTGCGAGTATGAACACCCTCACCAAGTTCGTCAGCAAAACCGCCAGCAGCAGTTCGACCAGCGTCCTCACCGCCACGGCGTCTTCTTCCGCCACTTCCGGGACCCACCAGATTCTGGTTAATCAACTGGCCCAAAACGAAATCGAGGCCCATGCAGGGTTGGCCGGCAGCGATACGGTGGTCAACAGCAGCGGCAGCGCCAAGGTCTTCGCCTTTTCCTATGCAGGCGGCGCCGCGGTGAGTGTTTCCGTGGCCAACGGGGCCACCCTCTCGGACCTGGCCGCGGCCATCAACGCCAGCGGCGCCAACACGGGCGTCACCGCCACGGTGCTGGACATGGGCGAGTCCTATGGAGCCACCCGCTACCGCCTCCAGCTTCAGGGCAACAGTACCGGGTCCGCCAATACCATCGCCATTGACGACGCCCTTACCACCCTGGACGGCGCCGGGGGCACGGAAAATTTTGAATCCGCCACTTTTACCCAGGCCCAGGCGGCCCAGAATTCCCAGATCAGGGTGGACGGCTATCCTGCCGGAACCTGGATCGAGCGTTCCACCAACGTCATCGGCGATGTCATTTCCGGGGTCACCCTCAGCCTGCTGAACACCTCCGGCACCGCGGTGCAGGTGACCGTCAACGATGATACTTCAGCCATGCAGGACAAGATCGAAGACCTGGTGGAAAAATTCAACGCGGTGATCTCCTATGTCAAGGAGCAGACCAACTTCGACTCCACCACCGGAGAGGCGGGGATTCTCCTGGGAAATTACGCCGTGGAGATCGTCAAGAGCGCGATGAATGCCATCGGCTCCGGCAGCGCCCCGGGTTTTAAAGATCCCAACGATCCTTATATCAACCTGGCCCAAATCGGCATCACCACCGACGTCGATGAAACCTCCGACACCTTCGGGCAGTTGCTCATCGACAGCAGCACCCTGACCGCGGCCCTGGGCAGCAATCCCACCGGAGTGGCCCGGTTGATGTCCGCTTATTTCCGGGGGGTCAGCGATGACGCCACCGGAAACATCACTTATTACAGTTCGCTGCCCGGCATCACCCAGCCGGGAATTTATGAGGTGACGGCCACGGTGTCCGGCGGCGTTATTACCGCCGGGACCATCAACGGCCATGCGGCCACGATCTCCGGGGACACCCTCACCGGCCAGAGCGGTTATGACGAATACGGCCTGGCTGTAAGAGTCAACCTGGTGGACGGCAATTATACCGGCACCGTCCGGCTGCAAATGGGGAAAAACGGCCAGTTTTCCGAGAAGCTGGACGATCTTTTGAGCGTCACTTCCGGGCCGATAAATATTCTCATCAATAACTATCAGGACATCATTGACGGCATCGACGCCAAAATTGAAGCCGAAGAGCGGCGGGTGGAAGCGGTGCGCCAGCGCCTCACGCAACAATTTGCCCGGGTGGATGCCATCTTATCGACGCTTAACCAACAATCCGAGTACTTATCCACCCAGTTGAAAAAACTGACCGGCAGCAGCAGTTAAGAGTGACCAACGGAGTAAAGAAATAATCTTGGACAAGAAAGCAGGAGGTTAGTGGCCCATGTACACCCAAACCGTCCACAAGCAGTACGTCTCCACCCAGGTGAGCACCGCCGACCGTTTACAACTGGTGGTGATGCTCTACGATGGGGCTATCTCGTTTCTTAATCAGGCGAAGGCGAAGATGGCTGCCCAGGACGCTGCCGGCAAAGGGCTTTATATCGGCAAGGCCCTGGACATCATCGCCGAACTGAACGCCTCCCTCAACTTCCAGGAAGGAAAGGAGGTGGCCGCTAATCTCTTTCATCTCTATAACTTCATGACCGCCCATCTGACCCGGGCCAATCTTAACTGGGACACCGCGGCCCTGATGGAAGTGGTCGATATTCTCACCCAGTTGCGGAACGCCTGGGAAGAAGTCTGTGAGAAGTCGAGAAAGGGAGAGATCAAAATAGCCGACGAGCAGACCATGACTCCCAGGGCCAGTCTAGGCTCTCTGGTGGTCTGAGTCCTCGATTTCAGCGTTGCGGCCTTTGCCTGGTTTCACCGGAGGGCGCCCGCGCCCAGGGAGTCCCTCCGGGTTTCTGTTTTTCTCTGCGTTCTCTGCGTCTCTGCGGTGATAATATTTACCGCAGAGGCGCAGAGGGCGCAGAGAAATTTTAGTTTTAATTAATTCAGTCCTGTTTATAACTCCCGGCATCCTTGCTTTTCCTTTGCCATTCCGCCCTCCCTCCCTTATAAATAACTGAATCGGATCGGGCCTTGCCGGCCTGTTGACAGGGGGGAATTATGAATCAGGCCCAAGAGGTGGTGGAGCAGATCCTGCGGGGAGAGGTGCGGGCCGCGGCCCGCCTGATGCGGGATCTGGATGACGGGGTGCCCGGGGCCCGGGAGGTTTTAAAGAGGCTTTACCCCCACAGTGGCCGGGCCCATATCATCGGCATCACCGGTTCCCCCGGGGTGGGCAAGAGCACCCTGACCGACCGTCTGATCCAGCGTCTGCGGCAAGAAGGCCGGACTGTGGGGGTAGTGGCGGTGGACCCCACCAGCCCTTTCTCCGGGGGGGCGATTTTGGGTGACCGCATCCGCATGCAGCGCCATGCCCTGGATGAGGGAGTCTTTATCCGGTCGCTCGCCACCCGGGGGCATTTCGGCGGGCTCACCGCCTCTTCCCGGGCGGTGATCACCGTGTTGGACGCTATGGGCAAGGACTATATCCTGGTGGAAACCGTGGGCGTGGGCCAGGACGAAGTGGAGATTGCGGCCACCGCTTACACCACTGTGGTAGTAACCGTTCCGGGCATGGGGGACGATATCCAGGCCATCAAGGCCGGCATCCTGGAGGTGGCCGACATCCTGGTGGTGAACAAGGCCGATCGGGATGGAGCATCCCGCACCCAGCAGGACCTGTTGCAGATGCTGGAGTTGCAGAACATCCGCAAAACCAAGTCCTGGAAGCCCAGGGTAATCCTGACCCAGGCCAAGGAAGACCAGGGGATTGAAGAACTGCTGGCCGGAGTGAGAGAACATCAGGACTTTTTGGGCCAAGACCGGGGTGAGGCCCTGTTGGCCGCCCGTTATCAACGGGTCCGCCAGGAATTCCTGGAACTGCTGCATGAAGGCGTATCCCGGACCCTGATGGCCCGGCTGGACCAAAGCGGCCGGATGGAGGAGATCCTCCAGGAGATTCTGGCCAGAAAGACCGACCCTTATTCGGCCTGTGAGGAATTGATCGCCGAGATCCTGGCGGTGGGAAAGTGATATTCGGCAGCGAGAGGGAAAAAAGAGGAAAAGGAAAGCTATCAGCTTTCAGCGGTCAGCTTTCAGCTAAAAAAAATCTAATCCTAAATAGTCGGTGCCTCGGTTAAAGCCGGCGGGTAACATGATCATGCATTAAATCTTCTAAAAGCTGACTGCTGATTGCTGACAGCTTCAATTGGGAGCAAGATTGAGTAGGCGCTCGATTCAGCTTGACAGCGGCCCCATCGTTTTAAACGATGATGGCATTTACCGGGGCATCCCCTACGCCGCGGCCCCGGTGAAGGACCTGCGTTGGCGGCCCCCGCAACCGGTGATCCCCTGGACCAGGCCCCGGCAATGCCGGGAGTTCGGGCCGGTTTGCCCGCAAACGAATTACCAGGGAACCATGAGCGAGGACTGCCTGTTCCTCAATATCTGGACTCCCTATCAAGGCTTCGGCCCCAAACTGCCGGTGATGGTGTGGATTCACGGCGGCGCGTTTGTCAGCGGCTCGGGATCGGATGAAATATATGACGGCACGGCCCTGGCGGCCCACGGGGTGGTGGTGGTCACCTTTAATTACCGCCTCGGGACCCTGGGTTTCCTGGCCCACCCCTTGCTGTCCGCGGAATCCCCTGAAAATATTTCCGGCAACTACGGCCTGCTCGACCAGGTGGCCGCGCTCAGGTGGGTGCAGCGCAACATCGACCAGTTCGGGGGCGATCCCGCCAAGGTCACCATTTTCGGGCAATCGGCCGGAGCGGAAAGTGTCAGCCTGCTACTGATCAATCAATCGGCCCAAGGCTTGTTTCACGCCGCCATTGCCGAGAGCCCGGCCATGGTGGGGTCGCTTAGGCCGCTGCGCCGGGAGGAATTGGGGGTGATCCCCGCGGAAACGGTGGGGACGCGGCTGGCCCGGGAATTGGGCCTTGACCGGGACCGCGATGTCTTGGGCGCCTTGCGCCGCATCACCTGGAAAAAGATCGACGCGGCCGCGGCCAAACTGCAGATGGAACTGGGGACGGAGATGCTCAAGAGCGTTTGCACTCCCACCGTGGACGGGCAGATCATCCCCGAGCATCCGGTTACCCTTTTCAGGCAGGGACGCCGGCATCAGGTCCCCTTGATCACCGGCGTCACCGCCAACGAAAGCACGATGTTTCTCCCTGATATCATTTCCTCCCGGGCGGGTCCGGCGGAATACCGGCAATATTTGCAGGCCGCATTCAGGAGGGACGCCGAAAAGATAGAGAACCTGTTGCCGGTGAAAGCCGCGGCGGAGGTCTGGGAGCGGCTGGATCAAGTCTTCTCCGCCAAATGGTTCGGGGCCTGGGCCTGGTTTTTGGCCGAAACCTCATCAAACCCTGAACAGACCTGGTTCTATCGTTTTACCCGGCAAATCCCCGCCTGGGCGGCGCAAGTGCTGGCGGAAGATTCGCAGCAGGGCCAAATTCCCCCCGAGAAGCTCGGGGCCTGCCACAGCGCCGAACTGTTCTATGTTTTCGGTTTCACCAAATTGCTGTTGGGGTTCTTTTTTAAAGACTGGGACCTCTCCGGGCAGATCATGGCCTACTGGACCAATTTTGCCAAAAACGGCAATCCCAATGGGGGGGATTTGCCTGAATGGACGCCTTACGGCTCGCCGGAACAACGCTGCTATCTGGAAATCGGCAGTGATCTTAAAAACAGGTCCCACCTGGAAGCCGAACTCTATCAAGTGATTACCAAGACTTGGCTGGAGTCGGCTTATTGAATTATCGAAGAGAAAGTCGCCACCCCCACCCCGACCCTCCCCCCTCAAGGGCTGATCATTATCCACAAATGAGGGGGGAAACTGGATAATTACGGGGACAGAGAATTTGCAGACCTCGCGCCCCCCTCACGCTAGCCCTCTCCCCCCAGCGGGGGGAGAGGGCTAGGGTGAGGGGGGGGTCGGAAAAAACTTTGGACAACGAATATAAAAGAACTTTTTCTATTTCCCGAGGTTGAGGCAATAAGTGTATTGAAGGGGGAAGAAATATGACACCCAAAAAGGTATTGTTGCTGGGCGCGGGGGCCATGGGCAACATCGCTGCCCAAACCGCGGCGTCTTTTCCGGAAGTGGGGAGTTTGCTAGTAGCCGACCTCTCCCTGACTGCGGCGCAGGCGGTGGCGTCGAAATGCGGGGGCAAGGCCCAGGCCGCCCGCGTGGACGTGACCAACCGCGGCGAGATGGTCGCATTGATGCGCCGGGCGGATCTGGTCATGAACTGTGTGGGCCCGTTTTTCCGGTTCGGCGTGCCGGTGTTGGAGGCGACCATTGAGGCGGGGCTGGATTATCTGGATATCTGTGACGATCCGGAGCCCACCAAGGCGATGCACGAACTTCACGGCCGGGCCAAGGAAGCGGGGATTACCGCCGTCATCGGCCTGGGGGCGAGTCCGGGGATCACCAGCATGTTGGCCGCCAGGGCCAGGGAAGAGCTGGATGAAACCGAGGAATTGATCGCCGCCTGGAACATCGAGGAAGACGCGGGCGGCGATGATAAAGTGGCGTACGGCGCGGCGGTGGTGCATTGGATGCAGCAGTGTTCCGGGAGCATCCTGGAATGCGAGAACGGCCGCCTGGTGGAGAAAAAACCGCTGCAGGAGGTTTCCCTGGACTACCCCGGCCGGGGGCTAAGAACCGTCTATACGGTGGGCCACCCGGAGCCGGTCTCGTTCCATTATTCCTATCCCGATCTTAAGCGCTCCTACTGCGTGATGGTCATGCCCAGCATGTGGATCACGGAATTTAAGGAACTGGCGGCCCAGATCGACCGGGGCGGGATGACCCTGGAAGAGGCCGGGAAAAAGCTGGTGGAGGACGCCGGGGTCGGTTCTTTCATCGATCAAATCATGGAATATTTTACCCGGCTGTTTGAGGGGCCGCGGCTGCCGTTATTCTTTGCCCTGGCCAAGGGCAAAAAAAATGGCAAGCCAGCCCGGGTGGTAACCTCCATCCGCGCCATCCCCCCGGGGATGGCCAACGCCACGGGCATCCCCCTGGCCCTGGGGACCCGCCTTTTTCTGCAAGGGAAGGTCGCGGCCAAAGGGGTAATTGCGCCGGAGATAGCTTTCGATCCCGGGGAATTCTTCGACCTGCTGGCGCCCTACTGCACCTTCCCGGAGCCCCGGAAGGCCGCGGATTTGGTGGAAGTAGCGAGATGATGCCTTATGCCGGATATTCAGGAGTTGCGGGGCTTACCCCCTCCCACCCTGCCGTTCCTTCCGAAATATTGGACATATACTGCCAATCCTGATGGGAGAATAAATTACCGTAAAAAGGTCGGAGACCCGTACGCCCAAATTGACACCTCAATGGAAATACTGGATTGTGATGGTAGCTATTGTAACTACCGGGATGACGGCTATTGATTATGGCGATCTGTCTTGGCGCAACTCTCCCAAGCAAGGCTTAGACGGGAAATCGGCATTCCCAAGCGGAGCTTGGGAACCAGGAGATGCTCACTACCCACCGCCCACTGCTTGCTGCTCACCGCTTTACTGTCAATGGCTCTGGCGCATCTTGTAGGCCGCGCCCATAAGGCGGTAGACGGAGGAGCCGGCCAGGGCGGCGATGTCTTCGGTGGACAGATGCCGGGAGATGGTCTCGTCAAAGAGGATATTGGCGTCCGGGGGGAATTCCTCGTCTCCTCCCCAAAGTACATGGGTCACGGGCACCAGGGGGAAGGCCAGGAAGGTGGCGGACGCGTCCCCCAGGTCCCGGGGCGTGCCGCCCAGGGCCGAGGCCACTTTAAGATACAGGTCCAGGTCGTGGCCGAAGGTTTCCAGCAGGGGTTTCTTGGCCCGGGAGACGAACGCGGACCAGTAGAAACC
>QZIZ01000009.1 GCA_003599195.1 Deltaproteobacteria bacterium | reverse complement strand
GGCAAATCCCTGGCCGGGATAACCTCCGTAGCCAGCTTTTTCCTGAGCCGCATTGATACGTTGGTTGATTTTCTCCTGGAGAAGATCATGGCGGCCGGGAGCCCCCAGGCGGAACAGGCCGCGGGCCTGCGGGGGGAGACGGCTATTGCCTGCGCCAAAATAGCCTACTCCAGGTACCAGGAGATCTTTGCCGGCAGCCGTTTTCTCTCCTTGATCCCCAAAGGCGCCCGTCCGCAGCGCCTCCTCTGGGCCAGCACCAGCACCAAGAACCCGGCCTACCCGGATACCAAGTACGTGGAACCGCTCATCGGTCCGGACACCATTAATACTATGCCCCTGGAGACCCTGAACGCCTACCGGGACCACGGGCAACCGGCCCCGCGTCTTCAAGAGGGTCTGGACCAGGCCCGGTCCGTTTTGCCGCGTCTGGCGGCGGTGGGCATCGATCTGGACCGGGTGACCCAACAGTTGGTGGAGGAAGGGATCGACAAATTCAATACCCCTTATGACAGCCTCCTCTGCACCCTTGAGGGGAAACGCCGGACGATTTTTAAGGAAAAGCTGGATCCCCAGGAACTGGCCGTGGGAGACTACGAAGAAGCGGTGCGGGCGCGGCTGGCCGACTTTGCCGGGAACAACTTCGCCGATCGCCTGTGGCGTAAGGACGCCACCCTCTGGACCGGGGACCCGGCCGCCGGGGAAAATATCCGCAATGCCCTGGGCTGGCTGCACGTGGCCGAAAAGATGGAAGACTGCCTCACCGGTTTGGTGGCCTTTACCCAGGAGATGCGGGAAGCGGGGTTCAAGCACGTGGTGCACATGGGTATGGGCGGCAGCAGCCTGGCCCCCTTGGTCTTAGAGCATTTTTTTGCCCCCGGGGCTTACGGCCTGCCTCTCACCGTGCTGGACACCACCGACCCGGTCACCATCAGGCGGATCGAAGCCTCAGTGCCTCTGGCGGACACCCTGTTCATCGTCGCCAGTAAATCCGGCTCCACCGCGGAGCCCAACGCTTTTGGGGATTATTTTTATGGGAAGTTGCAGCATTTGAAGGGCGGCCAGGCCGGGGACAATTTTCTGGCCATCACCGACCCCGGCTCCTCCCTGGAAAAACTGGCCCGGGAGCGGTGCTTCCGGGGGGTTTTCCTCAATTTTGCAGATATCGGCGGCCGCTATTCGGCCCTCTCCTTCTTCGGGCTGCTGCCCGCCGCCTTGATGAACCTCCAGGTGGGAGGACTGCTGGGCCGGGCTCAGCGCATGTTGCATGGCTGTTCCGGGTGCCTGCCCGTCCAGGAAAATCCGGGTTTGATCCTGGGCGCGGCCCTGGGGGAACTGGCCCGCCAGGGCCGGGACAAAGTAACCTTCCTGTCCCCCGCGGGACTGTCCACCCTGGAGATGTGGCTGGAGCAGCTCCTGGCGGAATCCACCGGCAAAGCCGGGGTCGGGGTCCTGCCGGTGGCGGGGGAATCCCTGGGTCCCCCTGCGGCCTATGGGGCTGACCGGTTTTTCGTGTACCTGCGGTTGAAAGATGAAGTGAGCGAGGACCTGGAACAGGGGGTGGCCGCCCTGAAGGCGGCGGGCCAGCCGGTGGTCACCATCCAACTGGAAGACCGCCTGGACCTGGGCCAGGAGTTCTTCCGCTGGGAACTGGCCACCGCCGCGGCCGGCGCAGTTTTGGGCATCAACCCCTTTGACCAGCCCAACGTCCAGGAAAGCAAGGACATCACCAAGCGGTTACTCCAGGCGGTGCGGGATACGGGCCGCCTGCCGGCAGATCAACCAGGCATCACCGCAGGCCCTTTGACCCTCTATGGCGGCCCCCAGGCTCCCTCCCTAACCGAATCTCTCTCCCTCTATTTCCGGCAGGTGCAGGCTGGAGATTTTCTGGCCTTGTTAGCCTACCTCACTGAAGACGCGGCCACCACCGCCCTCTTCCAGGAAATCCGCCTGGTTTTCCGGGACCGCTTGCGGGTGGCCACCACTCTGGGCTATGGGCCCCGTTATCTCCATTCCACCGGCCAATTCCATAAAGGCGGCCCCAATAAAGGGGTCTTCCTGGTCATCACCGCCGCCCCCCCGGAGGACGCGGCTATCCCGGGCCAACCCTATTCTTTTGGAGTTTTCCAGCAGGCCCAGGCCCTGGGAGACTTCCAATCCCTGCTCCGCCATGAACGCCGGGCCGTACGGCTGCATCTGGGCCCGGACACCCAACAGGGTCTGGCGCGGCTGCTGGAGATCATCACTCAAACGGTGGGTAAGACCTGATAACTATTCATATTCCAAGGGACACGTTGCTTCCATTGACCTGTGCTGCACGTCACCCGTGTTTTTTAACCCCTAACCAGGAGAGCCGGTCCCGGCATGAAGTCGGTCAAGCCTCAAGTTTTTTTGGCGTCAGTTTGTACCCCATAGCGTGCATGATGGCGTTGATACTGGCAAACTCGGGGTTTCCTTCCTCGGAAAGCGCTTTTTGAATGCCCTTGCGGCTCATACCCGTTTCTTCGGCCAGCTTGGTCAAGCCTTTGACACGGCCAAGAACCCGCAGGGAAGAAAGCAGCGTCTTTGTATCTCCGTCCTTTGCGTATTCCTCAAAAAGGATGGTGATGTAATCGTCAATTTCCTCCGGATGGTCGCGCAAATAGGATTCCTCAACATCGGTGAAGGTTCTATAGTTTCTCATGGCTTAAATACTCCTTCCAGTAGGCTTTGGCCTCTCTGATGTCTTGGACTTGGCTTCCCTTTTCGCCGCCGCACAGCAGAACGACAACAGTGTGTTCATCCTCTCCGAAGTAGACCCGATAACCGGGGCCAAAATACATTCTCAACTCGCTCACGCCTTCCCCGACAGGCTCACAATCACCATAGTTGCCTTGGGCTAGACGGGCAACGCGGGCAAGTATGCGTTTACGCCCCATGATGTCCCGCAGCTTGTAGAGCCAGTCCGTAAACGGCTCTTTCCCGTCCTCATCCGCATAGACGATAACGCTCTTGGGCTTTGCTTCTTTTGCCACTGGCCCTGCTCCTTATTATACATCTGCGTACTATAGTTCGCAACCATGATAAAAGCAAGGCTTTTTCCAGACAGGCGGATTTCGTGTATTAATTGCCATATAATATATGAGACACAACACTAGATTCTTCGCTGCGCTCATAATGACATATTGAGGAAAATATAGGTTTTGAGACAGTCTCCTTGTGTTCGCCCTTGTGTTTGTTGATCCCGAGGATGGTGCGGTCTCTCCTCCCCTGATCCTCATTTCTTAACGGCCACCGGCGGAAGACGCAGTCCGTCCGGAAGTCTCCTTCCTCCCCGCGCAGAAGGGATGCGTGCAGCGCTTCACTAACTGCATGAATCTCCGGTGCCCCGGGCCGCTCATCTGCAGATGCCGCAGGACCGCCAATTTGGCCAGATCTTCAATGAAGATCCAAACCAGGCAGTAGGCCCAGATGATCCCCACCGCCTTCCAGGAGATAGGGGTAATAAGGCCGAAGGGATAAACCACGAACAAGGTGGCCAGGACCTTGGTGGCCACGGCCGACCAAAGCAGAACCGGCGCCGGGTGGGGCTTTTGCAAAAACATGCGGGGCGTGCGGGCCACGAACAGGGTGAGATGTCCGGCCACCGCCAACTTCAGGAAAATAAAGCTCTGGATCTCGGGAATATCAAACTTCAGCCAATTCTTGGCGATGATCAGGATCAGGAAGGTTTCCAACACCCCGATCAGCCCCAGGACAGTGGAGATGGTCAGCACCCGGCGCATGTCCCACTTTACCGGCCTGGGGTCCACCAAGGTGCGGTCAAAAGCAATGGCCATGATGGGGGCGTCATTAAAGAGGGCCAGCAAGATGATCATGATGGCGGTGATGGGATAAAAGTTGAAAAAGACCATGGCCAGGACTACGAAAAACATGATGCGGATGGTTTCCACAATGCGGTAGATGGCATAACTGTTCATGCGCTCGAAGATGCGGCGGGCTTCTTCCACCGCCTTGACGATCACCGCCAGGCCCGGCGCGGTGAGCACCAGGTCGGCCGCCGCCCGGGCCGCGTCCGTGGCCCCGCTCACGGCGATGCCCACGTCGGCCTGCTTGATGGCCGGAGCATCGTTCACCCCGTCCCCGGTCATGCCGACGATGTGGCCGCCGGACTGTAAAGCCTGGACTATGCCGTACTTGTGCTCCGGGAAGACTTCCGCGTAGCCGTCCGCGGCGTCGATGGCCGTGGCCTCTTCCGGCCTTAAATGGCAGATATCCTCACAATCTTTAAGGAGTTGGGAGGCCGATCTGATGTTGGTTCCCAAGCCCAGGTGCTGGGAAATCTCCCGGGCGATGGCCACATTGTCTCCGGTCACCATCTTGATTTGAATGCCGTGCTGCCGGGCGTCGGCAATGGTCTCTTGGGAATCTTCCCGGGGAGGATCAAAGAGGGGCAAAATTCCCAAAAACTGCCAGACACCGGTAGCGGCGGCCCGGGCCACCCCCAGGGTGCGATAGCCCTTGGCCGCCAAATCATCCACCACCTTCTGCGCTTTGGCAGCAGTTTCCGGCTCCAGGCGGCATAGAGCCATAATGACCTGGGGAGCGCCTTTGGTTGCCTTAAAAATATGATTTTCCGCATCATTAACGGTGCCTTCCGTCCTTTTACCCACCGGATCGAAGGGCATAAATTGTGTTTGCCGGTATCCCGCCAGCACCTGTTTATCTTCCAGCCCGGCCAATACCGCCAAATCGATGGGGTCCCGATTCTCCTCCTTGGAAGCCAACGCGCCCCATAAGATCAATTCTTGTTGGTCGTGAGCCGCGAAAATTATGGGCTCTCCCAAAGTCAATTGGTTGAGGGTTAAGGTGCCGGTCTTGTCCGAACACAGGATGTCCACGCCGGCCATCTCTTCAATGGATTCCAGGCGGGTGACAATGGCCTTCAACTTGGATAAAGCCAGGGCTCCCACCGCCATGGTCACCGACAGCACTGCGGGCAAGGCCACGGGAATGGAGGCCACCGTCAGGATGAGGGCAAACTGGATCAGCTTCAATAGAGGGTCGCCCCGCTCCAATTGCACCAGGATGAGTACCGCCACCAGCCCCAGGCTCAGATAGATCAGATAATCGCCGATTTGCAAAACCGCCTTCTGGAAATGGGAGGCGGCTCCGGCTTCCTGGACCAGCTTGGCGGTGCGGCCGAAGAAGGTGTTGGCGCCGGTGCCGGTCACCAGGGCCACCATCTCCCCCTGTTTGGCCACCGAGCCGGAATAAGCGATGTCCCCCGCTTTTTTACTCACCGGCAAGGATTCCCCGGTCAACGCGGATTGATCCACACTGAGAAAATCTCCCTCATAAAGCTTGACGTCCCCAGGAATGATATCTCCCAGGCGGAGACGGATAATATCCCCCGGAACCAGTTGGTCCGCAGGAATTTCCTGCCATTGGCCGTCTCGCAGGGTCCGGGCCAACAGGGCCAATTGCTTTTTCAGGGCCTCCAGGGCGTTGGCGGCCTTGTATTCCTGCCAGAAACCCACGATGGCGTTAAAAGCCAGCAGGATCAAGATAATGGTGAGATCGTCCCAGTGCTGGACAATAGCCGAAAGCACGGCCGCGATTTCAATCATCCAGGGAATGGGGCCCCAAAAATAACTCAGGAATTTGAGGATGGGGTTGACCTTTTTTTCTTCCAGGGCATTGGCGCCGAATTGCGCCAGACGGCTCCGGGCCTCTTCACTGGAGAGTCCCCGGGGCGAAGTGGACAGGGTGGACCAAAGTTCTTCCGCACTTTGTTGCTGGGCCATCTCCCCGGTGACTTCTGGAATAGTCATAGACACAACCCTCCTGGCAGCTGGAGAAAATGCGAGATAGCAGAGATTAATACCAAGTTCGCTTTCTCGAGCAACAAACCTTAAGATGGACGGCGTTTATCGGCGTACATCGGCGGTAAAATTTAACCGCAGATAAACGCAGATGGACGCCGTTTGATTCTTTTGTTTTGTTGCACGTGAATGTGAATTTGGTATAACCTGCCCGTGGTTACCATAAAGGTGACCAGGCAAAGATGTCAACCAGGTAATATCAGGAATTTAAGAAAGCGGATAAGGGCCGTGGCCATTGACTTTCATTTGGGATGGATAGTCTAATTCAACCCTGACATTCCGGCCTCCATAAACAATCGTATTGGTCGCAGTCCTTGATGGTCTGATGGCAGGGAGAATTTCCCTCTTTTACCTGGATGGCGCGAATCAGATCATCCTTTCTTAATTTGGAATAATTCTTTACCCCCAGATCCCGGGCTTTGGCTCTGATATCCTTCAGAATCATGGCTTCTCCTCTTGATTTTTATTTCTAGAGATTGCCAACAGATCTTGCCGCAGGGAAACAGTTAATCTTTAAATAATTACGTCTCTCCCCCTTGTCAAATAGCCTGCTCAAATTATCACCCTACCATTCTCCCTTGCTCCTGTCCGGCTTTCAAGGCAAGCATTCTTAAGAGAATGCCTGCGAAAAAATCATTCTTTTAGGAGCATCGCCGCCTGACCATTTATTCCCGGTCAAAAAACGGCCATTTTATTTCCCGGGAAGATTCGAGGCCTGGCGCCGGTTTATCCAGGGGGGCACATCTTGTCAATAGCCCGGCCCATAATTAACATTGGATAAATATCCGCATACCCCCTCAGAGTTCTCCGTAATCCGGGCTTGGTCCCGGGAGAGAACAGCCGGGAAAGGAAAACTTTCATGGATGCATGGTTGGGGCTCGCAGCCATTCTCGTGGGTCTGGCCAGTTGTTTTTACGGCTATCCCCTGTTCCGTATTTTTTTGATCCTGGCCGGTTTGCTCTACGGGTACGCCCTCGGCCAGTCCTGGGCCCCGGCCGGCCACCCCGGGGTCTCCCTGGCCGTCGGCCTGGGCGCGGCGGTGGTCCTGGGAGTGCTCGCCTATCCTCTGTGGAGCCTTGGGGTCATCATCGCCGGGGCGGCGTTGGGCTGCACCATATTGGTCTCTCTGGGCCTCGCCCTGAACGCCTCGCAGACGGTCCTGATCCTGCTGGGGGTCGGCGGCGCGGTGGCCGTAGGGTTGATGTTTTATTATGTCCGAGACCTCTTTGTCATACTGACCACCGCCTTTAACGGCGCAGCGCTGGTGGTCTTCGGCCTGGGCGGGTCCTTCCCGTCCCTGGCCTTTGGGGGCGGGCGGGCCAACTTGCCGGGGCTGGTGATGATGCTGGTGCTGGGGGCCTTCGGCTTTGCGGTCCAATATGGCCTGTTCAAAGAGCGGCGTACTTATTCGAGCTACTCTTAGGGTTTTTTCTCATTTCTTTACCCCCCAGCCTCCCCAGGTCTTTTACCAGGTTTCGGGGCACGCGAGGTTTCCATGACCATCCTAGCCGTCTTGCATCAGGAAATCCGGGTAAACTTCCGTTATGGAGTCTACTTCACCCAAGACCTGTTTGCTCCCCATAATCCGTTATTGGCGGAGATAACGGGCGGAGGAGGCGGGGATTTCCCCCGGAAACTCCTGTTTGTCGTGGATCAGGGCCTCTATCGGCGCCATCCCCGGCTTCTGGAGGAGATCATTGCTTACCTGGGGCATCATCCCGGCCACCTGCAGCTTGCCTCGCCGCCGTTGCTGGTCCCCGGGGGGGAAAGAGTCAAGAATGAGGCCGCCCCGGTATTCCTGGTCCGCCGGGCCATCCAGCAGGCCGGCTTGTGCCGCCACTCCTATGTGGTGGCGGTGGGGGGCGGCGCGGTCATTGATATGGCCGGTTACGCCGCGGCCACGGCCCATCGCGGTCTGCGCCTCATTCGCATTCCCACCACGGTGATGGCCCAGGCCGATGCCTCCATCGGCGTCAAAAACAGCATCAATGCCTTTGGCCAGAAAAATTTCCTGGGCACCTTCGCCCCCCCCTGGGCGGTCCTCAATGATTGCTCCTTTCTCACCACCCTGTCACGCCGGGATTGGCTGAGCGGCGTGGCCGAGGCCCTCAAGGTGGCGCTCATCAAGGATGCCTCTTTCTTTGCGTTTCTGGAAAAAGCGGCTGCGGCCCTCAAAAACCGGGACCTGGAGGTGATGCAGCGGCTCATCCGGCGCAGCGCCGCCCTGCATCTGGACCATATCGCCCACGGCGGCGATCCCTTCGAGTCCGGTTCCTCCCGTCCCCTGGATTTCGGCCATTGGGCCGCCCACAAGCTGGAGCAGCTCAGCGCCTTTGAACTCCGCCACGGGGAAGCGGTGGCCATCGGCATGGCCTTGGACGCCACTTATTCCCATCTGGCGGGGCTGCTGCCCGTGGCCCCCTGGCGGCGCATCCTGGCGCTCCTGGCCAGGCTGGGGCTGCCCCGGTGGGCTCCGGTCCTGGGGAACGTCCGGGCCGTTCTCCAGGGGCTCCAGGAGTTCCGGGAACACCTGGGAGGACGGCTGACGATTATGTTGTTGGCCGGCATCGGCCAGCCCCTGGAAGTGCACGAGTTGGAGCGGGAAACAGTGGAACAGGCCATCGCCATCCTGGGACGCCGGGCAGCCGGGGGAGTCAGGCAACCGGCAACGGCCGGTCTGGCCGCCGGCCCGGTTTAGCACCGGGAAAGGATACGATCATCCAACTCTCCTCCCCTGCCCAGGCGCATCTTACTTATTGCAGCAAGGTCCATCCCGGCCACGGTTGGGATCTGGTCTGGCCGCAGCTTGCGGCCTGCCTGCCCCGGCTGAAGGCCCGTCTCTCCCCCCGGGCTCAATTCGGGTTGGGTCTGCGGCTCTCCGCGGCCGAATGTGAAGAAATCCTGGCTGGAGACCGTCTTCCTGCCTTTCAAGACTTTCTGGCGACCCATGGTCTCTATGTTTTCACCCTGAACGGCTTCCCCTATGGCGCTTTTCACGGCCCCCGGGTGAAGGCCGAGGTCTTTGCCCCGGACTGGCGGGAGCAGGCCAGGGTGGACTATACCTTGCTTCTCATTCAGATCTTACAAAAACTCCTGCCGCCCGGACTGGAAGGGAGTATCTCCACCGCGCCTCTGTCCTACAAGCCCTGGATAACCCTGCCGCCGGAGGAGGCCATGGGCCGCATTGCCCGGAACCTGGCGGTCCTGACCCACCGGCTCCTGGAAGTACGGTCCCAATCCGGTAATTATATCCATCTGGACCTGGAACCCGAACCTGACGGTCTGTTGGAAACTTGCGGCGAACTGGCGGCCTTTTTTGAGCAATGGCTTTTACCCCTGGGCGGCAGGTGGTTGGCGGACCGGGCCGGCCTGTCCCCGGCCGGGGCCCGGGAGGCGCTCCTGGAGCATATTCAAGTCTGCCTGGACACCTGCCACCTGGCCGTAGCTTACGAAGACCCGGCTGCGGCTTTACAAAAACTGGCGGCCACCGGCATCCGGGTCGGCAAGCTGCAGGTCACCTCCGGTTGGCAAGTCCCACTGCCTGGGGACCAGGCCCTGAGGAAGGAGATAGGCCGGCAATTGGCGCGCTTCAGCCGTTCTCCCTATCTGCACCAGGTGCGGGGCCGGAAAGACAATGGCAGCCTGAGCCGTTACCGGGATCTCTTTGAAGCCCTGCCGCACCTGCCCGCCGCCCCGGACCGGGAATGGCGGATTCACTATCATGTGCCGCTCTTTGTAGAGAAATACGGCGCTCTTACCTCCACTCATGAGGAAACCCGGGCCGTGCTGCGGCTTCTGGCGCAGCACCATTTCACCCGTCACCTGGAAATCGAAACCTATACCTGGGAGCACCTGCCGGTGGAGCTCAAGGATGATCTGGTGGACTTCCTGGAGCAGGAATACCTCTGGACCCTGGAGGCCCTGGCCGCGACTTCTTAAAAGGGGCAAAACCCACCATTGCACCTGAGTGAAAACGGTTTTATGACATGCAATAACCGAAAAATTAAGTTATGCCTGAGACACAGAACCAGGAGGCGCCAATGGTCTTATATCTGGTCCAGCATGCCGCAGCCCGCAGCAAAGAGGAAGACCCGGCCAGGGATCTGACGGAAAAAGGCCGGGAGGACATTGAGAGAGTGGCCCACCATCTCAAAAGGCTGAAGGTGCAAGTTGGGCAAATACTCCATAGCGGCAAGACCAGGGCCCGCAGCACCGCCACGGTCCTGGTCAAGCATTTGCAACCGGCGGCGGGAATCTCCGAAGCCCCGGGGCTGGCCCCCCTGGATGTCCCGGGAATCTGGGCGGACCGCCTGGCGCCAATGGCTGAGGATCTTCTCCTGGTGGGACATCTCCCCCATCTGGGCAAGTTAGCCGCCCTCCTCATGAGCGGGGATCAGGAGAAAAAAGTAGTTAATTTTCAGATGGGCGCCGCGGTCCGCCTGCGGCGCATGGGCGTGGGCCAATGGGCGGTGGACTGGATGCTCACCCCGGAATTGATTCTCTAGCAGTTGCAGAGAACTGCTTTTTTTTTTGCCATCCTGAGGGGCGCAAAAGATTTCAAGTGCCTGGAAACCCAAGATTCTTCCCTGCACTCAGAATTACAGCCTGAATAATACCTTTTTGACTGCGGCATTGTATGAGACGATACTAGTCAAATTAATTCGGTGCGCCTGGAGGTAGAACATGTTTGGCCACAGTTTCAAATTGTTTAATCTCTTCGGTTTTGAAGTTAGTATCGATCTGAGCTGGATTTTCATCGCCGTCCTGGTCACCTGGTCCCTGGCCGCGGGGTTCTTTCCTTACCTCTACCCGCATCTGCCCGCCAAGACCTATTGGGTGATGGGGGTGATCGGGTCCCTGGGCCTCTTTCTCTCCGTTATCTTCCATGAGTTCAGCCATTCCGTGGTGGCCCGCCGTTTGGGCCTGCCCATGAAGGGCATCACCCTTTTCATTTTCGGAGGCGTGGCCCAGATGGGAGACGAACCGGCCAGCGCCAAAGTGGAATTTTTTATGGCCATTGCCGGCCCCATCTCCAGCCTGGTCCTGGGCGGCATCTTTTATCTGCTGTATGTCCAGGGAGCAGCCGCCGGGTGGTCTCTGCCGGTTAATGGCGTCATCCGCTACCTGGCCTATATCAACGTCGTCCTGGCCGTTTTTAATCTCCTCCCGGCCTTTCCTTTGGACGGCGGCCGGGTCCTCAGGTCGATCCTCTGGGGGGCCTGGGATGATCTCCGCCGGGCCACCCGGGTTTCCGCCGCGGTTGGTTCCGCCTTCGGCTTCGGCCTCATCGCCCTGGGAATCCTGCAGCTGATCAGCGGCAATTTCATTGCCGGTTTGTGGTGGTTTTTAATCGGCATGTTCATCCGGGGAGCGGCGCAGATGTCCTACCAACAGCTTCTGGTGCGCAACGCCCTGGCCGGGGAACCGGTGCGGAACTTCATGCATCCCCACCCCGTAACCGCGCCCGGCTCCATTACCCTGGAGCACCTGGTGAAGGACTACATTTATAAATATCATTTTAAGATGTTCCCGGTTATGGACAACAGCCATCTGCTGGGCTGTATCACCACCCGGCAGGTAAAGGAGGTCCCCCGGGAAAGGTGGAGCCAGGAAACCATCCGGGAGCTGGTCAGTCCATGTTCTGAGGAAAATACCATCTCTCCGGAGACCGACGCGGTCCAGGCCCTGGCCCTGATAAACAGAACAGGCAATAGCCGGCTGCTGGTGGTGGAGGGCAATCAACTGGTGGGTATCTTGACCTTAAGAGACCTGATGAAATTCTTATCCCTGAAAGTGGAGCTGGAGCAATAAAGGCGGGCTAATCCCAAACAATGCCTTCACGGTTATAAGGGCTGCGAGCCAGGCGTTCCAAATTGAGTTTCGCGGCTGTATAATGGGGGTATCTGGTCAAAGCAGCCCGATAATATTCCTCGGCTTCCCGTCGATTGCCCTGGGATTCGGCGATTCCCCCCAGAAGATTCAGGGCCTCCGGCCGGCCGGGGTTGAGGAAAACGGCCTTTTGGGCATACACCCCGGCAACGTCGAAGTAACCTTCGTTGATCCTTTCTTTGGCCAGGGCCAAATAATCCCAATACCCGTGCGCCTCCCTTGGTTTTTCCAGGATGCGGCGCACCATCTCCCGAACCTGGTTTGCATCAAAAGGTTTCTGCAAAAAGTCCACCGCCCCCAGTTTCATGGCTTCCACGGCCAGGTCAATGGAGCCGTAGGCAGTGATGATGATGACCTTGAGTTCCGGCAATTGTTGGGAAACCCGGCGCAGCACTTCCATGCCGTCTAGGCCGGGCATGCGCAAGTCCAGGAGCATGAGCTCATATTCGCCTTGGCCCAGCTTTTCCAGGGCCTCTTCGCCGCTGGCCGCGGTCTCTACCGGGATCTCCAGCTTTTCCAGGGACATGCTTAGTGCCAGGCGGATATTTTTTTCGTCGTCCACGATCAATATTGGTCTGGAACTCATTTTCAGGCTCCTTGCCGGCTCAATCGGCAGTGGGAATGGTGAACGTAAAGGTGCTGCCCTGGCCCGGCGTTGAGTCGAGCCAGATGGTGCCCCGGTGGGCCCGCACTACTTCCTTGCAAATGGCCAGCCCCAAGCCGCTGCCCCCGGCCGCGCCATCTCTTTTTAGCTGGACGAACTTGTCGAAGATGCGGGATTGGAGGTCATAGGGCACCCCTTCGCCGTCATCGGCCACGGAGATATGCACCTGGCCCCCCACCCGTTCGCCTTTAACGCGGATATGTCCCCCCTCCGGGGTATGCCGTACCGCATTGGCCAACAGGTTGACGATCACCCAGACGATCTTGTTGGGATCGGCCTTCACCAGGGGCAGGTCCGGAGGAGCTTCGAGCTTAAGTTCCAGATTTTTGGCCTCCGCTTGCGGTTTTACCACCGCCAGGGCCTGATCAAAGAGGAACGCGGGCTGGACCCGTTCAAAGGCCAGTTCCAGTTTACCGGCCTCAATCTTGGACAGGTCCAACAGGTCGTTGACCAGGGCCCGGAGACGATGGACGTCTTCATGGCAGGCCGCCAACAACTCCCTTTCCTTATCGGTCAATTTGGCCGCGGCCGACTCCAGGAGTAAATCCACGGCCATGCTCACGCTGGTGAGAGGGGTGCGCAATTCGTGGGAAGCAGTCAAGACAAATTCACTCTTTAACCGGTCCAGCTCGCGCAAGCGGGTAATATCGCGCAGGTGCAACACGACTCCCTGGATGGCCTGGGCCTGCGACTGCATGGGGATGATGGAGAACTGGTAGTGCTGACTCCCCCCTTCGGAAGTGATGGTGAAGATATCCTCTCCTTCCTTGAGTTGTGGCGCGGAACCTGACTCTACCGACTGCTTGAGCAGATGGAAAAGCCGTTCGTCCCGTACCGCTTCAAAAAAATGCTTGCCCAGCAAACTATCCTTATGCACCCCAAAGATCAGCGCGGCTTTGGGGTTGATACTATTGATGACCAGCGAATCATCCACCACGATAATGCCGTCATCGACGCTTTGGATAATGGCTTCGCTTTTAAGTTTTTCGGCAATGATCTTGCCGATATTCATTTCGTGATATTTTCTTAATTTCTCCGCCATTTGATTGAACTGCTCGGCCAACAGGGCCAATTCCGCGGCGCCCCGGGCCGGCACCTGCACCTCGTAGTTGCCTTCGGCGATTTGCAGGGCGGCTTCCTTCAGTTCGGTCACCGGCCGGGAAATGAGCCGGGAGAGAAAGAGGCTGAAGATGACGCCGATAATTACCGCCAGGGAGCCGATCACCGCCATGGAGAGCACTGCCTGGAGGGACAACCGGCCGGCGCGGTTACTGGCGGCGTACATGGTTTCATGGTTGATCTCCCGCAGTTTAATGCAGGTATCTCTGGTGGATCTGAACAAAGGCAAAATCGATTCGTGATAAAGATTGACGGCGCCCGGCTGGTCGGAGGCGCCTTTAAGATGGAGATTGGCTACTTCTTTTAGGTATTTGAGGTAACTTTGCTCAATGGAGTCGATGATTTCTTTTTCGCCGGTAATAGTGATATTGTCCCGGGCCCGCCCCAACCACTGGAGGAAGGCTGGTTCGTTTTCTCGAAACTCTTTGAGGCCTTGTTCCTGATATCCCAACAAATACAAGAGGACCGCGGAATCTTGGCGTTCCACGGCATCGATCATGTGCTCCACGGCCTGGATGGACCGGTAGTTCTCCCGCAAAATAGACTCGGAGGCCCGCCCCAGCCGCAGGATCATGAACATGGCCCAGGCCAGAATCAGCACCATTAGAACCAGGCTGGCCCCGTAACCGATGAAGATTTTTTGGCGAAAGGTGCGCACGGAGTACCTTCTAGCTATATCTCCACCTGGCTGCCCAACTCCACCACCCGGTTGGGGGGGATGCCGAAGAAGGTGGAGACGTTCCAGGAGTTTCGGGAGAGAAAGGCGAAGATCTCCTTGCGCCAGGGGGCCATTTTTGCGTCTCCGGAGCTCAGGAGCGTTTCCCGGCCGAGATAAAAGGTGGTGGAAAAGGTATCGAGATCCAGGTCCTCGTGGGAGGCCAGTTCCAAAATCTCCGGCACGTTGGGGGTCTCCATGAAGCCGTATTGAGCCACGAGCCGATGAAAACCATGGCCCAGGTGCTCGATGGTCAGCCGTCTCCTCTGAGGCACATACGGGGTGTTGCCGGAGAGGATGGACAGGAGGACGACTCTTTGAGGCAGGGACTCGGTATGCTTGAGTAAGTGCAGCAGCACCAGGGGTGTGCCCACCGGGGAGACGGAAAGAAATACCCCGGTCCCTGGGGTCCGCACCAGTTTGTAGGTTTTGATATCTTTCAAGAGGACTTCAATAGGGACCCGGGCTTCCTCAAAACGTTTGGCCAGGATGGCCCGGCCGTCACGCCAGGTGACCATTACCACTGCCAGGATCGCGGCCACGGACACGGCGAACCAGCCGCCATCCAGGAACTTCAGCAAATTGGCCCCAAAAAAAGTGAGGTCGAAAAAGAGGAATACTCCCACCGGCAGGAGGGCCTTCCATAACGGCCAGTTCCAGTTGTAGCGGGCCACGTGGTAATAGATGATGGAGGTTATGCCCATGGTGCCGGTGACCGCGATGCCGTAGGCCGCGGCCAGGCGGCTCGACTCCTTGAAGACCAGCGCCAGCCCTAGGCAACCGATCATCATTATGGTGTTTACCCAGGGGATATAAATCTGGCCCTTGGTCTCCCCGGAGGTGTGGACGATATTAAGCCTGGGGCAGGAGCCGATCTGGATGGCCTGCTGGATGAGGGAATAGACCCCGGTAATCATGGCCTGGGACGCGATAATGGTAGCGAAAGTGGCCAGGGCCACCATGGGGTAGAGCAAGGCTCGGGGCACCAGTTCGTAAAAAGGATTATAGGCCGCCTGAGGGTTTTCCAGGAGCAAGGCGGTTTGGCCGAAATAATTGAGCACCAGCGCGGGAAAGACCAGGGTGACCCAGGACAACCGGATGGGACCCCGGCCGAAATGTCCCAAATCGGCATACAAGGCCTCGCCGCCGGTGATGACCAGTACTACCGAGCCTAACACCACTATGCCGTGCACGCGGTTGGCCAGAAAAAAGGCGATGGCATGGCGTGGGTCCAGGGCTGCCAGAATATCCGGCCTTTTGAACACTTGCATCATACCCAAGATGGCCAGGGAAAAAAACCAAAACAGCATGACGGGGCCGAACACTTTGCCGATACGCTCGGTGCCGTGGTGCTGGACCATAAACAGGCCGAGTAAAATACCGCAGGTGATAGGCAGGACGTAGGATTCGGCCGCGGAAGTGGCCACGTTGAGGCCTTCCACCGCGGAGAGCACGGAGATAACCGGAGTAATCAGGCCCTCGCCGCAAACCAGGGAGGCGCCGAAGATGGCCATGAGGAAGAGAGGTTTTACTCTATCGGGAACTTTCTTGCCCCCTTTCCCCAAAAAGAGGGCGGCCAAGGCATAAGTGCCACCTTCTCCCTCATTATCGGCCTTTAAGATGAAAGTCACGTACTTGATGGTGATCACCATGGTCAGGGACCAAAAGACCAGGGACATGACACCCAGGATGTTGGTGGGGGTAATGGTTATGGCATGGGCGCCGTGGAAGCATTCCCTGACGGCATACAAGGGGCTGGTGCCGATGTCGCCGTAGACCACGCCCAGGGCGCCCAAGGCCAGGGCCAGGGTGCGCCGGTAGTCCGGATTTTTGGTGGAGTTGCCGTGACTGGCGCTGGAAGTGGCCTCCGGGGAGGCGGCTGGGGAAGGACGCGGCTCGTCCCGCCCGTCTGCAGTGGTCATGAAAACCCTCCGAACCATTTTGTGCGGGAGGTCACGCCTCCGGTCAATGGGCCGGAAGGATGCTCCCCACGACGCCTACGAGGTTAGCTGACGGGCTTGGACCGTTGAGGTTGTCCTACGCCGGCGGCGATAAG
>QZIZ01000157.1 GCA_003599195.1 Deltaproteobacteria bacterium | reverse complement strand
CCGCCGATAAACGCAGATGGACGCCGTTTGATTATGCTGTTTTTTTTGCACGTAAATGTGAATTTGGTATTAATCCCGATCCCCATGGTTTTGCCGGGGCCAAGCCGGTCCCCATGCTCTCCCGGCCGCCGCGAGGCAAGGCCTCGCCCATCATTAATTTCGAAATTGCGATGGAATGCGTCCCCCTTCTTGAAAATGGATCAGGCAATGCTTATTTTTTCCTACCAAAGCTGTCGCATTTAACAGGGAGGATGGTTAATTTCAGACACAAGGAAGGGCAAGAGTCATGAAGAAATTGGTGATTTTAGGCAGCGGCACCGGCGGCACCATCATTGCGGCAAAAATGCGGAAAATCCTGCCCGAGTCACAATGGGAAATCACCATTATCGACCGGGACTGGCAGCATCACTATCAACCCGGGTGGCTCTTCATCCCGTTCGGCATCTATACCGCAGAGGATTGCGTCAAGCCCAAAGTCAAGTTTATTCCGCCGGGCGTCAGATTCGTATTGGATGAAATAACCGGAATTGACCCGGTCCAGAAACAGGTTAAGACTAAAAGCGACACCTTTGCCTATGATTGGCTGCTGATAGCCACCGGATGCCGCCTCGTTCCTGAAGAGGTGGAAGGCATGATGGCGGGCTGGGGCAAGGATATCCACAATTTCTATTCCCAGGACGGCGCAGTGGCCCTGTACGACAAGCTGAAATATTTCGACAAGGGTAAAGTCGTAATCAATATCGCGGAATTACCCTTCAAATGCCCGGTAGCCCCCCTGGAATTCGCGTTCATGTCCGACTGGTATTTCACCGTCAACGGGGTCAGGAAAAACATCGAGATCGAGTTGGTCACGCCTTTGGGCGCGGCTTTCACTAAACCGGTGGCCGCGGGGATTTTGGGCAACATCTGCCAGGAAAAGAACATCAAGGTGACCACCAGTTACCAGATCGCCCAGGTGGACGCGGATAAAAAAATCATTAAATCCTTCGGGGGCGAGGAGGTCAATTATGATCTCCTGGTGTCCATCCCCCCGAATTTCGGGGCCCAATGCATCATCGACAGCGGCATGGGAGATCCCATGGGCTACGTGGACACCGATCACAACACCCTTAAGGCAAAAAATTTCGACCATATCTATGTGATCGGCGACGCCACCAACGTGCCCACGTCCAAGGCCGGGGCCGTTGCCCACTACGAGGCCGACACTATCATTAAGAATTTGGTACGGGAGATCGACGGCAAGCCGCCCTTGCCCGATTATGACGGCCACGCCACCTGACTGGTGGTCACCGGATACGAGAAGGGGTCCCTTCTCGACTTCAACTATAAAATCGAGCCCCTGCCGGGAAAATTCCCTTTTCCGGGCATCGGCCCCATGGATCTGCTGAAACAGAGCTTCTCCAATTATATCGGTAAGATGATGTTCCGCTGGGTCTATTACAATCTGATGCTCAAGGGCAGCCACCTGCCTCTGGAAAACCAGTTTGTTCTGGCAGGCAAGGTGCGGGGCATTTTGTCGCCGGATATCGAGATGCCCCTGAGGCGGAGGCGGCCATGACCAACGAAGAACTGCTGCTGGAACGGCTTGCTCGTATCGAGGAAAGGCTGGAAGGAGTCGCCAGGGTGGAGAAGCAGTTGGAAGTCTTCGCCGGTCCCTGGGAGACCTTGTCTGACCTGGGCAAAGAGTTCTCCATCCTTTTGCCTCCTGCCACCAGACAATTGAGCGAGGAACTGGCGGAAGTGGAGATAGGGTTCCAGGTAGAAGATCTGTTTACGCTGCTGAAAAAATTCCTCCCGGCCCTGAAGTACCTCACCTGGTCTTTGGAGCAATTGGAGAATTTAATCGACTGGTGGTCGGACTTGGAGCCCGTTTTGAAGATTGCCGTGCCCAAGATGATCGATCAGTTGGATGTCCTGGAGCAACATCGCGTATTTACCATGTTCGGCAGGATCTTTTCGGTGGAGATGCTTAGTTTCATGGAAAGGCTTTCGGAAGTGGCCCTGACCGCGCGTCTGGAAGAAGCAAAACCCGTGGGGCCCATAGGCATTCTTTGGCAGCTTAAGAGCCCTGAATGCCGCCAGGGATTGGGAGTCCTGGTGGAACTGACCCGGGCCTTAAGCAAAATGCAGCCCCCGGCCGCGGCGGCCACCTGAATGGGGGCGGGAGGGACGAAAGTTTTTTTGTTCGCCGTTCCGCCTTCCAGGGCCTTTTTGGATTAAATCGTTTAAAATAAAAATAAAATGAGTGAGGATAGATTCTTGACATAGGTCGATTAAGCTCTTAAATTTTTTAGGGGAAAAGGTGCGGTCTGCTGTCTCATCCTCACAAACAAAGGAGCGAATAATGGCACGTGCCGGAAGATGGTCCGTAGTGTTGGTGTTATCCATTCTAGCGGTGTTTCTGGTAATCTCTTCAGCCTCGGCCCAACCCAGGATAATGCCCGAGGACGTCTTTACTCCTCTCACCAAGGGCTTTGATTTGATGCGGGAAGGTAAATATGAGGCTGCGCAAGCAGAGTTCAAGACGGCTTTGAGCCGGGACCGCTACAACCCCTTTGCCCTGAATAACCTGGCGGCCATCGCCGCCCAGCAAGGTAAGTTGAAAGACGCTTTGTCTTACCTGACGGATGCGTCCACCTATGCCAAGGATTACCCCCAAAAATACCAGCAGGTCTGCTTCACCGAAGGCCTCTGCACGGGGGTCAAGCCCGTAAAAGAAGTGGGCAATGAGAGCGCCATTGCCAAGGTTATCGCCGAGAATATGGCGAAGTTAAAGGCCAAAATGGCCGCCACTCCTGAGCATCCGGTGTCGTCCACTCCTCCGGCCATGGAGAAAGTGCCGGCCGAAAAAAAGGGGAAGTAGGTCGCTTTGCCGTAAATGTTTTAAAATGAACCGCTCCTTTTCCCTGCTGTCTCAAAGCTACACTTAAACCGCACGCCCGAGAGGCCGGGGGGGATTAACCGCCCCCGGCCTGCTTATTTCTGATTCTATACATTTAAGGGCGAATTAGCTTATAATGTAGGCAAAACTTTGCTCACTAATCCGCCCTGTCGGGAACTATGCTCTACACTACCCAGAAAGGCGAATCCTTCGATCTGGAGGAGGATTTTTCCTCTCCGGAGCGCCACGTCCTCCAAAAGCTGCTGCTCTGGAAGGAACTGGCGGCGAGCGTCGAGGAATTCCGCAATAAAAAGCAAGAGGCCCTGGCCAGAGGCTGGGGCGACTCCGGCCCCATCCCCGAGAGCCGCAACCTGCGAATCCTGACCCAAGACCTGGAAGAAGAGGTGGGCAGGAGGGTGGAGGGGGTGAAGGATGGTACCGGGTGAAAAATCTATTAGAAGCCGAAATTGAACGGTTGTGGGTGGAGGAAGCCCTGCGCCGTGATAAGGAAATTGCTGCGGGCAGGGTTTCTTTACGCCCGGCGGACGAAGTTCTGGAAGATGCGAAGTTGAGACTTCTCCCAGCCTAATCAACGGTGGACATATGACCGCCCTAACCATCCGCGCCGACGACCTCATCATGGCATTTGAAGATCAATCTCCAGAAATGCAGCACTTCTTCGACCGTGAGACCGGGGAATTGTTGACCGTGTTCTCGGAAGATATGGGTGTAGAAGAAGCAGAACTGCTGGAGGCGGCCCCGGATCGCTACCTGCGCATTGAGCCGGTGCCTTCCCGGACGGGCTTCGATATTATGAGTGATTTCGTGGACATCCTGCCGGAGGGCAGAATCCAACGGGAGTTGGACCAGGCTTTGGGGAGAAACCGTCCTTTTCGACGTTTCAAAGATGTATTGCGCAACTATCCGGAAGTGGAAGATGGCTGGTACCGTTTCCACGAACAAGCCTACATGAAAATCATCAAGGAATGGCTGGACGATCACGGGGTGGAGGCAACCCTCGTGCCCTTACAGGCATAGCAGTAAGGCTCCCTGCTTTAAGGAAGAATTTTATTTAAGATATCGAGTGGTCCCTGGACCAAAATTTTTTGAGACAGAATTTTGAGCCCCTTTCTTAAGGCAGCCCGACAATTCACCTCCCCCCACCGGATCCTCGAAGTCCGGGAATACGGCCAGGGCAATGTCAACGACACCTTCCTGGTGACGGTGGAGGAATTGGTGGGCAATGCCCACCCTACGCCCCCGGGGCCGAAGCGCTTCATCCTCCAGCGCCTCAATACCCGGGTCTTCCCCAGGCCGGAACTTGTCATGGGGAACCTGCGGGCCTTTACGGAGCATGTAGAGGCGCGTTTGCAGCGGGAGCCCCTGCCCCCGCCGCGGCGTTGGGACCAGCCAAAGGTGCTGCTGACCGGGGCGGGGGCGGGCCATTGGCGGGACCCGGACGGCTTTTTCTGGCGGGCCCTGACTTTCGTCGCGGACGCCGAGTCCCATTATGCCGTCAAGGACCTGGACCATGCCCGGGAGGTGGGCTGGGCCTTGGGGCTGTTTCATAAGCTCATCAGCGACCTGCCGCCTGCAAGACTGGCGGACACCCTGCCGGGTTTTCATGTCACCCCGGGTTATCTGCGGCGTTACGGCGAGGTCTTGGGGACGCGAAAGGGAAATCGGGAAAATGAAGCAGGGCCGCCTGCTGCGATAATTGAACAGGAGAACTCCCCGGAAGCGGCTTTTTGCCGCCGGTTTATAGAGATGCGGCGCACCTGGGCCGCGGTCCTGGAAGACGCCAAGGCCCGGGGGGAGCTGCCGCTCCGCCCCATCCACGGCGACCCCAAGGTGAACAACGTCATGGTGGACACCGCCACGGGCCAAGCGGTGGGACTGGTGGATCTGGACACCGTCAAGCCCGGGTTGGTGCATTACGATCTGGGGGATTGCCTCCGCTCGGGCTGCAACACCCTGGGGGAAGAGATCGGGAATTGGGAGCAGGCCCGCTTCGACCCGGAAATCTGCCGGGCCATCCTTCAGGGTTATCTGTCCCAGGCCGGAGGTTTCCTTACCCCTAACGATTACGACTATCTCTTCGACGCCGTCCGCCTGCTGCCTTTTGAACTGGGATTGAGATTTTTTACGGATTATCTGGAGGGCAACGTTTATTTTAAGGTACACTATCCGGAACACAACCTGTTTCGGGCCTTGGTACAGTTCCGGTTGACGGAGAGCATCGAGTCCCAGGAAGGCGCAATTCGCGCCCTGATTCGGGATTTCCATAAGTGTAAGCAGTGAGCAGTGAAGGAAAAGGCCATCAGGTCTTTTTTACCGCTCACTGCTCACTTTTCCCCAACGGCGGGTTACCGCACAGATACGGTGTTGCTATTATGGTTCGTCACCCAAATCTTCGCGCCGTCAAAGGCCACTCCCCTTGGGCTCTGCCCCACCTTCACAGCCGCCTTAAGATTGCCGTTTAAGTCAAACTTGCGTACGTCGCTGCCACCGAAATCCGTCACCCAGATCGCCGCGCCGTCAAAGGCCACTGCGTATGGGGCGGAACCCGCGTCAAAGGTCCCGATGATTTCCCCACTCCGGGACATTTTGCAGACGTTATGGCTGGCGAGGTTGGCGATCCAGATATTGCGGCCGTCAAAGGCAATGCCATAAGGGGTGATCCCACCTGTGGAAAAGGTCCCCAGCACCTGGCCGCGCCGGTTCAGTTTGGTCACGTTGTTGCTGCCTGAATTGGTAACCCAGATATAGAGACCGTCAAAGGCGATGCCATTGGGGGCGGTACCCACCGCGATGGCCATGGTGTTGAATCCGCCTGCCGCTTTTTTGGTAATCCTGGTGACATTGTTACTGCCTCTGTTGGCCACCCAGATGGCGCTGCCGTCACAAGCAATGGCCGCGGGTTCCGTTCCCACCGCCACCGTGGTCGGCCAAACGCCGCCTCCCTGTACGTATACATTATTGCTGCCGCTGTTGGCCACCCATATAGCCCGGCCGTCAAATGCCAGGCCCAGGGGGCGCTGGCCCACCGAGGTGATGGTATCCAGGACCGTCCCGTCGCTGGCCCGGATTTGGGTAAGGGTATTGGCGCCATAATTTGCCACCCACATATTGGCGCCGTCAAAGGCGATGGCGGTGGGCCAGGAACCCACGGTGATATCCCAGGGCCAAAAGGTGTTGGCCTGGTACCAGCGCAGGATCGCGACCTGGAGGGGATTGACCGCCTGGGCGGCGGGGGGCAACCAGAACAAAACCCCCAGGAAAATACCGATGGCTAAGACTTTCTGCTTCCTGGTCATCATCACGGCTATCCTCCTCATGATAGGGAGAATTTCGTGGCGGCAGGGAACACCTGCCGACTCGTTGCCCGGGACCATGGAGTGCTTCGTCTTATCTGCCCGCTGATTTCCTCCTTAAGGATGGTTGCCGACGACCGCAAAAAAGGAAGCGGCTGGGGATTTCATGCCGGATAGGGTGGTTGGCAGGGGGTTCAAGAGATGGTTCATCTCTTTTCCGCCTCGGAAGATGAGAGGATTGATGGTGGAGAGTTTATGCTAACTAATGCTATCTATAATAACATCTTTTTCCGTGATGTCAAAAGGTGAGGAAGAATCGTAGGACACCCGCCTGTCCCCAAGAGTGAGCTGTGAGCAGTTCAAAATTCAAGATTGATAACCTTTCAGAATTACTGAATAATTTACTATCCACCGATTACTTATTACTTATTACTGATAACCGGCCCCCTGTCCCCTGCTCACTGCTCACCGCTCACTTCCCCGGCTCACCGGCAGGCCATGCTCCTCCCAGGCCGGAAAGCCGTAAGGGTCCCGATAGACTTTTTTAAACCCAAGTTTCACGGCCACCCGGGCCGCCGAGTCGCTCCGGACTCAGGCAAAGCCTGCTCAGTAAAAGACCACGTCCCGGCGCCGATCCGGCCCCAGGAGCGCGGCCAGGGTTTTTTGGGCACGCAGCCGGGCCCAGCGGGTGGGTTTCAAGGGAAAGTTGACCGCTCCCCGGATGTGCCCGGTTTGGTACTCCTGAGGCTCCCGTGTATCCACCAGCAGCAAGGCTGCGGGGTCCCGCAAATAAGCGGCGGCCAGCTCGGTGGTGAGGATCAGTTCATAGCCGCCCCGCCGGGCCGCGGCCGCGATCTCCGGCCACGCCACCTCCCGGGGGGCGCCGCGGCGACGGCGCAGGTATATCAGGAATGCCGCGGCAATCGCGAGCATCAAGATAACGGAAGCGATAATCAGAAAGGTCATCGGCAACTCCTAATATGGGGGAACAGGCTGTCCGATTTATTTATTGCCAAAAGGTTTTTCCTACCCCCCCTCACCCTGCCCTCTCCCCCCGCTGGGGGGAGAGGGGATAAGTGGAAGCAATATTAGATAAAAGTTATATTTTCGGAAACGGAAAACAGAAAACGGAAAACCGTCCTTACTTGCTGCCTTCCACCGGGTAGCCCGCCTCCAGCCAGGCCTTGATGCCGCCGGGATGGCGGTAGACGTTGGTGTAGCCCAGCTTTTTGGCCCACATGGCCCCGTTGTGGCTGCGGGTGCACTTGACGAAGCCGCAGTAGAAGACCAGCATCTTGTCTTTGTTATCCCCCAGGACCTTGATGAAAGCCTCCTTCTTGGCGTCGTCCAGCTCCTTCACTTCCGGGATGGGGAACTCGAAATGCCCGGCCCCGGGGAGATGGTTTTTCTTATAACTGTCCTCAAAGGGCATGGTATCGATGACGATCAGGTCCTTCTTGCCGTCCAGCCAGCCCTTCAGCTCCTCGGTGGCCACCACCCGGTAGCCGCCCCGGGCCACTTCCTGGTTGAAGTTCACCGCGATCTTTTCCGTGTCCATCTCCTTGGTGGTCAGGGAACCCTGGCCGCAGCCGAAAGGCAGAACCAGAGCCGCAAAAAGTACTGCCACTGCCAAAACCATATACCGCGCCATTTTTATTTCTCCTTTTGCAGATGAGATTGAGCTTTATAATTTCTTACTGATCACTGATTACTAGCCCCTGACCCCTGCCTACTGGCCCCCGGCCCCTGACCCGCCGCCGCCACCGGAGAAACAGGGCCGCGGCCAGGAAGCCCAGATCCTGGAAAAACGCGGCCTTGACGCTGCTCCGGGCGGCCAGGTCCGCGGCGGTGAAACAACCGCAATCGATGTCCAGGTCCGCAGCGATGGCATACCCCAGGATGCCGATAAACATCAGCAGCATTAATAAAATGGCCCCCAGGCTGCAACGGATGTTGACCAGCAGGCCCAGGCCGGCCAGGACCTCTAGCACCGGCAGGCCCAGGGCCAGAACCGGGATGATTGCCTCCGGCACCAGGCCGTACTGGCCGATGGCCTGGGCAAAGGCCCGGGGGTCCTTAAGCTTAAGAGCGCCGGCATAAATGAAGAGCAGGGCCAGGCTCCATTTCAAGAAGAGGGACAGCAAGGCGGTGAATCCCTCCCATCTGCCGATTAACCGCGGCCTTATTTTCTTTCCGGCCGCGGCGGTTACCGCGATGGCGGCCGCCTGCGGCCTTGCTTCCGCGGGATCAGTATCAGTCAGCATTTTTTTCTTCCCTTTATCGCCGTTCCCCAGGCGCCCACCAGGTCGGGCTCAGGGGGACGGTTAAGGCAGGGGAATACTAAAGTTCCCCGGCCTTGCCGAGCGCATGGCCCCCGGCGGCGAGCGGTTATCAGGCCCTGGGCGCGCAAAGGCGCACCAGGGTCTAACGACAAACCCTAGCCCCAGGGCTGATTAGGGCACCCAAAGTTATGGCTGGAAAGAAAGAGGATTGGTGCGGAGTTTACCTGTGGAAGGTAGGGGTGGGGATATTAGCGAAGCTAATCGTACTAACTGCGGTCGATCCCAGGTGATCCGCCCCTGTCTCTTCCAGCCCGGAAGGGTAGCGAGAGCCTTGCCAAGGCTCCCCGGACCCCAGGGGTTCAGGTTCTCCTGGTAATGGGGACTGCTGGCTGATACACCCGGAATCACCTCCTTTTTGAAGATTTGCCTAATTATAAGGAGGGAAAAGCCGGTAATCAACCCTTTTTTTCCATGTTGATTCTCATTGCAGCTTGACCTGCCGGGAAGATTTTAGGGTTGTCACCGGGGTCAGGTCGGGACCTGGGAGATTGTAAGGCCGGCTGGGGGCCAGGAATTCATCCAGAAGGCAGCAGTTTTCCAGAAAAGCCTTGATCTCCTCAATGGTCATGGGAATCTCCAGATTGGAGATGTAGGGACGCCGGTTTTCCATCTCCGGCAGGATATTTGGGTAATTATATTCAATGTTTTGATAGAAGCCCCGGAGAGCCGGCAGGATGGCGAACATCATGGGGAGTTCCTTGGTGCGGCCCACTTCCTCCTCGGTCATCAGTTCCTCATAGAGCTTCTCGCCGGGCATGGCTCCAATGAATTTGATGGGAACACTCTCCGGGTCCATGCCGGTTCTGGCAGTCAACAGCTCGATCAGGGCGTGGGCCAGGTCGATGATGCGCACGGACAGCATCTTGGTGACCAGAACCTCTCCCCCGCAAGCGATCAAAGGCGCTTCCAGCAGCAGCTTGGCGGCTTCCTGCACGGTCATCACGAACCTGGTCATGCGCACGTCGGTGACGGTCACCGCTTCTCCGGACAGGATCTGTTTTATGAAAACAGGAACCACCGAACCCCGGGAGGCCAGGATATTGCCGAAGCGAACACTGGAAAACACCTGGCTGCCATGGTTTTTAAAGATATTGGCCGCGCTGAAGATGCGCTCCCCCATGAGTTTGGAAGTGCCCATGACGTTGGTGGGGTTGACGGCCTTATCGGAACTGGCGAAGATCGCCCGGGAGACGTGATTGATCTGGGCGGCCTGGGCCACGTTTCTCACCCCCAGGATATTGGTCTGCACCGCCTCGAAGGGATTGTACTCCGACAGACCCACGTGTTTAAACGCGGCCAGATGCAGGATAACATCCACCCCCCTGGTGACGTTGATCAGTTTATGCTCGTCCCGGACGTCACCCAGATAAGGGATTACCCGGCCGGCATGCCGGTATTCATTGCCCTGAAAAAACAAGGCGGATTCATTATTGTCCAGAATCCGAATTTCTTTGGGTCCGAATCCCACCAATTGGCGGACGACCTCCCGGCCCACCGTACCCGCGGCCCCGGTAATTAATACGGTTTTATCGAGGTAGTAATTATTCATGACCTGTCCATTCCATCGGCATCCGCTTCAAAGTAGCATAATTTTCCGGTTAACAGGAACTTTTCCAAGTGTTTTCTCCGGGATTCAGAACATCGAGGCGCCCTTGATGATTTTTTCCGGGATGGTGGTTACCATGGCCAGGGCGGCATTGTTGCCGATAAGGTGGCCGAGCTGGGACACCGCCTGGCTGAGCACCGGCGGACGGCCGCCGGTGCTGTGGGCGTCCGAGGCCAACATTTGGATATACCCCTTCTTCACCATCATTTTGCTGACCTTCGCCACCCGCCGGCCGAAGGTGCCGGTGAGACTGCCGGCAGTCATCTGCATCAGACATCCCAGATCGAGAAACCGGAGGAGTTTTTCGGGCCTCTCCAGAAAAATCATATGGCGCTCCGGATGGCTGATGATGGGAGTGATACCCTTGGCCTGCAACTGAAAGCAGATATCCGGGGTGGCCGGGGGAATGGAGAGTTCGGGCATCTCCAGGAGAAGATAGCGTTTGCCGTCATTAATGGTCATCACCCGGTCCTCAGCCAGAAGTTCGATGGATTCCAGACTTAAGGGGCACTCACATCCGGGGAGAATCTCCAAAGGAATTTGTTCCGCCTCCAGTTTCTCCTGGAACTGGCTGATCCTGGCGCTAATTGCCGCCTTCTCATTGAGGGCGTTGAGATCCACCATTCTCCGGCGGAATAGATGAGGGGAGGCCACTATGACCCGGATGCCGTCTTTCACCGCCATCCGGGCCATGGCCAGGGACTCTTTCCAGGTTTGGGGGCCGTCGTCGATGTCAGGCAGAATATGGCAGTGAAGGTCAATCAAGATAGCGCTCCCGGGAATTGCAGACCTCTGGAGACCGGCCGGCAGGCCGCGGCAATTTGGGCATGGTTTCGGTTGGGCTCATGGGTTGGTGAGGGTCCGGATCGCCCCACGGTTAATCCGCCGCATTGGGGTTCGGGATCCTTTTTCCTTATATCAGGTTGCCCTCTTTAGAGCAACCGGGTTGTCATCCCTTTGCCCTCTTGGTACGGAAGTGGAAGGACAAGATAGGCGCCGGGAGCGCCTAACCTTCCCGGGTCCATTATTCCATTGACATTATGTTGAATAAGCTTCTAAAATAGATCAATTTTCTTAAATGGGGGGGAAGCCGATGAAGCCGGGGCTGGGGAAGGGTTTGGCATGTCTATTGGTGATCCTTGGCTTGTTGTTGCCGCCAGGGGGAGTGAAACCGGCTCTGGCCGGTGAAGGACAAACGGCGACAGCCGTCGCCGCCTCGATCTTTGGGGTGATCGGCACTACCGCCATCGCCTATGGCATGTGGCGGAACCGGCCCTCCCAGCAGGACAAACCCAAAGAACCGGGGTTGTTCCCCGGGGAATTTTACGTGGGCGGTTACCTGGGGGCCTCTCTGGTCCAAAGTACCGACCTCAAGTTCAACAACCTGTTCCCGGAGGGGGGCGGCAGGGTTACCGCCCGAAACCAAAAGTTTAATAACCCCGCAGTGGTGGGCGGTTTGAAATGGGGTTATTTTCTCAAACGTATTCCTTACCTGGGTTTTGAACTCGAAACCAATTTCGCCGCCAATAGAGTTAAGCAACAGCAGGTCAGGCTGAGCCGTCCCGTCCAGGGGTTTACCCAGGCCACCCTGCGCAATGATGACTGGGTGACCTGGACTTCGGCTTTGCATATCGTGGGCCGCTATGGTTTCCTGCCCGACCAGGAGGTCCCCTTCGGCCGGCTGCAGCCCTACGTGGGCATCGGCCCCGGGTTTGTGGTCATCTACGATGAAGTCGATGCGGCCAAGAATTTCGCCATCGACGTGATGGCGGGCCTGCGCTACATGATGCTGAAAAATGTCTCCGCGTTCGTGGAATATAAATTCTCCCACCAATGGGACGTGGAGTTGGATTCCCACGAACTGGTCACTCCGGCCGGCGCGGTGCAGCGGGGCACAGCCACTTTCAACTATGACAGCCACCGTATCGTCGTAGGTGTGGCCTATCATTTTTGATCATCAGTATTTCTTCCGATTACTGGCAAGGCGGCTCCCAGCCGCCTTTTTCTCTGGAATTTTCCAGGAGATGCTTGCATTGCGTAAAGGAAAGCCATAACTTTTTGGTTACACTATTTATCTAAATTGAGTGATTGCCAGCCCTTGGATATATTGATATAATTTTTTTTACACGCTAAAGTTTCCATATCAGCATTTCCTGGACGCCTGCGGGTGCGCCTGTTTTCATAAGCAAGAACTTTTAGGGAGTGGATCATGTTGCAAGTGGGGATCATCGGCTGCGGCAAGCAGGCTCCAAAGCATATAACCGCATTGCAGAAGCTGAAAATCGACAAGATTTTCGTGAGCGATATCCAACCGGAAGCCGCCCGGGAACTGGCCGGAAAATATAATATCCTGTCTTATCCCGACCCGGAAAAATTGTTGCAGGATAATGATATCAATGTCATCGATATCTGCACCCCTACCCCCAGCCATTTCGACTATGCCCGCCGGGCATTGCTTTCCAGGAAACACGTTTTTTGCGAAAAGCCGTTGACTCCGGACATCGATGAGGCCGCGCAACTCCTGGCCCTCTGCCGCCGGCAGCAGCGGGTGGGCATGGTGGCCTTTGTTTATAAATACCATCCTCTTTTTAATCAGGTCAAAGAGGCGGTTGACTCCGGAGTCCTGGGAACAGTCCGGGCCATCTTCATGCGCCTGGGGGGCATAGGCTCGCACCGGACCTGGAAACACCAGACCGAGTCCGGCGGCGGCGTGGTCAATGAGATGCTGTCCCATATGCTGGACTTGCTCCTGTGGTTCGTGGGGGACGTGGGGTCCATAGAGACGGTGCACCTGGACAATCTCCTTCCCAATCGCCGCATTGAGGGGGCTGAGGTTCCTTCCGTTGCCGAGGATTTTGCCCTGGTGGTGGGCAAAAGCGTCAGCGGGACAAAGTTTGTGGTGGAAAGCGACCTCATCTCTCCCGCGTTCCAGAATGACATTCAAATTCTTGGCAGCGAAGGTTATGTCAAGTTTTCCGTCATCAATACCCAGGAGTCTTACATTTTCTTAAACCAGGAGCATCCGCCTTACACCAAGGGCAAAACTCCTCTGGAATCCAGGCACACGGATCTCTTCGAGCTCATGTTTCAAGACTTCCTGAACCGGATGCAGGGTCAAAACGGCCTGCAGAAGAACAGTTTTGCAGACTCCTTGAGACTGGCTCAACTCCTCCAGGAGATTAAACGAAAGGGAAAGATACCCGTCGATGACCGTTAAGAAAATTAATATGGCCGATACCCGCCTCACCGAGGCGGAGATCACAGCCGCAGTCGAGGTGTTAAGATCCGGCCTGTTGCGTCAGGGACCGCAGGTCGCGGCTTTTGAAAAGGCTTTTGCGGAATTTACCGGCGCGAAATTCGCGGTGGCCTCCAGTTCCGGGACCTCCGCCCTGCACCTGGCCTACCTCACCTTCCTGAAACCCGGGGACGAAGTGCTGGTGCCCGCGTTCACCTTTTTCGCCACCGCCAGCGCAGTAATCCTGGCCGGCGGCAAACCGGTCTTTTGCGACGTCGACCCGGAAACCTACACCCTGGACGTGGCGGACGCGGCCAGGAAGATCACCCCCCGCACCCGGGCCCTTGGGCCGGTGCACCTGTTCGGGAATGCCGCGGCGGTTAAGCAGGTCCGGGATTTGGCGGCCAAGCATAACCTCAAAATCGTTTGGGACGCAGCCCAGGCCCACGGCACCCGGTACGGCGGCGGAGATATCGGCGGGTTGGGGGATTTTGTCTGCTACTCCTTCTATCCCACCAAGAATCTCTTTGTGGGGGAAGGGGGGATGACCCTGACCGACAGCGCCGCGGCCGCGGAGCTGATGAAATTATACCGCTCCCACGGCCAGGGCCAGAAATATAAGCATACCCTGGTGGGCTACAACTACCGGATGACCGACGTGGAAGGCGCCATCGGGCTGGCCCAGATGACCCGGCTGCCCGAGATGCTGGCAGCCAGGAGAAAAAACGGCGCCGCTCTTACCGCCGCACTCTCCCGCATCGACGGCCTGGCCCTGCAGCGCGTCGAAGAAAATTCCGACCATTCCTTTCATCAATATTGCTTTACCGTTGATCCCCAGCGTTTCGGCATGGACCGGGACGCCCTCCGGGACCGCCTCCAGCAGGCGGGAGTCATGTCCGGGGTGCATTACCCCCTGGGACTGCACGAACAGCCGGTATTTCAGGACCTTTACGGGGAAATCTCCCTGCCGGTCACCGAAGACCTGCGCAGCCGCATCATGGCCATCCCCGTGCACCACGGCCTGAGCGAGGAAGATGTGGCCGCGGTCATTGCCGCCATCAAGGGAGCACAGGGATGATGGTTGCCCGCTGCCTCCTGGCGGTAGTCCTGATGCTGGCTCTGGTATCCGGGGGTTGGTGCCAGCAAAGGCCTGCCGGCGTTCAGGGAGCCCAACCCGCATCTCCCGGAAAACCGCAGCCGCCGGGAGGACCACCAGCCGCGATTCCGGTCCCGGCTCCGGCCGCGGCTCCGGATAAGGCCGCGCTGGAAGCTGCGGCGGGGCTCAAAGGCACCGATCATCTCTGGGAGGATGTAAAAAGATACGGAGCCAAGGGCGACGGTAAAACCGACGATACCAAGGCCATCCAGAAAGCCATTGACGCCGCGGTCACCCGGGGGACCAAGATGGTGCTGGTGCCCCCCGGCGTCTACGCAACCGGCAACCCGGGGCTGCGCATCACCACCTCGGATATGGTTTTCAAGGGCCTGGGATATAACACCATTATCAAACATTCCGGCGACCACCCGGCCCTGACCGTGGGTTCTGGGAAAAAGCCGCCGTGCATCAACGTCAAGATCGCCGACCTCCAGTTTAATGGAAAGACCGCGCGCAAGGATGCCATCCTCCTGGAGGATTACACCATCCGCTACTATATTGAAAACGTCTGTATCTTCAACTTTGCCTCCGGCACTGCCATCAAGGCCGTGGACCATAATCATTCCGGACATATCTCCCTGGTGCAGTTGAACAACAACGCCGTAGGCGTCAGCATCGGCGACCATGGCCAATACACCGATATTTCTTTTTCCAAGATTCACCACAATAAAAAATATGGGATCGAGGTCACGGACTGCAACGTCATTAACATCATTTCCACCCAGATCGAGAAAAACGGCGACCACCCCGGCGGCGCCTCGGTAATGGCCAGGGGCGTGGACGCCTTAAATCTCATCGGCTGCTACAATGAGCAGAATGACAAATTCCCCGCTCCTTTCCTGGTCCTCACCAAGGGTCCGGTCCATCCGCTCTGTAAGGCCGTCAACCTGATCGGCTGCCGCTCCATCGGCAACAAGAAGGCGCCCCATTCCGTCGTCCTGGAAGGTGCGGATACCGTCAATTTTACCGGCAACGTCTTCACTTCCTTTGCCAAAGGCACTTTTGTCCTGCGGCCTTTGCAGCCCAACCAGGTGAGAAAGATTTCCGGACAGGGGAATTTTCTGGGAGAGCCTCTGGGAGACAATATCTTTGCCTTAAAATAAGCAAGTGAGCACTTGGAATATGCCTGAGAACGTGATAGTCGATTGCGTTACCCCGAAACCGGAAGTCTGCAGAATTCTGGAGCGGCAAAGCCTGGCGCACCGGTTTTTACTCAGGGTGCTGGACCTGCTCTTCTCCTCCGCCGGCCTGCTTCTTTCTTTGCCCTTGTTTCTGATCATCCCGGTGTTCATCAAACTCGATTCACCGGGAAGGGTCTTTTTCGTGCAGCGCCGTTTGGGACAAGGCGGAAAAGATATTCAAATTATCAAGTTCAGGACCATGCTGGAAGGCGAGGCCAATGGCCGCTGGACGGTCAAGGACGATCCGCGCATCACCAGGGTGGGCCAGGTGTTGCGGAAATTGCACCTGGATGAACTGCCCCAACTTCTGAATGTGATGAACGGCGACCTTTCCTTAGTGGGCCCCCGGCCGTACACCCGGGAGGTTTTTGAACAATTGTGCCGGGTGATTCCCGATTTTTCCTTCAGGCTCTGCTTTAAACCGGGGCTGACTGGCTGGGCCCAACTGGTGGGAAGGAAGGGAGACGGCCTGGAACATCATATAGAGATGTTGAATAACGACCGCCGCTATCTGGACCAACCGCTGACGCTGGGAATCTACCTGAAAATCGTCTTCCTGACCTTCGGTTATTTCTTGTCCGGGGGCGCGATTAACCGCATCATCCGCTGAGGCAATCCTGCCCCTTCAGGCGCAAAGTTAATCAGTACCCTGAATCAGGGCGGAATAAGTGCGGTGTTTAGTGAGCTCCCTACAGCTTCTTCTGTTGCCGCATAAACTTATGCAGCCCTTTTATATCAAGTTCACCTTCACGTGCAACAAACCAACACAATCAAACGGCGTCCATCGGCGTTTATCGGCGGTTAAATAT
>QZIZ01000126.1 GCA_003599195.1 Deltaproteobacteria bacterium | reverse complement strand
ATCTGGCCGCTGGGGTGAAATCTCCCCGGGGCCTGGCGCGCCCGGGGAGTGGGAGCTGCTTAGGGGACGATATTCACCGGCACGGCGGCCGTGCCCCTCGAAGAGGAGTTGGCGGTGATGGAGATCGGAGTCGCCGTGATCGCCCCGGATGCATCTGGGCGAACACAAGGTTCGCTACGGTTTGTTGTATCTCGGTTGTAAATCGGTATTAAAGGGACTTCGATTGCCTCTGCCAAAAAATTCTGGGCCGGCGGCCGCTTCGAAGGCGGCCCCGGCCCAGGCATATCTTGGACAGGTGGCCCGGACCGCGGCGCCAAGGCCGCGATCCGGGGAAAAAGGTTAAGCGATGACGATGGGAATCTGCCCGGTGAACCTTATGTTGCGCCGCAGGGTGTCGATGAACCGCACCCGGCAGAAGTCGTTGACCGGGGTGGCCGAACGGATCAGGCAGTCGAACCGCCGGGCGACGCTGAACTCGAATTCGGTGCCCGCGGGCACCAGCACCGGGGCGTTGTAGCGGCCGAAGGGCGGCACGCCCAGGGCCCGGCCGTCCCAGCCGATGATGACGATATCCACCGGGAAGGTGAGCCGGACATTGTTGTACGCGCCGTTCAAGCACCGGATCAGAATGTTGCTATTCACCGCACCGTTGATGGCCACCTGGACCCCGGTCTTGCCGCTCATCAGCTCCGGCGGGATGACGGTGGCCCGGGCATCCAGGACGGCGCTGCCGGCCACGGGGCCGGGGAAGGGGAAGCCGGTGCAGTAGAAGTGGGTGGAGCGGAAGTCGTTAAACGCGAAGAAGTCGTTGGGCCCGACGCCGCCGCCGGCGTTGCCGTGGAAGTTGTCATCGACCCCGGGGATGCCGCCCTGTTTGGGGAAGGTCGCCCGGGCGTCGCTGGCCAGGTTGGACCACCTGATGTCCCGGTCGTCCAACACCCAAAGGGCCTCCGTGTCGTAAGGCACGGTGTAGGCATGGGGGTCGGTGGGGAACTGCCCCAGGGGGTCGGCGGTGATCAGGGGGACCCGGTCCGCCGGAGTTTGGCCGAACTGGGGAAAGTTCACCAGGTTGGCCGCGGTCCTAAACAAGCCGTCCCGGCCGGCGCCGATGGGAATGGCGGGGTTGGCCTGGGTAGCAAAAAAGGCGTCCGGCGGGTCGATGATGGTGAAGCCGTATAGACCGAACTCGAAGTGCTGCACCGTGTTCCGGTGGCAGTGGTAGAAGTAGCTGCCGATGAAGTTGGGCTGCCACTGGTAGGTATAATGTCCCAGTTCCATGGAGCAGTGGCCCACGCCGTCGTTCATGGGGGTGGGTTCCTGCCCGTGCCAGTGGATGGTGTGGGGGGGCGGCCCCGAACCCGCGGTTTCAGCATGGTAGATGCTGCCACGGGGCACCCGGATGGTGGGCGCAGGGAAGGCCCCCTGTTTGGGGTTGATGATCAGCCCGGTGAAGGGGGCCTGATCGGGGTCGGTGCCGTTATCGATGCCGTCCGGGTCCCGGAAAACAAACCAGTTCATCCGCTGGCCGTCCCAGGTGGGGGCGTCCATGCCGTGCATGAGTTGCCGCTGCACGGTGTTGGGCACGCTGACGTTATCCAGGAAACCCGCGGCCAGCATGACCTCCGGCACGGGGTTGGTGGGCGCTATCAGATCCGGGGTGGCCGGGTTGACGGTGGGGGGGTCGAACATCTTGCTGTGCATCCCCTCCATCCCTTGCACCGACCGGCGAAGAATGCGAAAAGCTGGACTGGCAAATGACATGGTGGTTATCTCCTTATTAAAAGTTCCGGATGTCAGGGTTAGGGAAACGCCGGATCATTGAACCCGGGCGGGAAAGGCGGCCTGTCGCGCTGGGATTCCAGGTCGCTCTGCTTGCTGGCCTCCATGATGCCGTTGACCCGCGCCTCGTTTATGCCGTAAGCCAGGATTTGGGGATCTTGATCCAGCCCCAGCATCATGGCGAAGTCCTCATCCATGGGGAAGGTATGCGGCGGTAATAGCGGCATACCCGGGTTCCCTCCGGGATTGGTAAAGAGGTCGTCGACGTTGAAACGCGGCAGGCCGATGTTCAGGTCGCCGATGAAATACGCCCCGGAAATCAAGGCGGTGTTGTAATTGCCGCCCTGGGTGGACTGGGTGGGCTCGGAATGGTCGTGCATGGGATAGCACAGGGGCGACTCCCGCTGCATCAGGGGCACGGTGATCAAAGTCTGTCCAGTGGGATCCGCGGGGTCCTGACCCTGGGCGGTGCCGCCCTCGGGAATAAAGGTGTCGAGTTCCTCCTTGGGCGGCCAGGTCAGGCCCCTGGCCGTGGGCAGCCCCTGATCCGGAGAGCCGCCGCGGCCGATGCCCCGGGTATTGGGCACGTCCGGGGGACGCATGAAGGGGACCACCATATCGTAGGAAGAAGCCTTCTCTCCGAAGGGGTTCAAGGTCATGGTGTCGATCCAGATGGGACCTGCGCCCTGCAGTGAGGGATCAGCCCCGCTGGGATCACCCTGCACAATCCGGTCAACGGAGATGAGATAAAAGTGGTTGGCGTGCAGGTGCATGGATTGGGTCATCAAGCCGGCGTTCATCACCCGCACCACCACCGGCTCGCCTACCCGGGCCATGGGGGTGATGATGGGGTTATTGTGGCAGAAATGCCCCTGCTGGCCGGTGATGCTGAAGTGCTGGGGAATCCTGCTGGTGCCGGCGAAGGAGAAACTATCCCGGCTGAAGGCGTCCCTGCGGAAAGCCCTGACAAAATCCGCGGCGGGGAATACACCCGGATTGCTCCCCACTTCCGCGAACAGTTTTTGGCTGGCCTGATGGGTGATCCAGACATACTGCCGGAAGGGCGCGGTCAGGGTGTCGGCCCTGGCCTCTTCCCAGGCCAGGCCGGGCCAGAAGCCGGTGGTGCCCAGATCGTCGAACAACCGCTGCACCTGGGGGGTCGCCTGGCCGGCGGCGTAGGGGGTCCACCTGGCGCCGGAGGGGGCGGCGGGCATGACCACGAAGGCGCCGTGCAGGCCCATCACCCGGTTCACCGGCGCGTTGCGGTTATCGTGATAGAGATAGGTGCCGGGGAGGCCGCGGACATTAATGGTCCGGTTGACGACTCCGCCCGGAGGAATGATCCCGGAGGTGAAAATGCCGGGGATGAAGAAGGAATGATCCTGGGTCAAGGCGTTGGTGATGGTGACGGGAATTTGGTCTCCCGCGGTGGCCATGATGGTGGGGCCGGGCACGTTCACCGGCAGATCCACGAAGACCCCGGGGTTGGCCACAAATTCCACCGACATCTGGTAGACCCAGAAATAGCAGGTGCTGTTGGGGTCCTGCTGGTCCGGCAGGCCGTTAAAGCAATGAAACTCCTTGAGGGCGTCGGTAATGGTGATGTTGAGCTGGCTGATGGGGGATGCGGCCCAGGCCGGGGTGTTAAGCACCCCCGGAACATTACCGGCCACGGCGGCCGCGGCCACGCCTCCTGCGGTGATCTTGATAAAATCTCGTCTTTTCATGGTCTCTCTCCTACCCTGGTTCATCATTTTAGTTAATAATGGCCAATAGTTAACCTGAATATCACCCCGTCCTCATGCACCCTCCTGTGTGTCCTCCCAGAACGGGCCGTATGAGGATTCCCCACACCAACCCCCTGGATAATTCGATGTGATGTTTACATTATTATGTTTATGGATTTTAAGATGAACAATAGGCACTATTACCTATTTATGGGGTGATAAAATTGCCTATTTACTAATAATATTAAAGCGATATAGGTGGGAAAATTGCATAGTTAAGGAAATCTCCGGAAGGATAATGCCACAGAACAGGAATCCCAAAATCAGGATTTGACAGGATTTTTAGACCCATCCCCATCCGCCCGTTGCAGAACGGTCCCTAACGAAACCTGATTTCCGGTCACGGAAATACCTGAAAGAAAAGGCGTGATAAATCACTTCCCTGATAGACGAAGGGGCAAGGGATGATAGCTCAACTGTGATTCATCGTCAATTAGGACAGAACGGCCCTCACCATTCGAAAAACCCCACCGCGGTCAGCACTTCGGCCCGGTCCTCGTGAAGGAGGACCATGTCTTCCAGGCGCACGCCGCCCCAACCGGTGAGGTAGATGCCGGGTTCCACGGTGATGATGCTGCCCGGAAGCAGGGTGGTGGCCCGGTCTTTAAAAGGGCTGAGGCTGGGGGCCTCGTGAACGGCGAGCCCCACGCCGTGGCCCAGGGAATGGCCGAAGGCGTCGCCGTAACCCTGGGCCGCGATCACCTCCCGGGCCAGGGCGTCGGCGTCCCGGCTGTCCATGCCGGACCGGAGCCCCTGCTCCGCCCGGGCCTGGGCCCGGCGCACCAGGGTGTAGATTTTCCGGAACTGCTCATCCGGGGGTCCGAGGACGAAGGTGCGGGTCAGGTCCGCACAGTAGCCGTCCACCCGGGCGCCCAGGTCGATGATGATGGGTTCCCCCTCCTGCAACCGGTAATCGCCGGGATGGTGATGGGGCTTGGCGCTGTTGGGCCCCCCGGCGACGATGGGGGGGAAGGCCAGATCCTCGGCCCCTTTTTCCCGGAGCCTGCGCTCGATCTCCCAGGCCACCTGGGCCTCGGTCCGTCCCGGGGCCAGGGCCGCCGCCACCTCCAGGAGGGTCTCTTCGGTCAAGGCCAGGGCCCGGCGGATGGCGGCCACTTCCTCCGGGGCTTTGCTCTCCCGGAGGGCTTCCACCATACCCGCCACCGGCTGCCATTCCACGTTGGGGCCGGCCTCCGCCACCGCCTGCACCAGGCGTTGATACCGCCGGTAGGTCAAATAGGCGTCTTCGAATCCCAGGATACGCACCTCCTGGCCTTGCAGAAGTCCGGCCAGGGTCGTCCCCAGAGACTGGGAATACATCACCACTTCCAAACCGGTGGCTTCCTGCCGGGCCCATTCCAGGTAGCGGAAGTCGGTCAGGAGAAAGGCCTGTTTCCGGGTAATCAGGAGCAGGCCGCTGGTTTCCGTAAAGTTGTCATCCCGGGAGGTAAAGCCGCTGAGATAGCGGCGGTTTTCGGGTCCGGCCACCAACATGGCGTCTATTTCCGGGGTCCAACGGGTCCTCAAGGCCTCAAGCCGCAGGGTGTTCCGGGTGTTCTCCATAACCCGGATTTTGGGGAATTTCCCGGAGAAAAGCAAGGGGAGAAATTTTTAGGAAACTTAAAGTTTTCGTTAAAGATATTGGCGGGAAAAGTCGACAAGACTGGTTAGAAAAGGCTTATCGGGAGAATTTTGTCAATGACCCCCATGGCGGCCCATGGGAGATCAACATAAAATATCACGTGATAATAATTAGTTGGCTCCCACCCAGCCAGTCTCGTTGGAAAATTTGGGAGCGCTGCGAAAAGTAATACAGAGACACGATTAGGGCGGTTGGCATGGATAAAAATATCGATTACCGCATGAGAGTCTTGGTCGCGGATGACTTTGCCACCATGCGCAAAATAGTTCGCAATATTCTCAAGCAGATCGGCTTTGACAACATTGTTGAGGCTGAAGACGGACAGGCGGCCGTTCAGGTGCTGAAAAACGATAATATCGGGCTGGTGGTGACGGACTGGAATATGCCCAACATGACCGGCCTGGAGCTGCTCCAGAAGATCCGCTCCGATCCGAAAACCGCCAATATCCCGGTCTTGATGGTCACCGCGGAAGGCCTCAAAGAAAACGTGGTGGCCGCAGTGAAGGCCGGGGTGAACAACTATGTGGTAAAGCCGTTCACTGCGGAAGTGTTGCAGGAAAAGATCGAACAGATCTTTAAAAAACTGGCAGGTTGATAAGGTATGGGAATAATCCCGGAGTCTTTGTTTGCGGTGGCGGCGCCGCGCCAAGCGGGAAGTAACGGCTTAAATAGCGGCGCTGGTCAAAGATTTGCCCAAAGAAGCTTCAGGAGGCGATAGTTGACTGACCAAGCCCCGGATAACCGGAACCTCATCGAAAACCTGGAGGGGTTGGCCCTCAAAGTGGTAATGCTGGAGGAAGGCGACCTCCCAGGCCTGGGTTCTTTCCTCAACCATCTCGAAACCGTCCAGAAAATACTGGACGCGGAGACGGCTCCGGAAGCGGCGTTGCTGGTGCAGCGGCTGGAGGAAGTGGGAAACAAGCTGATCCTCCAGGAACTGGCCTCAGCCGCCCAAGGCCAGGAACTGTTGAGCCATGGGGTGAGTCTGCTGTTGACCTGGACCCGGGAAAACAAGTTCCCCGCGGCCGGGGAGGCCTGGACCGCATACTGCCGCCTCTCCCAAGAACTGGGACTGGGAGGAACGGAGGGAGCGGCGGAGAGCCCACCCCCAGTAGATGAGGAAGCTGCCGCGGCCTCGGACGCCGAGACCATCATCTTTGAAGATCCGGAGCTGACGAACAATTTTATTACCGAAGCCCGGGAGCACCTGGAAGGGATCGAAAGCGGCCTGGTGCACCTGGAGCAGGCCCCCTCGGATTTGGCGGCCATCAATGCCGTCTTCCGGCCCTTTCATACCATCAAGGGAGTGGCCGGGTTTTTAAATCTGGCCCAGATTCAGGAGTTGAGCCACGAAGTGGAGTCGCTGCTGGATGAAGCCCGGGCCGGCCGTTTGCAGATCAATGCGGCGACCATCGACCTCACCCTGACTGCAGTGGACCGGCTGAAGGAAATGCTGGACGATTTGCAGGAAGCCCTGGCCGATAAGCGGCCTCTCCGCATCTTCAACCTGCAAGATGTCATGGATATGGTCCACGCGCTCCAGAGCGGCTCAGAAATCAAAGAAACTCCCAAGCGCCAGTTGGGAGAGATACTGGTATCCAAGGGAGAGATCAGCGACTCCGATCTTCAGGGGGCCTTGAAACAGCAGAAAGTCGAGTCCAGGCCCCCAACCACGCCCATTGGGGAAATCCTGGTAAAGGAAGGAAAGGTTACCCCAGGCAAGGTGGCCCGGGCCCTGGTGGACCAGTTGACGGAGGAAAAACCGGGCACCGAGGCCGCAGCCATCCCGGCAGGAATGGAAGGAAAAGCGGCCGCCGACGCCCAGGTGGCCCCCACCGTCAAGATCGACCTGGCCAAGGTGGATAACCTGGTCAACCTGATGGGAGAGCTGGTCATCGCCCAAAGCCAGGTGCGGCAAAACCCGAAACTCATGGGAATCTCCGACCAGAAACTGGAGCGGGATCTGGCCCAGATGTCTAGGATCACCACGGAATTGCAGATGATTTCCATGTCCATGCGCATGGTCCCCATCGGGCAGACCTTGCGGAAGATGGTGCGTCTGGTGCGGGATCTGGCCCGGAAATCAAAAAAACAGGTGGAGTTGCATATCGAAGGGGAAGAAACCGAGATCGACCGCAATATGGTGGAAGCCATCTACGATCCTCTGGTGCACCTGGTGCGGAACGCAGTGGATCACGGACTGGAACCCCCCAAGGAACGGGAAGCCCAGGGAAAACCCCCGGAAGGCCATCTCTGGCTGCGAGCCTACCATAAAGGGGGCAACGTGGTCATCGACATCGAAGAAGACGGCCGGGGCCTGGACCGGGACCGGATCCTGGCCAAGGCCACGGAACGGGGCCTGGTCCAGCCGGGGGAACAGCTCACCACCACCCAGATCGATCACCTCATTTTCGAGCCCGGATTCAGCACCGCGGAAAAGGTCACCGATATCTCCGGGCGGGGCGTGGGCATGGACGTGGTGCGTTTGACCATCGAAAAACTGCAGGGGAAAGTCGAAATTCACTCCCGGCCCAAAGAGGGCAGCACCTTCAGCATCAGGTTGCCTTTGACCCTGGCCATTATCGACGGCTTGCTGGTGAAAGTCGGCAAGGAACGCTATATCCTGCCGGCAGTAAGCGTGCGGGAAACCCTGCGGCCGGCGCCGGAGGATTATTTTACCGTTCAGGGGCAAGGCGAAATCATCAGGGTCCGCAACCAGATCATTCCGCTGTTGCGGCTGCATCGCCTGTTCAGGACCGAGAACGGGGAGACGCACCCCACCAAGGGCCTGGTGATGGTGGTGGAGTACGACGGCAAGCAGCGGGGACTCCTGGTGGACGACATTTTGGGCAAACAGGAAGTGGTGATCAAATCCCTGGGGGAAGCTTTTCAGAACATTAAGGGCCTGGCCGGCGGCACCATCCTGGGTGACGGGCGGGTAGGACTGATTCTGGATCTGTCCGGGTTGTTCGCCCTGAGCCAGACCTGAAAGACACAGAAAGATCGAGAGAATTGGGAATTATTCAGAGCGATATAATTAATTGCACATAATCACTCTCTGCGCTTTCTGCGTCTCTGCGGTAAAAAAGAATCACCGCAGAGACGCAGAGGACGCAGAGATAAAGATGGTCAATTATTTATGACGCTTTGTATAGCTGCCAAATATAAGGGCCGGGGGTTTTAGGGGCAAGGCCTCCAAGACTTCGAGAAAGACCGGGAAGGAGATCGCCAAGAAAGAAGATAAGGTTTACCGGGGTAGAAATTACACAATGCATTTGCCGATAACAATTTAGGGGCGCCGCAAAAGTGCCCCGAACATGAAGCACAGGAGGCCCAAGACGGCCGGCATCGCCAGGAGATGAAAATGAATTGGAAGAGTTTAACAATCGGCAAAAAAATCTCACTTGGATTAGGCCTTATTCTAATTTTACTGGCCGCCATCGGCGTATTGAGTTACCAGGGGATCGGCCGGCTGGCCAATAATGCCGAAAGCATGATCAAAGGCAACCGGCTGGATACACTGCTGGGACAGAGAGAAGTGGATCATCTCAAGTGGGCCGGCAAGCTTTTATCCTATGTGGCCGGTGGGAAGACCGGCAGTTTCGACGTGGAAACCGACGACCATAAATGCGGCCTGGGCCTCTGGTACTTTGGCGAGGGCCGCAAGGAGGCGGAAAGATTGGCGCCGGGGCTGGCCCCGGTGTTGAAGGAATTGGAGGAGCCCCACCGCCGGCTCCATCAATCCGCGGGGGAGATCCAAAAGTCTGAAACGCCGATGGCCATCTATGAAAGTAAGATCAAGCCCAACCTGGAAAAGGTGCAGGCCACCCTCCAAAGGTCCAGGCAGGTGGTGAAGAGCCAGACCTTAAGTGAAGAGGCGCTGGCGGCCGGGGCCATTGATATGCGGCGCTTCGTTATGGTGCTCAGCCTGTTGGCCCTGGTCATCGGCCTGGCCATTGCCTTTCTCATGGCCCGGGGCATCGCCGGGGCCCTGAAGGGGCTCACGCAGCAATTGGAAGAGTCTGCGGATCAGGTGGCCGAGGCCTCCAGCCAAGTCTCCTCTTCCAGCCAATCCCTGGCCCAGGGCGCCTCAGAGCAGGCGGCCTCCCTGGAAGAGACCGCGGCCTCCATGGAGCTGATCGCCACCGCGGCCAAACAGAACATGGATAATGCGGAGGAATGCAATCGCCTGGTAATCCTCACCAACGAAAAGACCAAGGAAGTGCACCGGGCCATGCGAGCCACCAAAACGTCCATTGAGACCATTGCTCAATCCGGGGACAGCATCAAAAAGATCATCAAGAGCATCGACGAGATCGCGTTTCAGACCAATTTATTGGCCCTGAACGCCGCAGTGGAGGCGGCCCGGGCCGGGCAGGCGGGCGCGGGCTTCGCGGTGGTGGCCGACGAGGTGCGGAACCTGGCCATGAGAGCCGCGGACGCGGCCAAGACCACAGATAACCTGATCGGAGAGACCGCATCCCATATTCAGCTCGGCAACCAGCAGATCCAGGACACCCTGACCAAGTTCTACGACATGGGCGAATCCGCCAAGAAGGTCAACAGCCTGGTGGGGGAAATCTCGCAGGCGTCCCAGGAACAGGCCCGGGAAATCGAGCAGGTCAACCGGGCCGTAGGAGAAATGGACCGGGTGGTGCAGCAGAACGCGGCCAGCGCTGAAGAGAGCGCCAGCGCCTCCCAGGAACTCACCGCCCAATCCCATCAGATGAAAGGGATCGTGGGTGAACTGATGGCCATGGTGTCCGGGAACGGCGCCGGCTGGGGCCAGAGCGGCAACGGCAGGCAATTCTTTCAAGAGAATCCGGCGCCCCAGGCCCTGGGCTTCAGCGGCAAGGTAAAAAATCTCCTGGCTTACCGGCCGGGGAAACACTCGGAGCAGATTATTCCCCTCGAGAGAGAGGATCAATAGGCGGAGGTCCGAAAATTATGCGCATTCATATCCGTTATAAGATTTTGGGTCAGTTCCTGCTCATGTTTGTGGTTTTCATGGCCTTGATCTTTTTCTGGATCTTGCCGTCCATGAAAAAGGCGGTCTTCAAGGAAAAGCAAACCCAGCTCCAGGCCATGGTGCAGACCGTTTACAGCATGATGGAGCAATTTTACACCCGCTATCAAAAGGGAGAGTTTTCCCAGGAGGAAGCCCAGAAAAGATGTCTGGACCGGATCAAGGCCATGCGCTACGGCCCGGAAAATAAAGACTATCTCTGGGTCAACGACTTCGGCCCCAAGATGTTGATGCATCCCTACCGCTCGGATTTGGACGGCAAGGACATCAGCAATTTTAAGGATCCCCAGGGCAAGGCCCTGTTCATGGAGTTTGTCAGCGTCTCCAAGGAAAAGGGCGAGGGCTTTGTGGATTACATGTGGCAGTGGAAAGACGATAAAAACCGGATAGTTCCCAAGACCTCCTTCGTCAAGTCCTTTGCCCCCTGGGGCTGGATCGTGGGCACCGGCATCTATATCAATGACGTGGATGATCAAGTGTCCGGGATGCGCAACCAGCTATTGATGGTGATCATTCCGGTGGCCCTGCTCCTGGGGCTGATGCTTTACTTCCCCCTGCGCAGCCTGGGGCGCCTGGGCGAAGTGACCATGCAGATGCAGCAGGCCTCGGAAGAGGTGCACAGCGCCTCCGGGGAAGTGGCCTCCACCTCCCAGACCCTGGCCCAGGGGGCTTCGGAACAGGCCGCCAGCCTGGAGCAGACCTCCGCGTCCCTGGAAGAGCTGACGGCCATGACCAGGCAGAACGCCGATCACGCCCGGGAGGCCAACCAGATGATGCGGGAGACCACCCAGGTGGTGGCCAAGGCCAACGAAACCATGGCCTCCACCCAGAAGGCCATGGATGCGGTGTCCCAGGCGGGTTCGGAGATCGCCAAGATCATCAAGACTATCGATGAGATATCCTTCCAGACCAACCTGTTGTCCTTGAACGCGGCGGTGGAAGCGGCCAGGGCCGGCGAGGCGGGCAAAGGCTTTGCGGTGGTGGCGGATGAGGTCCGCTCCCTGGCGCAGAGAGCCGCCACGGCCGCCAAGACCACCTCCGAACTGATCGAAGGCACGGTGACCCGCATTGCCGAAGGCGCGGGATTGGTGAAACAGGCGGAAGCCGCGTTCCAGGAACTGAGCAAAGGGGCCCAGAGGGTGGCCCAGTTGGTGGACGAAATCGCCGCGGCCAGCCAGGAGCAGGCCCACGGACTGGATCAAATTTCCAAATCCGTATCCCATATGGACCAGGTGGTGCAGAGCACCGCGGCCGGCGCCGAGGAAGCGGCGGCCACCGCCAAGGAGCTCTCCTCCCAGAGCCGCAATCTCCAGACCACCATGACACAGTTGGAAGCGTTGGTGGGCGGCAACAGCAACGGCGTCAGGCAGATGGCCCATCAAGCGAGTCCCCAGGCCTACGCGCAGAAAAGGGCCTACCTGAATGGCGGACCCGGGTTGAAGAAACCCCAGGCCAAAAAGGCGGAGAGACCGGTGGGAGCTTTACCTCTTCCCAAGGGCCGGGAACTTTCTCCGGAGCAAGTGATTCCTTTAGGGGACGAACATTTTAAGGAATTCTAGCGGCAACGCCGATATTTCTTTAGGCAAGGATAGGCATCACCCCCTCCCAATGCACTGCAAGGGGGCTACTCTAAATTTGCCCGATTAAGTTAAGGAGCCTTAAAAGCAGGAGGAAAAAGGGAATGGCGCAGGCAGCGAGACAACTTCAGCAAGAAAACAACTCCCTTCAGGAAAAGGAAGGGAAATATCTTACCTTTACCCTGGCCGCGGAGGATTATGGCCTGGAAATTTTAAAGGTAAGAGAAATCATCGGCATGATGGACATTACCGCGGTGCCCCAAACCCCGGAATACGTCAAAGGGGTGATCAATCTCCGGGGCCGGGTGATCCCGGTCATCGACCTCAGACTCAAGTTCGGGCTGGAAGCCGCGGAATATGGGGAACGCACCTGCATCATCGTGGTGGAAGTGCAAAGCGAACTGGGACCGGTGCAGATGGGGGTGGTGGTGGACTCGGTCTCCGAAGTACTGAATATCAACGGGGACGACATCGAACCTTCCCCCTCCTTCGGCACCAAGCTGAAGACCCAGTATATCCTGGGCATCGCCAAGGCCAAGGGGAGCATCAAGATCTTGCTGGATATCGACAAAGTGCTGACCAGTGAAGAAATGGCCGGGTTGGAGAGCCTGGGAAGTTAAGAGTCAAGGGTGAAAGCGGTGGGCGGTTTCCTCAAGGAAAAATTCCGTGATCAGGGCAAGGATCAATCGGCGTGCGGCCCCGGCATCTCCATGACGATGCCGGAGCTGACCGACTCCGAGTTCAATCAGCTCAGCCAGTTGGTTTACCAGCACGCCGGCATCCATCTGCCTCCCCAGAAAAAGGAACTGGTCCGCTCACGGCTGACCAAGTTTATCAGGAGCAGAAAGCTTGGCAGCTTCCAGGCGTATTACCATTTAGTGCTCGAGGATGCTTCGGGGCTGGAACTCATCAATCTCCTGGACGCCATCTCCACCAACATGACTTCATTCTGGAGGGAGCCCAAACACTTCGAGTTTTTGGGACAGGAACTCCTGCCGGCCCTGCGTCAAAAGAGCAAAGGCGCGCCGCAATGGCGCTTGTGGAGCGCCGGCTGCTCCAGCGGCGAAGAGCCTTACACCATGGCCATGGTGCTGATGGACAAAGTCAACCACAAGGATCTATCCGGGGTCAAGATCTATGCCTCGGATATCAACACTCAAGTATTGAATCAGGCCCAGCGGGGCATTTACCCCATTTCCCGGGTGGAACCTTTATCTCAGGAATGGCGGCGGCGTTTTTTTCAAAAGGGAGTCAACCAATGGGAAGGCTTCGTCAGGGTGAAACCGGAAGTGAAACAACTGGTGGAATTCTTCCGGTTCAACCTGATGGACTCTTTCCGTTTCAAAGAAGAGTTCGACATTATCTTTTGCCGCAACGTCATGATCTATTTTGAAAAGGCGACACAGACGGAATTGGTTAAAAAATTTTATCAGTGCCTTAAACCCGGCGGTTATCTGTTTATTGGACATTCGGAGAGCCTGTGCAACGTCAGCCATCAATTTGCGTACGTCAAACCGACCATATATCGGAAGTAGAGGTCCGAAAGATGCAGATCGTCGTGGGAGTTGCTGATATGAAGATCAGCAACCAGTCCCAGCAGTTGGTAGTCACCCACGCCCTGGGATCCTGCATCGGAGTGGCGGTTTATGATCCTCACGTCAAGGTGGGAGGACTCCTGCATTATATGCTGCCGGAATCCTCCCTTGATGAGGAAAAGGGAAGGCAAAACCCCTATATGTTTGCGGACACCGGCATTCCCCAGCTTTTCCGGGAGTGCTACAAGCTGGGCGCGCAGAAGCACCGCATGTTGGTGAAGGTAGCGGGAGGCAGCCAGGTCTTGGGAGGTCCGGAGCATTTTAACATCGGCCGGCGCAACTACGCGGCCTTGCGGAAGATTTTTTTAAAGAACAACGTCCTGATCGACAATGAGGACGTGGGCGGATCCAAGGCCCGGACCATGTACCTGGAGATCTCCAACGGCAGGGTGTGGGTCAAGATCATTGGCCAGAATCAGGTCATCAAAGATTTATAGGAGCAGGAAGCCATGAGTCTAGTGCCGCAAGTCTTACGATCATTGAAGAATTTACCGCCCTTTCCCATGGTGGCCCAAAGGGCCCTGATCCTGCTCAACAAACCGGAAGTAAGCATTCAGGAATTAGTGGACGTAGTGAAATTCGATCCGGCCGTCACCGCCAACATCCTGCGCATCAGCAATTCCGCCTACTTCGGTTTGAGGAGGGAGATTCACTCGCTGCACCAGGCCCTGCTGCTGCTGGGGACCCAGGAGCTTCTGAAAATCGTGATCGCCAGCGGGGCCACCCGGGTATTCTCTGCGCCCACACCCGGATATTTCACCGAGCGCCAGGGCTTATGGCGTCATTCCGTGAGCTGCGCGCTGATGGTGGACCTGCTGATCCGGGAGCTCTCCCTGCCCGACCAGGCCACGGGGTTCACCGCGGGATTGATGCATGACATCGGCAAGGTGGTCCTGAGCCTCTTCGTGGAGCAGAAGTTCCATGAAATCATGAACCTGGTGGAACAACAAGGCGTCTCCTTCCAGGTGGCGGAAAAGACCGTCCTGGGAGTGGACCACGCGGAAATGGGGGGAGAAATGGCCCGGATGTGGGATTTTCCGGACAGGTTGCGCCTGGCCATCACCTACCATCATTTGGACCGGCCCGAGGCCTATACCGACGACCTGACCCTGCTGGTTTATCTGGCGGACATTCTGGTGATGATGTTCGGCCAGGACTTGGGCATGGACGGCCTGGCCTATACCGGCTATCCGGAAGTATTGCGGCATTTCCATCTGCGGGAAAAAAACTTGCAGAGAATTTTAATGAATTTCGGCAGTGCCTGGGATGAAGCCCAGATATTCTTCGGTCTAATGGGAAATCAAGATGGCGTACAACGTGCTAATCGTGGATGATTCGGCGACCATGCGGGCCTTGATCCGCAAGGTGCTGGTGATTTCAGGATTTGATATCGGTGAATATTTTGAGGGGGCCAACGGCCGCGAAGCCCTGGGCATCCTGGAGCAAAACTGGGTGGACATCATCCTTTCCGACGTCCACATGCCGGAAATGGACGGCGCCACCCTGGTTAAGAACTTAAAGCAACACGAAATGTGGCGGCACATTCCCGTGGTGCTGATTACCACCGAATCCCGGCCGGAGGTGATCAACCCCTTCTTGAATCTCGGGGTTCATGATTACATCCAGAAACCTTTTCGCCCGGAAACCATCAAGAAGAAACTGACCGGTATCTTAGGGGAGGCCATTACGCCCGATGCTAGCGAAACTGAAAGCTGTGACTTTTGAAGTATTGGAGACCATGTACTACCTCTTCCCGGAAACCCTGGAAGAAGGCGAGGTAGTGCCCGCCAGGGGGCCGTTTCTGCGCTCCTGGGTGACCATCGCCGGTCCCCAATCCCTTCGCATCGGCTTGCAGGTCCCCCAGAGCCTGGCCCGGAAAATGGCCGCCAATTTTCTGGGGACCGACGAAGCGGGAATATCCAAGCCGGAGATGGAAGACATCCTCAAGGAAACCACCAATATGATGGCCGGGGCTTTCTTAAGCAAAATGGAGGCCTCGGGGGCTTTTAAATTGCAGACTCCTGAAGCCCAGTGGCTGACGGATGCGGAAAAAAGCAAAAAATCCCCGGCCAACCGGCTGCGGTTCGATGTGGATGATGAACTCATGGAATTGTTTGTGGAAAAGGGTTAGCCGATCATGGGTAAGACCAAAGTTCTGGTGGTGGACGACTCCGCCATTGTCCGGAAGATCTTTACGGATCTGATTTCCCGGGAGCCCGACCTGGAAGTGGTGGGGGTGGCGCCGGACCCCTATATCGCCAGGGACAAGATCGTCCAATCCCGCCCTGATGTGGTGACCCTGGACATAGAAATGCCGCGCATGGACGGCCTCACCTTCTTGAAAAAATTGATGCATTACTTCCCGCTGCCGGTGATCATCGTTTCCTCCCTGACCCCCAAGGGCAGCCAGATGGCCCTGGAGGCCATGGATTATGGAGCGGTGGAAGTTCTGGCCAAGCCGGGGAGCGCCTATACCGTGGGCGACCTGGGAGTGCAACTGGTGGAAAAGATCCGGGCCGCGGCCCAGATCCGGTACCTCAAGAGCACCAATTCGGACAGGAATTCGGAGCCGCCCCTCGACACCATCGCACCTTTGACCCAAACTTCCCAGAAAATCATCGCCATCGGCGCGTCCACCGGGGGTACGGAGGCCATCAAAGAGGTCCTCCTGCGCCTGCCCCCCAACTGCCCGGGTCTGGTGATCGTGCAGCATATGCCGCCGAAATTCACTTCCGCGTTCGCGGCCCGCCTCAACGGCATGTGCTCCCTGGAAGTGAAGGAGGCCCAAGATGGGGATTCGGTCTTGACCGGCCGGGCCCTGATCGCGCCCGGGGCCTATCATATGCTGCTGCGGCGCAGCGGCGCCCGCTATTACGTGCAGGTGAAGGACGGCCCATTGGTCCACCATCAGCGCCCCAGCGTGGACGTGCTCTTCAATTCCACGGCCCAGACCGCGGGCGCCAACGCCATCGGCGTCATTCTCACCGGCATGGGGGCCGACGGCGCGGACGGGATGCTGGCCATGAAAGATAAAGGCGCATATACCATTGCCCAGGATGAGGCCTCCTGCGTGGTTTTCGGCATGCCCAAGGAGGCCATCAAAAAAGGCGCAGTGCATAAGGTGATGACCCTGAAACGCATTCCCGAGGAAATCCGGCGCCACCTCTCCTGAACCTCCAGCGATTGCCAAAAGTCTCCATATCGGCGTTAATCGGCGTGCATCGGCGGTTAAAG
>QZIZ01000137.1 GCA_003599195.1 Deltaproteobacteria bacterium | reverse complement strand
GCCTATGAAGACAGTGGCTGAGAAGATAAAGGAGTTGAGGGAGAAGGAGGCCAAGGTTAAGGGGATGGGCGGGGCCAAGGCGGTGGAGAAGCAGCACGCCTCCGGCAAGCTCACGGCTCGCGAGCGGTTGGACCTCTTTTTTGATGCAGGGACTTTTAGGGAGACCGATATCTTTGTGACCCACCGCTGTGTGAACTTCGGCATGGAGAAGGTGGAAATCCCCGCGGACGGCGTGGTCACCGGCTTCGGGAAGGTGGGCGGCCGCACCGTGTTCGCGTTCGCCCAGGATTTTACCAGCCGGGCCGGGTCGCTGGGAGAAATGCACTCCAAAAAGATCTGCAAGGTCATGGACCTGGCGCTGAAGGCCGGCGCGCCCTTCGTGGGCTTCAACGACTCCGGCGGCGCCCGCATCCAGGAAGGCGTGGATTCCTTGTCAGCGTACGGCCAGATTTTTTATAGAAACGCCATCGCCAGCGGCGTCATTCCCCAGATTTCGGCGATCATGGGCCCCACCGCGGGGGGCGCGGTCTATTCCCCGGCCATGACGGATTTTATCTTCATGGTGAAAAACACCTCGTACATGTTCATCACCGGTCCGGACGTGATCAAGAGCGTCACCGGCGAGGAGATCACCTTCGAGGATTTGGGCGGGGCCATGGCCCACAACCAGAAGTCCGGCGTGGCCCAGTTCGCGTGCGAGTCCGACGCCGACGCCATCGACCAGATCAAAAAGCTTTTGAGCTTTCTTCCCAGCAACAACATGGAAGACCCGCCGGTGGCCCCCTGCGCCGACCCGGCCGGCCGGGAGGACGCTGCCCTGGACAGCATCATCCCGGACAGCGCCCGGGCCTCGTATGACATGCACGACGTGATCCGGGCCATCGTGGACGACGGGGATTTTTTCGAGCCGCACCATTATTTCGCCCAGAACATCATCACCGCGTTCGCGCGCCTGAATGGCCGGCCCGTGGGCATCATCGCCAACCAGCCCAAGGTCCTGGCGGGGTGCCTCGACGTGGATGCGGCGGACAAGGCCTGCCGCTTCATCCGTTTTTGCGACGCCTTCAATGTGCCGCTTTTGACCATCGCCGACGTGCCCGGGTATCTGCCCGGCAGCGACCAGGAGTGGCGGGGCATCATCCGCCACGGCGCGAAACTGCTGTGGTGCTACTCCGAGGCCACGGTGCCGAAACTGACGCTCATCACCCGCAAAGACTACGGCGGCTCGTACCTGGCCATGTGTTCGCGGGACCTGGGCGCGGATATGGTCTTTGCCTGGCCCACCGCGGAGATCGCGGTCATGGGCGCGTCGGGCGCGGCCAACGTGATTTTTAGGAAAGAAATCGCCGCGGCCGAGGACCCCGCGGCCAAGCGCCAGGAGATCATCGACAACTACGAGAATCTGCTCTACAACCCGTACATTGCCGCATCCCGGGGGTTTGTGGACCAGGTGATCGCGCCTAAGGAGACCCGGCCCCGGCTGATCGAGGCGCTGGAGGCCCTGTGCACCAAGCGGGAGACCCTGCCCGCGAAGAAGCATGGGAATATTCCGGTTTAAAATAGTTCAAAGTTCAAGGTTCAAAGTTCAAAGTTGAGCTGCGAACCTTAACCTTGAACTTTGAACCTTGAACCTTGAACTACTCGGAGAATATATGTCTGTAAAACCGCAAATTTTAGCAGCCATCAGCGGGGCCATTTCGTCATATCTGGCCGATGAGGAAGCCGCGGCCCAGGCCCTGGCCTTAAGCGCCGCGGCCCGGGCGTTGCCTGCACCGCCTGCCAACCTCTGGGGGATGGCGGGCCGCGCTGAGGCCATGCAGATGCGGATGCTGATGCAGCGGCGGAGCCTTAAATAAAAATAGTTCAAGGTTCAAAGTTCAAGGTTCAAAGTTGAACCTCGAACCCCAACCTTGAACCTTGAACTTTGAACTTTGAACTGAACTTAAGGAGCACATACATGGCTGGAAAACACCCCATCAAATTTACGGACACTACTTTCCGGGACGGCCACCAGTCTTTGCTGGCCACCCGGATGCGCACCGAAGACATCATCCCCTTCATGGAACGCATGGACCAGATGGGCTACTGGGCCATCGAGGTCTGGGGGGGCGCGACCTTCGACACCACCCACCGCTTCCTGGGAGACGACCCCTGGGACCGCATCCGCACCATCAAGGGGATCTTGAAGAAGACCCCCACCATGATGCTCTTGCGGGGCCAGAACCTGGTGGGCTACCGCAACTACGCGGACGACCTCACCTACCGCTTCGTACGCTATACCGCGGAAGCGGGCGTGGACATCTTCCGGGTCTTCGACGCGCTGAACGACCAGCGCAACTGGGAAGTGTCGGTGAAGGCCCTGATGGACGCCAAGAAGGAAGGCCTCATGGCCCATTTCCAGGCCGCGGTTTGCTACTCTTTGACCCAGCGGCGCATGGGCGGCCCCATCTTCAATCTCAAGTATTATGTCGATTTTGCCAAGCGCTCCGAGGATATGGGCGCGGACAGCTTTGTCTTGAAAGACATGGCGGGCATGGTCTCCCCCAACGACGCCTACGAGATCATCAAGGCGCTGAAAGAGAACATCAAGATCCCGGTGGAGTTCCACACGCACTACACCTCCGGCCAGGGGTCCATGAGCTACTTGAAGGCCATCGAAGCGGGCGTGGACGTGCTGGACACTTGTTTGTCTCCTTTTGCGCTCCGCACCTCCCAGCCCGCGGTCGAGCCGCTCATCGTCAGCGTGGAGCAAACCGACCGGGAAACGGACATGGATCTGGCGACGCTCATCGAGATCGGCCAGGACCTGGAAAAGATCGCGGTGAAATACCGGGACCTGCTGGATACCTCCAAGATGGCCCAGATCGACACCGGCGTGCTGTTGCACCAGATCCCCGGGGGCATGTACTCCAATTTGGTGAACCAGTTGAAAGAGGCCAACGCCCTGGACCGCATCCTCGAAGTGATGGCGGACCTGCCCCAGACCCGGCAAGAGCTGGGGTATCCCCCGCTGGTCACCCCTACTTCCCAGATCGTGGGCATCCAGGCGGTGATGAATGTGCTCTTCGGGCGCTACAAGATGGTGCCCGCGGAGGTCAAGGGCCTGGCCTACGGCCTCTACGGCAAGACGCCCGCGCCCATGGACAAGAAGACGCAAAAGATCATTTTGAAGGGCTACGAGCGGGGCGAGACCCCCACCACCAAACGGCCCGGGGAAATCCTGGAGCCCGAATGGGACAAGGCCGTGGCCGATACCAAGGGTTTGGCCAAAAACGACGGCGACGTGCTCATCTATGCGCTCTATCCCACCACCGGCGCCCGGTTCCTGAAATGGAAGTACGGTCTCGAAGAAGTGCCCGCGGAGGTCAAGGCCAAGACCCTGGAGCAGGTGAAGCTGGAAGACGAGGTTTACACCACCATCAAGCAGAAAAAAATCTTCGCCAAGGTCAAGGAATATCTGGATTCCCTGGACAAGGCGGCGCCGGCGAAGGGCGAGGGCCTGCGCACCTTCAACGTCTTCGTGGACGGCGCCTACTATGAGGTGGAGGTGGAATGCACCTCCGGCGCGCCGGTGATCACCGGGATTACGCCGGGGATGATGGCCGCGCCTGCGGCAGCAGCGGCTCCCCGTCCTGCGGCAGCCCCCGCAGCGGCCTCGCCCGCCGCGGCCCCCAAACCCGCGGCCGCAGCCGCGCCCAAGGAAGCGGCCCTGGCCTCGGGCGACGTGCCGCTCAGAGCGCCCATGCCGGGGATGATCATCAGCTACAGCGTCAAAGCCGGCGACAAAGTGGCCACCGGCGACCTGGTCTGCGTGCTCGAAGCCATGAAGATGCAAAACAGCCTGCCTTCACCGGCATCCGGCACCGTCAAAGCCATCAACTTCGAACCCGGAGCATCCGTAGCCAAAGACGCCATCATCCTGGTCATCGGCAAATAGGAAAATTCCAGGTTTGAAGAACAATAGAAATAAGCGGGGGCGGTGTTAAACCGCCCCTGCTGGTTTATTATATTCATTGGCAAAAGTTTTTTCCGCCCCCCCCTCACCCCAGCCCTCTCCCCCCGCCAGTTGGCGGCAGGGCGGTAAGGAGACTGGCTGGGCGGGGGGAGAGGGGGTAAGCTCGATGCATGCTTTGGTTTTACCGGCCACTGGCACTGACAACTTTTCGGGACAGAGATTCATGATGTGCAATTCCTTATGACGCCTTGTATAGATTGCTTGCCCAAAAAATTTATTCCTGCGAACTTTTTAAGGCCGGTTAAGGTTAACCGGCCTTAACTTTTTCTGACCGGGTTGGTCTAAATTTCAAAAGCAAGCAAACCCTATTGGGGAGGATAAGGTTGTGAAGACAACACGGCTGTGGAGAAAGCTAAAGGTTCCGTACCTCTTGGTGGGGGTGCTGTTCTTGACTTTGTCGGCGGGGTGTGCAAGCAGTGTGCCCCATCAGAATCCTTACATGATGACGGGCGCCGGTTTGGGCGCAGCCACGGGCGCGGCTTTGGGAATTGCCGCCAGCCCCGCCAACCCCTGGAAAGGTGCGGCCATTGGCGGTCTGTTGGGCGCCGCTCTAGGCGGTGTCGGCGGTGAGATGTATGGGCGCACGGTTAATCCGCCTCCCTATTATCAGCCGCCGGCCCCTCAATATCAGTCTCCGCCGCCGGCCAGCTCCACCACTCCGGCTCCGGGTTACAGCTATGCGCAGCCTGCGCCGCAGTATAGCTATTAGTTAGGATTTATTAACGATTTCGGGGAGGGGAAATGGTCGCTCGCATCTGCCAGGGGTTAGTCATAGCGCTGGTATCGCTGAGCCTGCTCACGGGCTGCGCCTCCAGCCCTTATGTGGGCACCGGCGCGGCCCTGGGTGGAGGCGTGGGCGCCCTCGCCGGCGCCGCCATTGGCAATAGAAATCCCTGGGCCGGGGCTATAATCGGAGGATTGGTAGGCTCCGCCGTGGGCGCGGCCGGCGGCTATGCCATGCAGCAGCGGCAGCAGCCATACGGGGCGCCCCAGGGGTATTACCCGGCCCAGCCGGGCTACGGCACCCCTCCCCGGGCTTACGGCCAATACAACCCGCCGGCGCCCGGCCCGGGGTACCAATACCATGCCGCAACGCCGGCACCCGGCCCGGGGCACCAATATCATGCTGCAACGCCGGCCCCCGGTCAGGGTTACCAATATAACACCGCCGCGCCGGCGGGGCCAACCGATCCCGAATGGGTCAGTGGGGCGCCGGCGACGCCGGAGCACCATCCGAGGCGGTGATATGAAGGTGGAAAGTCCCTGACGGCATTCCTCTAACAAAGTATGAAAAGCCTGGCTCCCTCACCCCGGCCCTCTCCCCCCGCCAGTCAGCGGCAGGGTGAAAAGGAGACTCGCCGGGCAGGGGGAGAGGGGGTAACCTCTCAGTAAGCCTTGGTTTTTGCTGGCCATTGACCATTGACAACTTTTTCAGGACAGGCCAGTGAATAGCGGCCTTTTGCACGGCCATCCCGGGGGAGGAAGGGGGCCGGAATCCCGAGATTCCGGCCCCACTTTTTTAAGCCGCATATTTTTCCAGGGGAAGCGAGACTCAGGCCATGATTCCCTTTTTCCTCACTTCTTTATCCGCAGATGATCTATAATCGTAAACAGATTCTTTTGGACCCCATTAAATCAAGAAAAATAATCCAAGTCACTTTTTACAGCGGGCATTGTTCCCTTCAGGATTTCACCTTGGACTTGAGACCTCTGCGAAATTCTTCTCACTTGCCATTCCGAGGGAGCGGAGCGACCGAGGAATCTCGTAGATGCCTGGAAATACGAGATTCTTCACTCCGCTTCGCTCCGTTCAGAATGACAAGAGGGACTTTCGTAGAGGTCTCGACTTCGAACTTCCGGAAAAACCCGTGATCCTCCCGGCGCCTATACAGGAAGTTTCATTGGCCGCGGTAGACCTGGAGGACCACACCTTTGTCTTCTCTTCTTTCGGGGACCTGTCCCGTCTTCAGGACTCACTCCGGGAAGTGGGGCTGCTCAATCCTCCCTGGCTGCGGGCCGTTGCCGGGGAGCGCTTCCAGGCGGTCGCCGGATATAAGCGCCTGCTGGCCGCGGTGCGGCTGGGTTGGCAGGAGATAACCGCCAGGATTCTGCCCCCAGAGGCTGCCGACGCCCAATGTCTTCTGGTTTGCCTTTACGATAACGCCTTTACCCGGGATTTCGGCACCTTGGAGCAGGTCCTGCTGGCCTCCAGGCTGCTGGAGCATTGGGACCGGGAGACGGTAATCCATAAATTCCTGCCCTGCCTGGGGCTGGCTCCTTCCGGGACGATCCTGGAGCGCCTCCAGGCCCTGGCTTCCCTGGAAGAACCCTTAAGGCAACTGGCGGCCCGGGGCCGCCTGGCCCTGCCCGCCGCGTCATTCCTGGCTGCCTGGGACCGGGCGGACCGGGACGCGGCCAGACCATTCCTGGAGAAATTGCCCCTATCCCAGAGCAAGCAGGAGGAATTTCTGGAGGGCCTGGACCTTGTGGCCCGCCGGGAAGGCGTCCGGCCGGCCCGGATCCTCTCCCGGGAAGAGTTTCAGTTTTTACTACAGGAGGATCGCGGCGTCCCCCAGGTGCGCGCCGCGGCGTTGCGCCTGCTGCTGCAGAACCTGGTTTCCCCTCGTTTCACCAAAGCTCTCGAAGCGTTTCAAACCGGGCTGCAACGGCTGGGCATCCGGCATCACCCCCGTTTCCGGCTGCAACCGCCCCCGGCGTTGGAAGGCCCCGACTTCCATCTGGAGATCAAATTCCGGGATGCCGGGGAATTGCAAAAAATTTTGGAAGATCTAGTCCGCTTGGCCCGGGAAGAAGAATTCACCGCCCTGACCCGCATTTAATATCAGAAGTAGCTGATATTTCAAGAATATCTTTTTTTCCTTCCTCTTTGCATTCACTTGCTTAACATATTTGGGTCTCACAAATCTAATAGACTAGATCAGAGGATTATTCTCCCTGGGGGGCTTGGTCCAGGCGCCTTTTACCTGCCTGCCCATCGAACTTTGAGTTTGCAGCAGCTATTCCGGCAGGCCGCCAGAGCGAGGGGTGTGAAGGAGGGTATGGCATGGGAAAGTGAACCGCGTGTCCCTTTTGCATCCAGGGTTTATTTAAACTCCTGAACCGGAACCACTATTACCCCCTCGCGATTCTAAGATAAGGAGGAGAGAAAGATGCTGGGCAAGAAGTTATTATTACTGGCGCCGGCGCTGCTGCTCTTGACAGGCTGTGCGGTGCCGATGGGCGGCTACGGCAGCGGCTATGGCAGCTATGGCTATGGCGGCTACGGCGGCTCCGGCAGCGGTTATGGGGGCTATGGGGACTATGGCGGTTACGCCGCCGGCAGTCCTTACGGGTATCCGTGCCCTGCTCCGCAAGCCGGCTACCCGGTTGCCCCTTACGGGTATGCGTATGGAAATGCTTATGCCTATCCGGCGGCTCCGCCGGCAGTTAACGACCCCACCACAGCTTCGGAAGATCCGTCTACGAAACAACCCGGACAAAGAAATCAGCAGCCTCCCCGCCAGGCGAAGAACCGGGGCGGCCAAAACTCGAAAAATTCGCCGACTGCTCCGGGGGTGACAGATCCGGGCGCCCCTGGCGCCACTCCCAGTACTGACCCCAATAATAACAATACCTTGATAGGCCAGAAGCCGGGGCAACAGCCGGGAAGCAGCCCGACGGCAAACAACCCCCGGACCAACCGCCAGGCAGCCCAGCTCAATCAACGGTCAAATCCCCAGGCCACCCAACAGAGAAATTCCCGGGGGTTCCCCGCAGGTCCGAGACCCCAGTGGGGCAACCAGCAGGCTCGCCCAGGGACAGCAATGGCGGCTCCAGCCGGCCCCAGAGCTATGGCCCGGTCAGCCCCGGCGCCTAGAATGGCGGCTCCCAATCCGGGGGCGAACCGGGCGATGCGGGCTCCGCAGGCCGCTCCGCGGGCTCAGGGAGCTGGCAGAATGCCGGGAATCCGCTTCAGATAAAATTAAAACCCTCCAGGCAGGCAAAAGAGGTCCAGAGGATTCGATCCCCTGGACTTTTTTTGCTTTCCGGCCGCAACTGACACCTGTCTTTGACTCAAGGACTCGGAGCCTTGCATTCTCCTATATTCGTTGCCAAAAGTTTTTTCCGACCCCCCCCTCACCCTGCCCTCTCCCCCCTCCGGGGGGAGAGGGAAATGCCTGCCAGATCCATAAGATACAACCTAATGGTTAATGGTCGGCCGCATGATGCGAGGGCAATGATTGGCATCCCTATAAAATAATAACTTAGGGATATTCCAGTATTAATCCCCTCTCCCCTTGGGGGAGAGGGAATAAAAGGAAGAAACTTTTGGCAATCGATATAAGCAGGTTTCCAGTTTTCATTTTCGGTAAATATACTCGATAATCAGCCCATTAATACCGATTCGCAATCAAACGACAATTGTTATAGGGGCGAACCTTGTGTTCGCCCCGAGCGTTCAGGGCGAACACAAGGTTCGCTACGATTTGCCGCCTTTTGATTGTGAATCGGTATAAGATTATTTAGGCAATTCTTGATACCGGCGGTTTGCAGATTGATTGATTTTTTGACTTTAATCTGAATTGGTCATATTAATAACTGATATTAATTGAATATTTGTCAGTGAAAGGAGGTCGAGCTCATGGAAGAAAAAAAGACTTATCTGAAAAAGATGGCGGAGCAATTGGAGCAAGTGGACGCCAAGATTGGGGAATTAAAGGCCAAGGCCGCCAAGGCCGGCAAGGAAGCCGCAGAGGAAATCGATAAAAAAGTCGCGGAGTTAACCGCCAAGCAGCAGGAAGCCCGGCAGAAGCTCCAGGAACTGAAAGAAGCCGGCGCGGAAAAATGGGAATCTTTTAAGGCCAAGGCGGAAAAGGCCCGGAGCGATGTGGAGGGGGCCCTGGGCAAGTTTATCGCCAAATTTAAAAAATGAAACATGACTTACGTAATTTTCTATAAACCTGCGGAAAGGGAGATGCCTATCCCCTCCTTTGAAACCTGGACGGGAACCTTGAAAACCGTTTAAATCCAGGTGGTGATAAGAGGCAGCAGGGGGGCCCGATAACCGTGCGTCTTACCCGGGTTAGACAGGCCCTCTTTTTTGTCCCCCGCTGTCCTTCTTGCAACTTTCCCGGATATACTTAACTTGATTATTATCTAAACTTTTACTATCTAAACTTTCGGGCCTGGCGCCAGGTCTCGAAGAAACTTATCCCGGATGCCGAGGAGCCCGTCATGTCCGCAGAACCCCGCCCCAACCACCTGGCCCGGGCCACCAGCCCTTATCTTAAGCAGCATCAGTACAATCCCGTGGATTGGCATCCCTGGGGACCGGAGGCCCTGGAGCAGGCCCGGCGGGAGGATAAGCCCATCTTCTTGAGCATCGGCTACTCCACCTGCCACTGGTGCCACGTCATGGCCCACGAATCCTTTGAGGACGAAGGCATCGCGGCCATCTTGAACGAGCATTTCATCAGCATCAAGGTGGACCGGGAAGAGCGGCCGGACCTGGATGAGACTTATATGAGCGTGGTCACCGCGCTCACCGGCCGGGGCGGCTGGCCCTTGAGCGTTTTTCTCACCCCGGATTTGCAGCCGTTTTACGGGGGCACGTACTTCCCTCCCCAGGACCGGGGGGGACTGCCGGGCTTTTCCCGCCTGCTTTTGGCCCTGAGCCAGGCCTACCGCCAGAACCAGGAGCAGATTGCGGAACTCTCCCGCCGGCTCCTGGACCATTTGCAGAAAATGGAAGGAATGGGCGGCGCGGGGCCGGAGCCCGACCAGCAGGCGGTCTTCCAGGCGGGGCAGATGCTTCTTCAGGATTATGACCCGGTTCACGGGGGCCTGGGCGCCGCGCCCAAGTTCCCCCGCTCCCTGGAATTGGGGTTTCTCCTGCATTATTACCGCTACATCGGCGAGTTTCCGGTCCTGGAAAAACTGGCCTTTACTCTGGAAAAAATGGCCCGGGGCGGCATCTACGACCAGTTGGGGGGCGGCTTCGCCCGCTATACCGTGGACGGGGCCTGGGTGGTGCCCCACTTTGAAAAGATGCTCTATGACAACGCCCTCCTGGTCCCCCTTTATCTAGCCCATTATCAACTCCAGGGCAGCATTCTCTCCCGGCGCATCGCCGCCGAGACCCTGGACTTCGTCCTCCGGGAGATGCAGGCCCCGGATGGCGGCTTCTACTCCGGCTGGGACGCGGACAGTGAAGGGGTGGAAGGGAAATATTACGTCTGGAGCCTGGAGGAAGTGGAGCGGGTGGCGGGGCCCGCCCGGGCCGCGTTGGCGGCCGCGGCCCTGGGGGTGACTAAGGAGGGGAACTTCGAGGGCGCAAACATCTTGACCCGGCCCCTGACCATCGAAAAACTGGCGCAGCGCTTTACCCTGACGCCGGAACAGGCGGAGAAAGAGCTGGACGCTGCCCTGGAAGCCCTGCGCCGGGTCCGGGAGCAGCGGGTTAAGCCCCACCGGGATGAAAAGATCATTGTTTCCTGGAACGGCCTGATGATCTCGGCGTCGGCCCTGGGGACCCAGGTCCTGGGAGAGCGGCGCTACTACGAGGCCGCGGCCAAGGCCGCGCGGTATCTCCTGGAGCATCTCCTCCAGGGCGAGGTCCTTTATCGGAGCGCCACTGCGGGCCAGGTCAGTGTTCCCGGCTTCTCCGAGGACTACGCCTCTTTGGCCCTGGCGCTCCTGGACCTTTATGAGACCGATTTCGACCCGGCCTGGCTGACCGCGGCCCGGAAGCTGATGGCCTTATTGGACCAGAATTTCCTGGACCCGGAAGACGGCCTCTATTTTTACGTGGCCCGGGACCGGGAGAGTCCCTTGATCCGCTCCAAGAGCATCTTCGATCAGACCCTGCCTTCCGGCAACTCCCTGGCGGCCCGGGTCTGCCTGAACCTGCACCGGCTTACGGAGGAGGACACTTACCGGCAGCGGGCCCAGACCATTCTCCGGACTTTTCTGGGCCGGGCCCGGGAGAATCCTTTTGCTTTTTCCCACCTGTGGACCGCGGCCGTCCTTTATCTCCTGCCGCCTCTGGACCTCACCCTGGTGGGCGACCCCCATGATCCGAGGCTGCAAGAGATGCTGGCCGCGGCTTATGGCCAATTCTTGCCGGAAAGGCGGCTGCTGGTGAAGAATCCTGCGGATTGCGAGGTGATTGAGGATCTCTCCCCCGCGGCCCGGACCTATGGTCCGTTGGGGGAAGGGCCTACGGCTTTTTTATGCCACGATTTCACCTGCCGTCCGGCCATTAAGACCGCGGCGGAATTGGCCGCCAGATTGGAGCAGTTCCGGAGAGGGTAGGGGGGCCAGGGGTCAGGGGTCAGGGGCCAGTAATCAGTGATCAGTAATCGGTGATCAGTAAGGAAAAATATCCGGTAGCTCATGTTCAACTGCTCCGAGAAGAAGCCTCACGCAAAGACGCAAAGGCGCAAAGCAAGACCAAGAAAATACAATAAAGCAATGAATCGGTGGGGCGGCCGTCCCTGGCCGCCCGAGTAGTGGGCAGGAGGGGACGCCTGTCCCACGGCACGGAGACCAGCCCTACCAGTATTTGATTAATTTATGGGTGAGCCATTGGCTCATGAGCAACTGTCCCGAAAAGTTCTAAGCGGTAGTACAGGCTTTCAAGCCTGTACGGATTACCAGGGTGGGCGAGACGCCCGCCCTACTGATCTTTTCATGTCTAATGGGTGAGCCGAATGCTCATGTTCAACTGCTTCGAAAAGTTATCAGTGGCCAGAAAAAAACCAAGACAGGCCGCGGAATTACTCCCTCTCCCCCCGCCCGGCGAGTCGCCTTTCCACCCTGCCGCTGACTGGTGGGGGGAGAAGGCCGGGGCGAGGGGGAACTAAGATATTCATGATTTGCGGGTGGGTCACTGGCCCATGAGCGACTGTTCTAAAAAGGTGTGTTACCCAGAATGTAACTCCTATGCAGGAAAAAATATCATCCTGATATTTCCATAAGTTATGAGCTTCCATTAATAATAATTATCGATCGGCATAATTTTTTCCATGTTTTTTGCCGCGGAGTTAATTACATTAAAAAGATAATTTTTACCGGGAGTAGTGCGCCGGCGGGAAGGCCAGCGGCTCTGGGCGGCCGCTTCCCATTTGTCCCGGTGAGTCTCGTCAAGGAAGGCGTCCATGTCCAGAGGAAAAGAACGCCCCACCCGGGGCCAGAAATTGGAAATCAAGGTCATCCCCCCTAATTACCTGGAATTGCCCCTGGCGGAAATCATCCATTTGCTGGGTGACGGCCCCTTAATATGGCCGGGTGGAGCCGGCCGGGCCCAGGGGGTGAAATTCGTGCCATATGAACTCAAGAAGAAACGGGGCCGCAAGCCCAAAAGCCAAAATCCCGAACGGCAGCCCCCACCGGGGCCTGCCGGAAAGAACCTTCCCTGAGCCTCTCCGTCATCGGCTCCCAGAGCCTGAGCGCATGATGTCCCCCAACCAGATCGTCATCCGGGGCGCCCGGGAACATAACCTGAAGAATATCGATCTGGAACTGCCCCGGGGGCAGTTGGTGGTGATCACCGGGGTAAGCGGCTCCGGCAAATCCACCCTGGCCTTCGACATCCTTTACGCCGAAGGCCAGCGGCGTTACGTGGAGTCCCTGTCCGCCTACGCCCGGCAGTTCCTGGAACTGATGGACAAGCCGGACGTGGAGTATATCGAAGGCCTCTCACCGGCCATTGCCATCGAACAGCGCAGCGCCTCCCGGAATCCCCGATCCACCCTGGCCACGGCCACCGAGATTTACGATTACTTAAGGGTGCTCTTCGCCCGGGTGGGGACTCCTCATTGTTTCAAGTGCGGCCGGCCCATCGCCTCGTTGAGCGTGCCCCAGATGGTGGACCAGGTGATGGCCTTGCCCGCGGGCGCCAAGATCACCATTTTGGCCCCGGTGGTGGTGAACCGCAAAGGCGAACACCAGAAGCTGCTGGAGAGGCTGCAGCGGGAAGGCTACAGCCGCATCCGCCTCAACGGCGAAACCGTGGAACTGGAGGAAATCCCCCAGATAGACAAGAATCGCCGCAATACTATCGAAGCGGTGGTGGACCGGCTGGTGATCAAGCCGGATTTGCCCGCCAGGCTCACCGACTCCCTGGAGCTGGCCTTGCGCCTGGCCGACGGCGTGGTGCGGGTAGCGGTCCTGGGGGGCGAAGAGTTCCTCTACAGCGAGAAATTCGCCTGCGACCACTGCGGCGTGGGCCTGCCGGAATTGACTCCCCGCCTCTTTTCCTTCAACAGCCCCCAGGGGGCCTGCCCCAGTTGCAGCGGCCTGGGCACCCGGCCGGTCATCGACCCGGACCTGGTGGTGCCCAACGAGGACCTGAGCCTCCGGGAGGGGGCCATCCGCCCCTGGGCGCACCGCCATTCCCTGCGCCACCAGCAGTTGCTGGAGGCCCTGGAGAAGCATTACCATTTCTCCATGCATACACCTTTCCGGGACCTGGACCCTGCGGCGCAGCACGTTTTGCTCTATGGGTCGAAAGGCGAGACCATCAATTTCTTTTACGAGCAAGGCGGTCGGCGCTACCTGGTGCCCCGGGCCTTCCCCGGGATCATCGCCATGCTGCAGGAGCGCTACAAAGAGACCGATTCGCCCCTGGTCCGGGAGGAGATCGAGCAGTACATGAGCGTCCAGCCCTGCCCGGACTGCAAGGGCGCGCGGCTGCGCAAAGAGGCCCTGGCGGTAAAGCTTAACGGCGCCAGCATCAGCGAGTTGACCAGGCTCACCGTGGCCCAGACCCTGGGTTGGTTCCGGGGCTTGGAGCTTTCCCCCCGGCAATACGAGATCGGCCGCCGGGTGCTCAAAGAAATTGCCGACCGCCTGGGATTCCTCAAGGAAGTGGGCCTGGAATACCTTTCCCTGGACCGGGCCACCGGCACGTTGGCCGGGGGCGAGGCCCAGCGCATCAGGTTGGCCACCCAGATCGGCTCCAAGCTGAGCGGGGTCTTGTATATTCTGGATGAACCCAGCATCGGCCTGCACCCCCGGGATACGCAAAAGCTGCTGAACACCCTGAAGACGCTGCGGGACCTGGGGAACACGGTGATCGTGGTGGAGCATGACCCCGAGACCATCCGCCAGGCGGACTTCGTGGTGGACATGGGCCCCGGCGCGGGCCGGGAAGGGGGTAAGGTGGTCTTCGGCGGCACCCCGGCCCAACTGGTGAAGGATACGCACTCCCTCACCGGGCTTTATCTCTCCGGCAAGCGGGAGATTCCCCTGCCGGAGCAAAGCCGCAAGCCCCAGGGATTCCTCCGTCTCCAGGGGGCCAAGGGCCACAACCTGAAAGATCTGGACGTGAAGATTCCCTTGGGGGTGCTCAACTGCGTCACCGGCGTCTCCGGCTCCGGGAAATCCACCCTGATCATGGACACCTTGTACGCGGCCCTGCGCCAGAAGCTCTACCGGGCCAAGGTGCCCGCAGCTCCTTACACCGGGCTGCTGGGGGTAGAGCAGTTGGATAAGGTGGTGAACATTGACCAGTCCCCCATCGGCCGCACGCCCCGCTCCAACCCGGGCACCTATTCCGGGCTGTTCACCCTGGTCCGGGAGCTGTTCGCCCAGGTGCCGGAGGCGCGGCTCAGGGGCTACAAGCCCGGGCGCTTCAGCTTCAACGTCAAGGGCGGGCGCTGCGAGGCCTGCCGGGGGGAGGGGATTAATAAGATCGAGATGCACTTCCTGCCGGACGTCTACGTGCGCTGCGAGGTCTGCCGGGGTCTGCGCTACAACGCCTCCAGCCTGGAGATCAGGTATAAGGGGAAAAACATCGCCGAGGTCCTGGAGCTGACTGTGGACCAGGCTTTGGAATTTTTCGGGCCGGTGCCGGCCATCAGGGACAAGCTGCTAACCCTGTCGCAAGTGGGCTTGGGTTATTTACAGATAGGCCAGGCGGCCACTACGCTCTCCGGCGGCGAGGCCCAGCGCCTCAAGCTCTCCCGGGAGCTGAGCAAACGGGCCACGGGCCGCACCCTCTACATCCTGGACGAGCCCACCACGGGCCTGCACCTGGCGGACATCGAAAAACTCCTGGTGGTCCTAAACCGCCTGGTGGACCAGGGCAACACGGTGATCATCATCGAACACAACCTGGAAGTCATCAAGACCGCGGACCATATCCTGGACCTGGGCCCCGAAGGCGGTGATGGCGGCGGCCAACTCCTGGCCGCGGGCACCCCAGGGGAACTGGCGCTGCATTCGGAGTCTTATACGGGGCGGTTTTTAAGGGAGGTTTTGGGGTAAGAGGGGGAGGAGTACTCCTTTTTACCAACTATCTTCTTCATAGCCCAAAAAAAATCTCAGGACTCCCAAATCGCAAGATAAATAGCAGTTAGCAACACTATGTTAGATTGCGCTTAAAGCATTAACTTGCCGGCTTACTCTCCGTTCTTGGGCAGGGCAAAATAAAAAGTAGCGCCCTCGTTGATCTTCCCTTCCGCCCAGACCCGGCCGCCGTGTTTCTGGACAATGCGCTTGACAATGGCCAGGCCGACGCCGGTGCCTTCGTAGTCCCTCTGCAGATGCAGGCGTTGGAAGGGACGGAAGAGTTTGTCGGCATAAGCCTCATCAAACCCCGCCCCATTATCTTTGACGGAATAGATATCTTCCCTGCCCTCAGTCCGTCCGTTTACTTCAATAATCCCTGTCTTCTTAAATTTGGTGAACTTGATGGAATTAGACAGCAGGTTCTCCATGACCTGGTAAAATAAGGAGGTATCGCACCGGCATGGAGGCAGGTCGCCAATGTTTAGCTGCAAATCCCTTTTGGGCTCCTGGGCCCGGAGTTTTTCGAAAACCTGACTGGTGACAAGGGCCAGGTTGATGATGGACTTTCTTACCGGCTGACGTCCTAGGCGGGACAGTTCCAGCAGGTCATCGGTGAGTTTTTCCATCAGTTTGGTGTTGTCCACCACGACATTGAGAAGGCGGAGACTTTCTTGATCGAGCTGGGCCGAGTGCTCCTCCAGCAGCATCCGGGAGAAGCCTTGAACAGCGCGGATCGGGGCCTTAAGATCATGGGATACCGAGTAAGAGAAGGACTCCAGTTCCTCGTTGGCTGCCTCCAGGAGTCGCTGCTGGGAACTGAGGTAGTGGTTCAGCTTTTCCAGTTCTTCCTTTTGGACAGTCAACTCTTCCGCCTGGGACTGGAGTTCTTCATTGGTTACTTGCAACTCCTCGGTAAGGGCCTGTTGCTCCGTAAACATTCTCTGCCGTTCCACTTCCTGCTGCTTGCGCGCGGTGATGTCCGTAAGACTCACAATGTAGCCCCGAAGTACGCTATTATCGCCATAAAGCGGTCCGGCGTCCAGGAGCACATGGAACATCCGGCCGGCCTTGCACTTAAAGGTGGCTTCCACGCCGCGAAAAATTTCCCCGCGTTGCAGGGCCGCCAGGGAAAACGCCTGGGCAAAAGGCAGGTTAGAGTCGCTTCCATTTGTAACAATACTGAGGGGGAAGGCTTCTTCAAAACGCTGCAATAAAGGGTTCCCGTCGTATAGCTCAAGAGCGGCTCGGGACGTTTGAGTAATAAGGCCGTCGGCATCACAGACCACGATGACATGCTCCGCCTGTTCCAGGATGGCCCGGGACAGGCGCCCCTCGGCCAGGATTTCTTCCTGGCGTTTCTGCTCGGTTAAATCGGTCACCGCCAGGCAGACAGCATCGGGAACGTTCTCCAGTTGCATGCTGTTGATGGAGAGATAGACCGGCACCGTTGCGCTGTCAGTCGCCTGAAGGCGTATTTCACCTTTGCTGGCCCCCTTTTTCCCTTTGGACAGCAGGGCCTCGAACCAATCCCGCTCCGGCTGGGGGACATAATAGTGGAAGGATGAGCCGATAAACCTTTCCAGGGGTATTTTCAGCATTTCCGCCAAGATCCGGTTGGCATAAACAATGGTGCCGTCCGGGGCCAGCACGGTGGCGGTGCCCTCATTAATGGTCTCCACCAGAATGCGGTAGGGGTGGTCGGCGCCCTTGAGGGTATATACCTGGTCCCCTTGGGGCCCGGAGACCACCAGGGCGTCCACCTCCCCCTGGCGGATGGCCCGCAGGGTGTCCTCCGCTTCTTCCAGGCGGGCGCGGAGTTCGGTGTTTTCGGCCAGGAGTTCTTGCTTAGTTTGCATACTG
>QZIZ01000139.1 GCA_003599195.1 Deltaproteobacteria bacterium | reverse complement strand
CTTCCTTTTATTCCCTCTCCCCCCAGGGGGGGAGAGGGTTAGGGTGAGGGGGGGGTCGGAAATAACTTTTGGCAACAAATATAAAAGGCGCGCCAAGCGCCCCGTAACCCGGAACTGTTTTTAACTTTGAACCTTGAACTTTGAACTCTTTTAAACGGATGCATCAATGAAGGTCTTGGTTAGCGGCGCCACCGGCTTCATCGGCCGACAGGTAGTTAAGGCCCTGCAGGGCCTTTCCCGGTGCCGCGTCCTCGCCAGCGCCAGAAATATCGATAAGCTCAAAATCCTCGGCGCGGATTATCTCGTCTACGACCTCAACCAGGAACCGCATAATTGTTACGAACAGCTTGGACGGCCGGACGTGTTGATTCATCTGGCCTGGGAGGGCCTCCCGAATTACCGGGAATCCTTTCATCTCGACCGCAATCTGGTGAACCACTACCGGTTTCTGAAGAGCATGATCGCCCAAGGCCTGCCCAGCCTCACGGTCACCGGCACCTGTTACGAATACGGCCTGCAAAACGGCTGTTTGCAGGAAACCGCGCCCACCAACCCCGCCACCAGCTACGGCCTGGCCAAGGACGTGCTGCGCCGCCGCCTGGAAGCGCTCCGGCAGGAGCATCCCTTTAGCCTTCGCTGGCTGCGCCTCTTTTTTCTCCATGGCCCCGGCCAGCCGGAGAGGACCTTGATGGGCCAGTTGGACCTGGCATTGGCCGCCGGACGCGAGTCGTTCGACCTGTCCCGGGGCGAACAGCTCCGGGATTATCTGCCCGCCGTGGAGGTGGCGGCTTTGATCGCCAAGGTAGCCCTGCAAACCCGCCATGACGGCATCTTTAACGTCTGCTCCGGCGAGCCCATTTCCGTGCGCCGCCTGGTGGAAGAACATATCGCCGCCAAAGGAGGCCGGCTGCGCCTGAACCTGGGAGTTTATCCCTACCCGGACCATGAGCCCCTGGCTTTTTGGGGCGACCCCGCCCGGTTGCGTCTGGCGGCAGCTGCATTTGAGGAGGAATGGAACCATGTCGCAAGTCTCTGAATCAATTATTAGAACTGACCATAGATTGGCGGAGCAGGCGCACGTCCAGCAAGTGGGCGGCCAAATCAGGCTGAGTTCAATGAAGGCGGAGATCAAACCGCGCATCCAGTTGGAGAACCGGACCAAATTGGAAGAAGTCATCCCTTTGGAAGTGCCGTTTATTGTGTCCGTTGATCCCGCGGACGTCTGCAATTTTCAATGCAAATTCTGTCCCACCGGCAACCGGGCCTTGATGAAACGGATCAAGAGAAATTCCGGTCTCATGGATTTTGATTTATACCAAAAGATCATCGACGACTTATGCGAGTTTGAAAAACCCATAAAAGTCCTGCGCCTTTATAAAGACGGCGAGCCCCTGCTGAATCCCCGCTTTGCCGACATGGTCCGCCATGCCAAAAAAAGCGGCTGCGCCCTGCAGGTGGATACGACTACCAATGCCTCGCTGCTCAATCCCCGCAGGAATCTGGAAATCATCGAGGCCGGACTGGACCGGATCAACATTTCTCTCGAAGGGATGTCCGCCCAATCCTACCGGGACTTTTCCGGTTATAAGCTCAATTTTGATAAATTTGTAGGCAATATCCGTCATTTCTATGAGCACAGAGGGAATTGCCAGGTTTGCATCAAGATTGTGGGCGACTTCCTGTCCGAAGAAGAAAAGCTCCGTTTCTTCCAAATCTTCGGCGACATTGCCGACATGGTCTTTATCGAGCACGTGGCTCCCTGCTGGCCGGAATTCGAGATGCAGGAGGTCGTCCCCAGCCGGGAGGTGGGCATCTACGGCCAGCAGGTCCGCGAGGTCCAGGTCTGCCCTTATATCTTCTATTCCCTGAGCATCAACGCGGACGGCACGGCCAGCCTCTGCTTCCTGGACTGGTCCCGGAAGCTTATTGTCGGCGACCTGAAGACCGAAAGCTTTAAGGACATCTGGCGCGGCGACGCGTTATCCGCCTGCCAACAGATGCACCTCCGCAAAAAACGCCGGGAGCATCCCATCTGTGCGGTCTGCGGCCAGTTAACCCACTGCCTGCCGGATGACATCGATCCCTTTGCGGAGATGCTGCTGGAACGTCTGCAATCCGTCAGAAGGAATCACACCAGGAGCATAGGGTAACGCTATGAAAACCATGGAACCCGCGGCCCCGGGCACGAAGAATATCTTATTTATTATTCCGCCGTTTTTTCACATCCGTGATTACACTTCAGGGGCGCATACCTCCCAGATTCCTGTACTTACCATTCCTTACGGGGTGCTGTCCCTGGCCGCTTATTTGAAAGCGAATGCCCATTGTGAAATACAGACAAGAATTGTCGACTTAAACTTTGAAGCTTTCAGGCTCTGCAATAATTCCGCAGACCTTAACGCAGATTTAAAAGCTATTATTAAAGATAACATGTTTGATTTCCAACCGGACATCGTTGGCATTTCAGCGTTGTTTAATACTTGTTATAATCACTTGGGGCTTATTTCAGATTCGGTTAATGATATCGACAGCGATGCGCTGCTTGTAATTGGCGGAGGGTTGGCCACCAATTTATCCAAAGAGATATTAACGAACTTCAGACATATAGAAGCCTGCTGTTATGGGGAGGGAGAGATACCTCTCCGCCAACTGGTTAATGCGGATGCCCCCCATCAATATCTGCGGTCGAACTCTTCCTGGATTACCCGGGAAAGCCTGCAGGAAGGTCGTAAACCTCAGCATAACTTCGTGCAAAACCTGGATGAAATCCCTTTCTTTGATTATGGCTTAATTAATCTCAACAATTATATGGGCCGATCGCTGGATAAAAGCTACTCGCAACAATCTTTAAGAGAAATAAGCATCCACACGTCGCGGGGATGTCCTTTTAGATGTGTTTATTGTTCCAATGGCACCGTCCACGGGAAGAAAGTCAGGTTCATGAGTGTGGGCAAGGTCATCGATGAAGTTGAGAGCATGGTGAATCTATATGGGGTTAAAGTATTGCTGATTGAGGACGACCATTTTCTAAGCAACAAAGAGAGGGCGAAACAGATCCTCAAGAAGCTGAGTGATTTTAATTTGAAAATTGAATTTCCCAACGGCATAGCTGTTTACGGCATTGACGAAGATATCGGGAAGTTGCTGAAAGCAGCAGGCGTTACCACCATATCCCTGGCCGTGGAATCCGGTTCCGATTTCGTTCTGAAAAATATTATCCATAAACCGCTCCGGGTCGCCAGCATCAAACCCGCAGTGGAAATCTTGCGGAAGAACGGCATCAGCGTGCATGCCTTCATTGTCCTCGGATTGCCGGGGGAGTTGGAACAGCATCGGGAAGAAACCATGCAAATGATCCTCGACGTCGGCTTCGACTGGGTAAAATTTTTCATCGCCCTGCCCATCGCCGGCAGTAAACTTTATGATATCTGTAAAGACAACGGATATTTAGTCAATGATGACTTCAGCGATCTGGGCACTATCAAAGCATATATCAGGACCCCGGATTTAGATCCCGAGTATATGGAAGACCGGGTGTATCTGATGAATCTGGAAGCAAACTTCGTGAGAAATTTTATGCTGCGGAGCGGCAATTTCCGCCGCGCCGCCCTGCATTTTGAGAACATCGCCAACAGGTACCCGAACCATGCCTTTGCCCATTATTATCTGGTGAAAGCCAACGAAGGCCTGGGGGGAAGCGAGGAACTGAACGAGTATCATCAAAGCAGATTCAGGGAATTAGTCGCTACTGACAGCAACTGGGGAAGATATGCCCGGCATTTTGATTTGCCTGTTTCTTGAATAATGGATATTTCCGCTCACCAAAGGTCATAAAATGTGGGAAGCCGTCAGACAACCATCAATCCCGGGAGCGGTAGAGGCCGGCAATTTCCTACAGAACCTGGCAAAAGAAAAAGTGATGTGCGGCCCCCGGCAAGTGGACAAGCCCATGATTCTCTATGGCGCCGGCAACCTGGGGGAAATGGCTAAAGATTTCTTTGCCAGACTTGGCATCCCCTTTTTATACGTCGTTGACGCCCAGGCCGATCGCTATCATGGAAGCAAAACCTGGCAGGGCATTGCCGTTGTGAAACCCGCGGAGGTTCCTCAAGAGCATCGCCGCGGATATTTATTGGCAATTTGCATTTCTTCCGCGCCGTTTTCAAGTATCGCCGCTCCTCTTGAAAAACAGGGTTGGCGGGACATGGTTCCGTTTTACGACATTGCGGAAACGTATATTGATAGATGCCCGTTGAGCAACGGCTGGTTTTCGGGAACCCTCAGCGATGAGGACCTGGCGGGTATTGAATATGTCCTGCACCATTGGCATGATGATGTTTCCCGGGCGCATCATCTGCAATTTCTGGCCTGGCATGGACTGAGAAGGGACTGGATCTTTGACGCCGCTCCGGTTACGGTTGCGGACCGGTTTTTTATTCCCCAGGTTCTCTCATCTTTGCATGAAAAAGAGGTCTTGGTGGACGCCGGCGCGCATCATGGAGCAGTCAGTTTGAAATTTATGGAACTGGCGCCTCATAAATTCCAGCGGATTTACGCCATTGAACCGGATAAATACAACCTCCAGGTGTTGCGCGCCAACCTTGGCGGCAGGAATGGTGCAAAATCTCCTGATATACGCATCCTTGATTGCGCCTTAGGTAAAGCACCCGGCAGCACTCCTTTTTTCCATGGGCTCAATTATGCCTCACAATTCAGTCCCATGGCGAAAGAGTCTGTGCAGGTGAAGACCCTGGATGAATTGGACCTCCCAGCCACCCTTATCAAGTTGCATCTGGAAGGATGGGAAGATGATGCGCTTCTGGGTTCTTGGCATAACCTTAATAAATATCGCCCCCTGCTCATGGTTACTACTTACCATAAGCGCAACGGGCTCTGGCAGCTTCCCCTTCGGCTCATGAAAAATCTTCAGGATTATGCTTTTTTACTGCGGCTTCACGGGTGGATGGGGACAGGAAGTGTGTTGTATGCGATCCCCAGGGAGAGGAGCTTATCTTAATTTTAATAATGTTAGGAATTGCTGACGGGTTGTTGGATTGAAGGGGAAATATCATGATAAATAATAATCTTATTTACGATTTTGGTTTCCATAACGGTGATGATACCGATTTTTACCTGGCAAAGGGGTTTCAGGTAGTGGCTGTCGAAGCCGACCCTAATCTGGTCAAGAAGGGAATTGAAAGATTCAGTCAACAACTGCAAGACGGCCAATTGATTCTTTTAAATAAGGCGGTTTCAGACAATGACGGCATACAAAATTTTTATATCCACCCGATAAAAAAAGATTGGAGCAGTTGTTTTAAAGAATATGCGGAAAGCGACGGTTCGGAGGCGGAAGTTATTTCCGTTGAGACTATATGCCTGGCCACTTTATACAAACTTTACGGGGTGCCCAGGTACTTGAAGGTTGATATTGAAGGCTGTGATTTGATGGTGGCTCAACATGTTTCCCAACTCCCCGAGAAACCGTTATTTATTTCGCTGGAAACGTCAAAAAAAGACTATGCCGGACTCTTTGCCTACTTATTTGTCGCCGGGTATGTGGCCTATCAGCTGGTAAACCAGGGAAACAATATTAACCGGCCGGCCCCTGGCGTCAATGGGGAAGGAAAGCGGATCGATTATAAATTCAGCCAATATTCCAGCGGTTATTTTGGCAACGATCTGCCGCCTGATAAGTGGTTGTCCTATGATGAGGCGCTGACCCGTTATATTAAGTATAAGGAATTAAAGCAAATTGATAATCAGGAATTAGGCCTGGGATGGGTCGATTTGCATGCCCGCCATGCCGGCTGATTAAGAAAGCGGCAATTAATGCATAATATCCTTCATATAACTCCCCATTTGGGGGGAGGAGTGGGCCGGGTTCTCCTCAATTATCTCCGTAAAGTCCGGGGATCCCCTGATGTTTCCCACAGAGTCCTATCCCTGGAATACGCCAACGAAAAAGCGCTGTTGGCTGCCCGGGTTACCGGGTTTCCCCTGAGAGACAAGATGTCCTCTAACCCTGAGGGCATCATGGCCGAGATGGCCGCCGCGGATATTGTCTTGATTCATTGGTGGAATCATCCCCTGCTTTATGCCTTCTTGGTCCGGGAGACCATCCCGCCGGCCCGCATTATTTTCTGGAGCCATGTATCCGGATTTCATGCGCCCTATGTGTTCAGTGAGACTCTTCTCCATTATCCCGACTTGTTCGTCTTTACTTCGCCCCTGAGCCTGGAAACCCCCGAGGTTAAAAACCTGCCGGAGCATCGGCAAAAAGACCTGCGGGTCATCTGGTCCACCGGCGGCATTGAGCACGTCGCCGCGGTGCAGTCCCGGCCGCACCAGGGCTTTAAAGCAGGTTATATCGGGACGGTGGATTACAGCAAGATGCACCCGGGATTTTTGCGCATGAGCAGCAGGGCCCGGATACCCGGGAAGCAATTCATCATCTGCGGCGGCCCCAGCGAAAAACGGATTCAGGAAGAGGCCTTACAGTACGAAGGGGGGAAACCTTTCCTTTTCACGGGACAAGTCACCGATATAGCCCCTTACCTGTCTGAATTCGACGTCTTCGGCTACCCCCTGGCTCCTTATCATTGGGGCACCTGCGAACAGGCCCTGGGGGAAAGCATGGCCGCCGGCGTGCCCCCGGTGGTCTGGGCCAACCGGGCGGAGCGTTTCATTGTCCAAGATGGAGTCACCGGGATGGTGGCCGGCGATGAAAAGGCGTATTCCCAGGCTCTGGAGGAATTGCACCGGAATCCGGAGTTGCGCCGGAAGTTATCCGGTAATGCCAGGGAAGCGGCAGGGAAACAATTTTCTTTAGACCTGATGGTCAGCCGCTGGGAGCAGGTATTCAGCGAAGTATTGAATATTCCTAAGACCGCCAGAAAATGGTCCGGCCGCTGCCATGGGAAGACCGCTTCTCCGCATAATATCTTTCTGGAATCCTTGGGAGATCACGGCCGGGAATTTATTTCCAGCCTGAAAGCGGACCATGCCGGAGACAAACAGACTGCCGGAGACCGCATCAGAAAACTGGGTGAATCTTCTTATCTCTGGAGATCAAAAACCCGGGGCACTCCGCATCATTATCATCATTTCTTCCCCGAAGACAAAATCCTGAAACTTTGGAGCGGTTATTTAAGAGAGGAAGCGGGCGGCCGCTGACAACGAACTTACCCCAAAATCAAACATTCTCCTTAAAAAAATCACTGAAGACGTTCAAGACATATGCCAGATGCTCCTCAGTAAGCCCCGGATAAACACCGATCCAAAAGCTGTGGTTCATCACCAGGTCTGAGTTATTAAGGCCCCCCACCACCCGGAAATTTAAATTCCGATAAGCCGGCTGGCGAATGAGGTTCCCCCCGAAAAGCAAACGCGTGGCGATCTTGCGGTCCTCCAGGTAGGTCACCAGCTTATGGCGCCCAAAAGGCGCCGCGGTGCGGACCGTCAGGAGAAAGCCGAACCACGCGGGATCGCTTCCAGGCGTGGCTTGCGGCAGGAGCAGAAACTCCGCAAACGGTTTCAGCCCCTCATAGAGAATACGCCAGTTCCGTTTGCGCTTCTCAATAAAATGGGGCAGCTTCTGCAGTTGGGCCACCCCCACCGCGGCCTGCATATCCGTCAGCTTTAAGTTGTAACCCAGGTGAGAATAAATGTATTTATGGTCATAGCCGTAAGGCAGTTCGCCCAGTTGCCACTGAAACCGCTTGCCGCAAGTATTATCCCGGCCCGGGTCGCACCAGCAGTCCCGCCCCCAGTCCCGGAAGGACTCCACCAGGGTCTTCAGTTGCGCCTGGTTGGTCACCACGCAGCCGCCTTCACCCATGGTCAGGTGGTGCGCCGGATAGAAACTCAAAGTGGCCAGGTCCCCGAAGGTCCCGGTGAACCGGCCTTGATAGGTAGAGCCCAAGGCATCGCAATTATCCTCCACCAGCCAGAGGCCATGCCGTTGCGCAAACTCCAGCACCGCGTCCAGCTTAAAGGGGTTGCCCAAGGTGTGCGCCAGCATGACGGCCCGGGTGCGCGGACTCAAGGCCTCTTCCAGCCGGCTTACCTCGATATTACAGGTCGCCGGCTCGATATCCAGAAAGACCGGAACCAGGCGGTTCTGAAAAATCGGGTTAACCGTGGTGGGAAAGCCGCTGGCCACGGTAATGACTTCATCTCCGGGCTGGATCTGTTTGGCTCCCAACCCGGGCGCCGTCAGCGCGGACAGCGCCAGCAGATTGGCGGAGGAGCCGGAATTGCACAGGCTGGCATGGCGCACTCCCATAAACTGCGCCAATTCTTTCTCAAAGCGGGCGGCGTAGCGCCCCGTGGTCAGCCAGAAATCCAGAGACGCGTCCACCAGGTGCGCCAATTCCTCGGCGTCAAAAACCCGGCCGGCGCAGGGGACGGCGGTTTCACCGGCTACAAAAGGCTTTTCCGGCCACGCGGCCGGATAGTATTGGCGCACCATCTCTAAAATCGCTTCCCGGATCTCACTGGCGTTCACTTGTCCTCCCCCTTATTTGCTGCCAAAGCTATCATACCATCCCTTTAACCCCAATGAAAAATTGGAGGTTGGCTCCGGACCTTGGCGCTGCGGCCAAGAGAGGCAAATTCCTGATCAGTCTCAGCGGGACCGGATTTTCCTTTGAAAGCACCATAGCATAGATCGCACCCCAAAACAGTTGTTCACCTCTGCCCGGTTGGTTGGCGCTCAAGCTCCGCTTCGGGGTTAGGCGCAATGCTGTTCACTTAAGGCAATCTTAGGAGTCTGTGGCATTGTCCATCCAGCGTTTTTGTCATTCTGAACGGAGCGAAGCGGAGTGAAGAATCTCGTATTTACTGTTATCTACGAGATTCTTCGGTCGCCTTCGGCTCCTCAGAATGACAAAAAAATTGATTTCAACTCATCTTTAGTAGCTTAAGTGAACAACATTGGGGTTAGGCGCGGAGGCATAATTTTCCTAGGCGGCAACTCTTCCTATCCATCATTTTCTAACTAATTTAGATAGATAGCCAATTGGCCCAATAGTTGCTAGGAGATGCTCATAAATCTAGTGAAATCCAAACTCGATGAGAAGGTCATATTTGCCTAACGGCCAATCCTGGGGAGGCCAATCTAATATATTTACCCGGTAAACCAGCAATCTTACGCTCCTATGATGCGAGGAAAAGACCATGAGCTACAGCATCCATATGAAAGGATATAACGATATCAGGACGCTTTATCAGATCGATAGCATTTATGCCTGGAAGCACCAGATGTATTTCCCCCCGGTAATGGTGGAAATCAACCCGACTCATAAATGTAACCATAAATGCAGATATTGCTATACTAATAGCAGAGGTAGCAATAAAGATATATTACGAGATGATATTTTAATTAGTTCTATGGCGCAATTCGCCGATGCCGGTGTTAAGGCAATTCTGTTTCAAGGAACCGGTGAGCCCTTGGTCCATCAAGCTTTGCCCAAGGCCATTGAAGAGGGAGCCAAACATCAGTTAACTATAGGCCTTACTACGAATGGTGTTTTATTAAGAAATTCACTACAAGAAAGAATTTTGGATAAATTGTTCTACATTCGATTTAGTGTTATTGAAAACGACCCCCGAAGATATGCCTATCTTCATGGATGTTCTGAAAATGATTGCAGAGATCTCATTAATAATATTAACAACATAGTTTCGTTAAGACATAACCACAACCTGGAACTTGGATTATTTGCTTCCATCTATCTTTATAAGGATAACTTCCACCAGGCCCACAATATTGTAAAATTTTTCAAAGAGATCGGCATTGACTATATCCTTGTGCAAGAAGCAACTTATACAGAATTCTCACCTTCTGGAAAAGAAGAATTTACTTCTGCAGGATATTCGGATGATGAAATAGAAGAAATGAAGCAAAAAGTCTTTGCATTATGTGATGAAGATTTCCATGTCAAGATCCGGTTTCCAAGTGTCGACGATTCCAAGTGTATCGGTATGACCAAGGATTCCTGGCAGAATGACTTTTGCCAGGGAACTAAGTTTTACACCTTATTATCTGCTGATGGCAGTATTTATCCTTGCTGGAGATTTTGGGGACGGAACGAATATAGTTATGGCAGCCTATACGAAAATAATTTTGCAGAAATCTGGAAAAGTGAAAGGCGTAAAAAGATCGATACCTATCTTAATAATACACCGCCGCTCGGCGATGAGTGTATTGTTTGTAATGTTGTAAAAATTAATAACATCTTGGAACAATATAAAAATGCTTCGAAATGGAAGGAGTTTTTAACATGAATAATAATATCTGCGTAAAGCAATTACCCAGCGAAACCAATTGTCATTGGCATAAACAAAATAAAGAAGGCGGGAAACTATACACCGCCGATGAAATATTTGCCAGCAATGTATGTCCCATTATGTTTCATACTTTATATCCCTATTTCCTGGGTGCTGTTTTCGGGGCCAAATATACCTATAATGAGCAGGGCGATTGCCATGTATGTTGCCCCGCCGAAAAAAGCGTTGATGTCCTGGTCAAGGTCCGTCCTAATGACGGTAAGTTCGAAGACTGGGTGCGCAAAGATTGGCGGGATGTTATTCACGCAGAAGTAATAAAGGTAAATGGTCCCTGCGACTATAACCACAAGGTTGGCGATCGTTTTGTTTTTCCTACCTGTCTGCGGACAAAATACGCCTGCCCGGCAGGAATAAACAACTTATTCCCATTCCTTAAAATTGAAATCCCCAAGTGCATTAATTTAAATAAGTTAAGATGCCCGGATTGGCTGGAAAACATCTATTATTCCTTAAGCTGCGAGGAATAGTGTAGTTATATTTACCCGAAAAAATGTCAATCCAGCGCATTATTAAACCGTTATGCTTCACAATTGCTCCAATCGATGATTTCCATATCGAATCAAGGAGAAATAAACCCCATGTCATCTCCCAAGATAACTGACCAGCCGCTGGTGACCATAGGCATGCCCGTCTTCAATTGCGAACGCTTTGTAGCAAAATCCATCGAATCGCTGCTTGATTTGCAATATCAAAATTTTGAGCTCATCATTTCTGACAACGCCTCAGCCGATGGCTCTCTGGAGATTTGCCGGCAATATCAGGCGAGAGACCCGCGTATCATTTTATCTCCCAACGAGACCAATATCGGGGCCCGGGCCAACGGCATTAAGCTGATGAACCTGGCCCGGGGGAAATACCTCTTATGGGCTGCGGATCATGACCTCTGGCATCCCACCTTTCTCCCCAAATGTGTTGAAGTCATGGAAAACCATCCGGAGGTGGTCTTATGCTATCCCCGGGCAATGCGGATCGATGCTGAGGGTCAGCCAATATCGTTGTGCCCGAACCAGGTCGATACCAGGAATATGTCCCTCGCGGAGGGATTTCGCCGCATTATTTGGGATGTGGTGGGCGGGGACATGATTTGGGGCCTGATGCGCACCGCGGCCATCCGGAGCGTGGATTTGGAAAGCCTGCCGGTATGGGCCAACGACCAGGCGGTTTTGGCGGCCATGTCCCTTAAGGGGGCCATCGCCCATATCCCGGAACCCTTGTTTTATTGGCGCGTGATTCGCAACGAAGAAATGGACTACCGGGTCAAGACTGTGCCCCTCCGGGTAGACCCGGTGATCGGCCAGTCCCTGGCTCATCTGAAATTATCCCAGCTCTGGCGCACCTTCGGCGAGGGCCTCCTGGAGCTCATTGACCGCGGTTCCCTGCCGGACCCGGAAAAAGCAGCGCTTAAGGACGACACCCGGCGCTGCATGACCGCGCGCTACGGGGTCAACTGGGAAGAAGAGTTGTCCCTTGAGAAACCCGAAATCGAGTCTCAAGGATCGGGGCTCGAACCGGCCCAACCCGTAATCCCATCAGTAGCCAGGCCTCGGGAAAAAGGATTAAATATCCTCCTCACCACCTCCGCGGCCCCGTCCCAATCGCCTTTTTCCACTTCCGAAAAGCGGCCGCCCATCGGGCTGGGCTTTCTCATTTCGGTGCTCAAAGAAGCCGGGCACGAGGTCTTTTTCATCGACAATTATCTCCAGCCCAGCGATTTCCTGGAAACCGGCTACCTGCAAAAAAATAAGATCGATTTTGTGGGCATTTACGCCAACACCATCTGTTACCGGGACACCCGGCGGATGCTGCACCGGTTGGAATATCTCCGGCAGACCGGCCAGTGGCAGGGCAAGATCATTGTCGGCGGCCCCCATACCAGCGTGGCCCTGGACACCATCCCCTCCTTCGTAGACTACGTGGTCCAGGGGGAGGGTGAGCAGGCCCTCCTGGACATCGTCGAGGGGCGGGTGAGCGAGAGGGTGGTCAAGTGTAAACGCATCCAGAACCTGGACGGCCTGCCCATGCCCGCCTGGGATTATTTCGTCAATCTTCCCTATAACTGGGGCGCGGACTGGTTCGGCGAAAAACCCGTCTTCACCATGAATACCAGCCGGGGCTGTCCCTTTAAATGCGCCTTCTGCTCCGTGGGTTCCATCTGGGGGCGGCGTTACACCTATTTCAGCGCCGAACGCATCGTGGCCGAAATCGAACACCTGGTCCAAACATATGGGGCCAAAGGCATCTATTTCCGGGAGGACAACTTCACCGTCAACAAGGAAAGAACGGTTAAATTCTGCAATCTTCTCCTGGAAAAAGGCATCAAGATCTCCTGGGCCTGTGAAACCCGGGTGGACACCCTGGACCGGGAACTGTTGGACCTCATGGTCCGGGCCGGATTGAAGGCCTTTTACTTCGGGGTGGAAAGCGGCTCCCAAAAAGTCTTGGATTTCTTGAAAAAGGGCATCAACATCGCCCAGACCAAGGCCGCCTTCCGGCTCTGCCAGGAATTCGGCGTCAAGACCGCGGCCAGCGTCATTGTGGGCACTCCCGGCGAGACCCCGGCGGACCTTCAGGAAACTATCGCCTTAATCAACGAGATCAAGCCCAGCGTCTGCTGGTTCAACGTCTTTGTGGGCATTCCCGACAGCTTTTTGTACCGGTATACCCTGGAAAACAAACTGCATGAATTCATCGACGACCGGGGCCTGGTCTATCTTAAAGGCCACAACGAGCGGGTTCAGGCCTTTTACGGCGGCCAATGGGACGCCCGGGTGCCCGTGGCCCGGGACAACCGGGGTGAGGTGTCCCAGCCCAAGGTCAGCGTGGTCATGGCTGTGCACAACGGCGGCCCCTTCCTGGAGGAGGCCGTCAAGAGCATCTTCCAGCAGACTTATCAGAATTACGAATTCCTCATCATCGATGACGCGTCCACGGACGAAACGGCCCAGACCCTGAAAAACCTGGATGATTTCCGGGTCCGGGTCATTACCAACAAAGAAAACCTGGGCCTCACCAAATCCCTCAACCTCGGCATCAGCCAGGCCCGGGGGGAATACATCGCCCGCATGGACGCGGATGACCTTTCCCTGCCCCACCGCCTGGAGAAGCAGCTGCAATTCCTGGAAAACCACCCCGGGCACGCCCTGGTGGGCACTCCTTACTACCAGATCGACGAGTCCGGCTGGATAAATAATCTCATCCGGGTATTGGCCGAAGACAGTGAATTACGCACCGGTTTACTCAAACAGAACTGGTTCGGTCACGGCAGCGTCATGATGCGCAAGGCCGCGCTGGTCCAGGCCGGGGGGTACGACGAGAGGTTTACCTATGCCCAGGACTATGATTTGTGGCTGCGCCTGGCGGATCACCACCGGCTGGCCAACCTGGCCGAGCCCCTTTACTGCTGGCGGGCCACTTCTTCCTGCATCTCCAAGGAAAAGGCAAAGCAGCAGCAACACTTTGCCCGCCTGGCCCAAAAGAGGGCCCGGGAGCGGCAAACCGCGGCCGGAGTCAGCGCCCTAATGCAGAAAGCCGGGGCCTCCGCCCTCCCCCTGGTCTCGGTAATCGTGCCCACTTACAACCGCCCGGATATGTTGGTGGCCACCATAAAAAGCATCCTCGACCAGACCCACAAAAACCATGAAATCATCGTGGTCAATGACTGCGGCCTGGACGTAGCCGACATCGTGGGCTGGCTCAATAAAAACGGCAACATCACCTACGTCAAACACGACCGCAACCGCGGTCTGGCCGCGGCCCGGAACACCGGCCTGAAATTGGCCCGAGGCAAATATATCGCTTATTTGGATGACGATGATCTCTTCTATCCCGATCACCTGCAAACCTTGGTGACCTTCTTGGAAACCTCGGAATACCGGGTGGCCTACACCGACGCCCACCGGGCCCACCAGGAGAAGCAGTTGGGCAGATACGCCACCACCTGTAGAGACCTGCCTTATTCCAATGACTTCAACCCTGACCACCTGTTGGTGACCAACCAGTTCCCGGTGCTCTGCCTGATGCACGAAAAGGCCTGCCTGGAGAAGTCCGGCCTCTTTGACGAAACCTTGACCACCCACGAGGATTGGGATTTATGGATCAGGCTGTCCCTCCATTATCCGTTTTCTCACATCAAAAAGGTCACCTGCGAGTTTACCTGGCGCCAGGACGGCAGCACCATGACCAGCCAAAAGAGGGCGGATTTTATCCGCACCCTGGAGATCATCCACGCCAAATATCAGGACCATTTAAAAGACCGGCCCCATTTAAAGGTCATGCAGCAGCAATTTTTAGAAAGACAAAGGGGGGCGCTAAAAAACCCGGCCACCGCTGCCGAAGCTGCGGCCTCCCAAGCCCAAAACCTGCTGGGAATGGCCACCGCAGCCATGGAGCGGGAGGACTGGGGGACCGCGGAAAAGCATCTTCGTGCCCTCGCCCAAAACTATCCGGACCTTCTGGAAGCGTCCTTCTCCTTAAGCGACGTCCTCACCCTGCAGGGCAAGCACCGGGATGCCTGGGAGGTCCTGCGGGCCGCCCACCAGGTGGACCCCGAGTCCTTGCCCCTGCTCAAACGCCTGGGTCTTAATTGCCGCCAGCGGGGCGACCTGAGCGGCGCCATGGCAGCGCTCACCAAGGCCTGGAACCGGAGCCCCAAGGACCCTGAAGTCCTGGCCCATCTGGGCGCGACCTGCATTGATCTGGGACTCTTTCAGGAGGCTAAAGGTTATTTAACGGACGCGGCAGAAATTGATCCTCGGCATATCGAGGCCTTGCTGGGATTGGCCCGGGTGGCCCAGCATTTAGGGGACCAGGAGGCCTTCGGCCAGGCCTGCCGCCGGGCCGCGGCCATCAACCCCCGTCACCCCAGGCTCCTGGAGTTCACCAAGGGACGGACGCCGGGAAACGGCGGGGGCGCAACCCTCCCCTCCCGGGAAGTTCGGGAAGAAACAACCACTGCGGCCGGAAGGGCGCTGTCCTCTATCATCATCCCGGTTTTCAACAACCTCTCCCTCACCCGGCAATGCCTCGAATCCATCTGGAAGCATACCGGCTATCCCCATGAAATCATCGTGGTGGATAACGGCTCCAGCGACGGCACCCGGGATTATCTGAACCGTATGGAAGCCGAAGGCGCGTTGCGGTGCATTGTCAACCGCACCAACCTGGGCTTTGCCAAGGCCTCCAACCAGGGCGCCCGGGCGGCGCGGGGGGAATACCTGGTCTTTCTAAACAACGACACCATCGTCCAGCCCGGCTGGCTGGAGGAGATGGTTTCTTGCGCCGGGAAAGACCCAAAAACCGGGGCCGTGGGCGCCAAGCTGTTGTATCCCGACGGTTCCGTCCAGCACGCGGGCGTGGTTTTTAACGATCAGAAACTCGTCCATCACATCTACCAACACTATGACCAGGACCATCCCGCGGTTAATAAGGAAAGGGCCTTCCAGGCCGTGACCGCAGCCTGCATGCTGATCAAGAAAGACCTGTTCCTGGCCGCGGGCGCCTTTAACGAAAACTACCGGAACGGCTATGAGGATGTGGACCTCTGTTTCACTTTAAGAGAACAGGGTTATCAGGTGGTCTATAATCCCCGGGCCTCTGTCTATCACTTGGAAGGCAAGACCCCGGGCAGACACGACCGGGATAAGGAAAATTTCCGGATTTTCAGATCAAAGTGGTCCGGCAAAATCATCGCCGATCTGGATCAATACTATCAGGAAGACGACATCGCCGTCGAAATCCTGGACCGCCAGGGAAACGCTGACACCATTATGGCCCATGACGGCAATGACAATATCTTTTGGTGCGAAGCCATGAAGTACCGGGACGAAGGAGTCCTGGACCAGGCGGAAGCCTGCTATCTCCGGGCCTTAAAGTTTAATCCTTTCGACCCCCGCACCGGCCTCGTGGCCCGGGAATTGGGCGATCTTTACGAAACCCTGGGGAAGCATTCCCAGGCGGAGGCCATGCGCCGCCTGGCCGCATCCTTGATACCCCGCCTGGGTTTGCGGAGAGGTTCTGAGGGCGCCCAGGAGAGCCTCGGGGTGCCCTGAGGGAAGGGGTGAGCAACCTTGGCAAGGCGGGTCTCCGGGCCTGCCCTTAGACCCCTTCCCCCTGCCTCAAGGATAACTTGACTAAGAAGCCGGACCCTCCAGTTCTTTCTCCGGCCTCATCCAGCCAGGCAAAGGGGTCTCCAGAGCTTTGCTATACAATGTTTCCGGGGCGATATCCACTTCATTATTCCAGGTAATAACCCCCAACTCTTGGTTGATCTCAAATTTCTTAAAATATTCAATATCCTTTAGTCGTTCAAAGACTCCCCCCTTTTGGATATACCCGGCGAAATCCACCACCCCGGCCTTGCCATCGGCAAAGGTGACGTACAGTTTGTAATCACCTGCATAAGTAGCCGCAATCACATCGACATACATAAACCCGCCTCCTATTCCAGAGGGGCAATTTTCACCAAAGGTTGGGAATCCTGGGCCAGATCCCAGTTGGTCATGAGTTTTTCCTGATTCTTAGCTGCCCATTCCATAACCAGGCCCAAAGCCCGGGGAGGGAAACTGCCCTCCAGGACCATGTAATCCTCAATCTTGACTGATATTTTATAATCTCCGTAGCGAGCATGAAAGTGGGGCGGAGGATGATCTTCAAAGTACATGGCGATGATTATTCCATAGAAGCGACAGATTTCCGGCATGCAGAGCCCTCTCTCATCTAACTCGTAGATTAACGATTTTATATCACATTTCAGACTCTTTCTCACTCAACTCCAAACCGTAATTATTCAAGGCCATCTATGAGCCTGCGGCTCGCTTCTTAACCTGACCCCTAACAGGGTGTTGAAAAACTAGCAATCGCGATTGGTTATCAATGGTGCTATACTGCCGGACATCAAGCCGGAGGTCGATGTCCATGCGCGGAACC